>CAZTCM010000087.1:0-7230 GCA_964612285.1 uncultured Alistipes sp.
TGATGGTCTGCACCTTGATGCGGCTTTGCTTGAACGCACGCGCGACGAGGTGGTCGAACTGCTCAAACAGCAGCTCAAACCCGAGTTCCTGAACCGTGTGGATGAGATTGTGTTGTTCGAGCCCCTTTCGCGCCGGCATATCGAGCAGATTGTCGATATGCAACTCGGGCAGGTACGTCGCATGTTGGCGCAAAACGGCGTTTCGCTCGAATATACAGAGGCGGCGCGTCGGTGGATTGCCGATGCGGGCTACGACCCCTTGTTTGGTGCCCGCCCCGTGAAGCGAACCATTCAGCGCTATGTGGTCAACGACCTCTCGAAGCGCATTTTGGCCGGCGATGTCGATCGCTCGCGCCCGATTCGTATTGATGCCCAAGAGGGTAAGTTGCAATTCAGTAACTAATGCTACCCATAATTCTAAATTTTGAATTTGCAAAAAGGGCTCTGCATCAGAGCCCTTTTTTTGCAATTTTCCACGCCAACCAATTATAGCCATTGAGGAGCAGTTGTCGCCAACCGACAGGCAGGCGGTTGAGCAACTGCACCTTGCGCAGCGTGCGGCGGTAGGTCTTTGTGAAAGAGAAGGTCTTAATGGCACGCCGTGCCGCCTCCGTGTCCCCTTTGGCCGAGAGAATCAACGCCTTGCCGAGTGCGGCGCGGGCGATGAATTCGCGCTCGTCGAGCGGCGCCGAGGCGTCGTAGAGCTCTTCGAACGAATGTTCGCTCTGCTCGGGGGTGTAGGTGCTTGTCGAACGATTGGCCGCCACGCGGGAGTAGCGCACCAGACGACGCGGCGAGAAGCAGACCCGATAGCGACGTGCCAACTTAATCCACAGATACAGATCTTCGCCAATCTTCATTCCCTCGGGGAAACCGCCCACGTTGTCGAAGGCTGCGCGCGGGATGACTGCGGTCGAAGGGATGGCAATGTAGCGGTGGGCCGAGTCGCGAAAGAAGTTGCCGACGATGCCGCGCTGCTCGGGGCAGGGGGCATCGAACAGGCCGTTGTCGGCCACGATGCGGAAGGCAGTGCAGTAGAGCCCGCAGGCGGGGAATGCTTCGATGAGTCGGGCTATCTCCTCCAAAAAATCGGGCTCCCATTGGTCGTCACCATCCAGCAGGGCGACATACTCCCCCGTGGCGGCTTCGATGCCTCGATTGCGGGCACGCGAAACACCTCCGTTGGGCTGGTCGATCTGCCGAATCAGCGGTGAGTCGATACGGCGTACCACCTCCGCCGAGCGATCCTTCGAGCCATCGTTTACGATGACGATCTCCTTCGGCTGCAGTGTCTGCGCCAAGACCGAGCGCACGGTAGCCTCGATTTCGCGCTCCTTGTTGTAGAGTGGAATGACGACGGAGAAATTAACGCTCATAACTCGATTTTTCGGGCAGAAGTGTTTCAAATCCTTGTTGCAATGTGCGACCTGCCTGTTCGACGTCGGCAATCTCTTCGTTGTCGTGGATGCATAGCAGGCGTTGTGCCTGCGTGGCGATGAGGTGCGCAATCTCCTCGGCCGCTTCGTCGGTGAGCGTGACCAATCGATCGCCCGAGGGGGTGCGGGGCATGAACTCGCCACGACAGAGTTGGTCGTAGCGAATCAGCCAGTGTGATAGGTCATCCGTCGAACGGAAACGGTGAGACGAGGTGGCAGCCAACTCGTCGCCCCACAACTTCCATGCCCGCTGAAAGGCCTCCTTGCGGTAGGCCTGCGGCTGGTGCGGATCGTAGAAGGCAGGGAAGAAGCTCCACGGCAGGAGCGAAAGGGTCTTTGCGAGGTTGCTGATGCCATAGCAGGGGGCCAGCCACTTGCCGAGATGACGATTCAGCACTGTGCGCGGGTGGTGGGCGTTAATCAACGCCAAATTGCGTAGAATGGTTGTGGCTACGCTCGACGGGCGTACTACGCTCAGACGGGCGATGTCGCACGGCAGCCCGTGGCGGAAGAAATCCTCCTCGCAGCAGGGGCGTGTGAGGAAGGTGTCGTCGTTGAAGAGCACGAAGTGCTCCGCAAGTCCCTCGATGCGGTGGAGATTCAGCTCGATGACGTTCGAGTTGAAGGTGGGGAGCCACTCCGCAGGGATAAAGTCGGCGTGACGCACGATATGCAGCTTGGGGTGGGTCGTATCGAGCCACGCGGGGAGGTGTCCCCACGTTACGAAGTGAATCGTGCGCACCCACGGCGCAAACCGTTCAACGGCGCGGAACCAATAGCGCAGCGTGCCCCAGTCGCGGTAGCGAATCGCGGAGGCATCCATGCCGGCCGTTTGGCGGTAACGCCGAAACTCCGCCTGCCACGCGGGGTCGGCTCCATCGACCCACAAGATGACAAAATCAATCGTGCTCATATCTTTTGGCTATTGTATCAACAGGTTGCAACCGCGTATCTCGCTGTGATCGATGCGCCCCTCGATCTCGAACGAGCCGTCCGTAAAGGTGCGCCCGACATCCTCGGTCTGGATAAAGCAGCACGACGAACCGTTGGCCAGGTCGATGATGTTCAACCCACCACGCGAGGCCCCTTCGTGCAGGTCGAACGGGTCATTGACATCGCGCGTGATGACCCGCATCCAGGGGGGACAATGGAAACGATTCCCTCCCTTCGAATAGGCTTGCGAGGTGAGCTCGGCCATGCCATACTCGGAGTGAATCTCATCGACACCGAATGCCTCGCAGAGGATGCGGTGAAACTGCTCTTTGGGCAGTTCCTCGCGCTGCCCCTTCATGCCGCCGGTCTCCATGACGATGGTGTTCGGAAGAGGAGTGGGGTGTTGCTCGGCCAACTCCCAGAGGGCATAGCTCACACCCAGCAAGATTTTGGGTTTCGGGTCGGCGGCCATGTCGTGCAGCAACCGCTCGTAGTCGTGGAGGTAGAAGCCCCCCGAGCCGCAGGCGGCAATGAGCCGGTCGGCCATATAGACCAGCGACGACCCCTTGCGCGCGAGGTAGTTGGGCAGCAGGGCATAAAGGCTCCACTGTGCCGGCTCGCCGTAGAAGTGGCGGAAGGCGCGTGTGAAACTCTGCTCGTAGTGTGCGAGCGACTGCATCGGGTGGCGCGAGGGGGTCATGCCGCTCGTCGCACTCGACGTAAAGACCACCTCGGGCGGTGTGGTGCTGCCATAGACCTCGTGGCTCTTGAAGAGCGAGATGGGCAGAAACGGAATATCGCCGAGCCGTTGTACGGTCGCGGCCTGCGTGCCGATTAGCGCGAGGTAGTCGCGGTAGGGGGCACACTGCACCGCCTGATGCCGAAACAATTGCAGTGCCGCAGCCTCAAAGTCGGCTTCGGTGGCAAGATGAAAAATATCGGGAAGGGGTGCCATCGCTGCAAATGCGGTTAAGGGTAAGGGTGTGTTATTCGATGAGCCGGCGATTCAGCAGTGCATGCGTGATGGTCAGCTCGTCGACATACTCCAACTCGTCGCCAAAGCCGATACCGCGGGCGATGGTGGTGATTTTCAGCCCCTCGAAACGACGCAGACGGCTCATCAGGTAGAAGAGCGTGGTTTCGCCCTCGACCGAGGTCGAGATGGCCAAAATTACCTCCTTCACGTCCCTCTCGGCGATGCGGTCGCACAAGAGGTCGATTTTCAAATCGGAGGGTGCGATGCCCTGCATCGGCGAGATGACGCCGCCCAGCACATGATACAGCCCGCGGTATTGGTGCGTATTCTCAATCGAGAGGACATCGGCCACCTGCTCGACCACGCAGATGGTCGAATGGTCGCGCTCGCGGTCGGCGCAGATGGGGCACAAGTCGTTGTCGGATAGATTATTGCATTGCGCACAATGCTTCACCTCGTGGCGGAATCGGGCAATGGCCTGCGTCATCTCGTCGACCGACTCGGGCTCCATGCGCAACAAGTGCATGGCCAATCGCAACGCCGTGCGACGGCCTATTCCGGGCAGTTTCTGCAACTCGCCCACGGCGTCCTGCAAGAGTTGTGACATGGCGTGTTAGATTACCTCGATTTTGCGGGTTTCGGTCCATCCCTTCTTGCCGTCGGCAATCGTCACCTCGCACCACTCGCCAAAGCGGTTGGTAATCTCGACCACGGTTCCTTCGTGCAGCACGAAGAGGTCGGTGGCGGCACGGTCGGGCGAACTCTTCACGGCTGCCGACGAGGTCATGACGACCGCTTGGTGCTCACCGAGTTGTTCGCGTCGCTGTCCGGCAGCCATCCAGGTGGCCATGACGAAGAGCAGCAGCGCTGCCAGTGAACCATAGAATCCCCCTTTGCGCAGGGTCAGTCGGCCGGCCAGCAGGTAGAGCAGCAACATCGTAAAGAGTACGACAAGGGCCACCAGCGAAAGAAGTGTCCAGGCGGTCGAACTCATCAATTGACGGAGTGTTACGACCCACGAAGCGAGGAAGAACTGCGGTATCTGGTCGATGGTGTCCTTCGTGCGTGCCTCGGCTACCGAGAGGTTGTGGCGAATATCCTCGTCGCCCGGCGTCAGGCGCAAGGCTCGGTGGTAGTAGAGAATCGCTTCGCCCAGTTCGTCGCGTTTGAAGCAGGCGTTGGCGAGGTTGTAGTAGAGTTTGGCCGATACGAGTCCTTGGTCGAGGAGTCGGTGATATCCCTGAATGGCCGCCTCGTAGTTGTTGTTGATGTACTCCGTGTTGGACTTATCCCACAACGACTCGGGTGTCTCGGCTTCCAATTCGGTGACAACCGACGCCGCGACGGCCGTCGTATCGCTTTGTGCCGATACGGTCAGCGTGCAAAAAAGTCCGACAAGCGCAAGCCAATATGCCGTCAATCTATTCACTCTTAATTTTGAATTTTGCATGCTAAATTTTGCATTATCGTTTAATCTTCGCCTCCATCTCCGAAATCAGTTCCACGCCTTCGGCATAGACCTCGCTCATGTTGGCACCGGCCGAGGGTGAGTATTGTGCCTCGTCGCAGCGGGCAATGATGTTCGTGAAGCGTTCGGCCTCTTCGCTGCGAATGCCGCGTTTGAGCAGCTCCTCTGCTACGTTCTCCTTCGTGAGGTTGGCTACGGGGATGTTCAGCTTATCGCTCATATAACCCCACAAGGCGTGTAACATCTCCTCGTAGAAGGCACGACGCTCGTCGAGCTCCATGTATTTGCGGGCCGAGCGAAGGCGGCGTACGGCCATCTTGTTGGCACGCTTGCCGCGCACGAGTACCTGGTTTTGCGATTCGCGGATGCGGCGACGCAGGGCGTAATAGGTGGCTCCGAAGAGGGCAAAAATGGCTGCCATCATCGCCCAATAGAGGGTGCTGAACAACAGCGGGGCTCGTTTGTGATGCAGGTGGGCCGCTCCGATTTTGATAAAGCGGATATCCTCGCCGAGCAACTTCACCTCCTCCTTCGAAAGACCGCGCCCGGGCAGTACGACCGATTCGCCCGAGAGCCCCTTCACGTCGGGCTCAATCACCATCTGCAAGGGTTTCGATTGCAAGGTCATGTATTGCATGCGTTGCGGGTCGAAATAACTGAAACGGACCGGTTCCAACTCGTAGTTGCCCTCGGCGCGTGCGATGAAGGGGTACTCGAATTGGCGATAGCCGGTGATGCCCGAGGCCGAGGCGTTGATAGCCTCGGTGGTCTTGACGTTGTACTGCTCGAACGAGGTGGGCAGGTTGAGCGTCGGAGCCTGCACGAAGGTCAGGTTACCCGTACCCGAGATACGCACCGTGTAGGTGGCACCCGAGTTGGCCGCCAGACGCTCGGCCGGCGGTGTTGCCTCCAATTTGAACTGGCCTACGGCGCCATTGAATTCGGCAGGAGCACCCGCCGGAAGCGGTTTGACCGTGATGGCGATGGGCTGGCTCTGCACCTTGCGCGGTACGTTGAAGACCTCGTGACCGCTGCCGAAGAAGGGGTCGGGGTTGCGACTCTGCACCACCACCTGCGCCACGATGGTCATTCCCATCGGGTCGATTGTCAGTTGGCCGGCCTGCTGCGGATAGAGCAGCCAGTCGCCCAAGACAAAGGTGTCGTAGACCTTGCCGTTGTAGGTCTCGCGGCTCGATTGGGTATTACTCTTCTTATTGACCAAATCCTGCGCCCAGAAGCCGTTGAACGAGGGACTTGCCTCGAACGAGTAATCGACAAACGGCACGCGGGTGTAGAGCTTGTAGGTCACATGCAGCGGCTCGTTTTTGTAGACCGACTGCTTCGAGACGATGGCGCGCAGCAGCAGGTCGTCTTTGGCTACACGGCTGGCCGCATCGCTTTGGGTATCCTGGCGACGCTGCTGGCGTTGTGTCGTGGAGCCTTGTGTGGCCGGTGCGGCACCTTCGTTCACCACCTCGATGGGTTGCGGGGTCGAGTGGACCACCTCGCCTTCGACCTTCACCTCGGCCGAGCCGATGGTGAGTGTGCCTGCCTGCTTGGGGAGCAGCACGAAAGTGTAGGTGACATTGACGCTCTTGGTCATCGAGCCGTTGATGATTTGAATCGACTGCCCGCGCGAAACGGCCGGACCGGCCAACACGTCAAATCCCTCGAACGAAGGGGCACTGAACGTGTCGTCGTCGGGCTTGGCGTTGAGTGCAAACTCGACGCGGAACGCCTCGCCCATGGCGACGGTCAGCGGGGTCGAAACCTCGAATACGGGTTTGCCGGCGCCGAAGGTCGTGAGGGCCGTCAGCACCAGCCAAACCGTGAGTAGAAGTGTTACAACTTTTTGTTTCATACGGTGTTTCTATCGCCTCAATGAAACGAATGAACAAACTCTTTTAGTGTTTGAAATCGGCAAAAAAGTCGTTGCCTTTGTCATCAACGATAATGAAGGCGGGGAAGTTCTCGACATAAATCTTGCGCACGGCCTCCATGCCCAACTCGGGGAAGTCGACCACCTCGACCGACTTAATCGAGTTCTTGGCCAGGATGGCTGCCGGACCGCCAATCGAGCCGAGGTAGAAGCCGCCATGCTTCTGGCAGGCGTCGGTTACCTCCTGCGAGCGGTTGCCCTTGGCCACCATCACCATCGAGCCGCCCACCGACTGGAAGAGGTCTACATAGGGGTCCATACGACCGGCCGTCGTCGGGCCGAACGAGCCCGAGGCCATCCCTGCGGGGGTCTTGGCCGGACCTGCGTAGTAGACGGGGTGCTTCTTGAAGTAGTCGGGCATCGGTTTGCCCTCGTCGAGCATCTGCTTGATGCGGGCGTGGGCGATATCGCGGGCTACGATGAGCGTGCCTTTCAGATTCAGGCGGGTCTTGATGGGGTACTTCGTCAGCGTCTCGCG
>CAZTCM010000088.1:0-7120 GCA_964612285.1 uncultured Alistipes sp.
TGTGTTTGTTGCGGTTGCGCAGGATGTCCGAGTAGCCGAAGTAGTAGCGGGCGCGGAAGTTCAACTCGAACTGCTTGATGAGGATGGCCAGACCACCACCGCCCAGCAGCCCATAGCCCCAACGGTTGTCGCGCACGGTCGTAAACTCGTAATCAAACTTCTCGGTCTGCTTCACTCCGTCGACCATCTTCTCCATCTCGTAGGTCGACGAGAGGTTGTAGGAGAAGGTGACACCCGCCTCGAAATAGACGCGCACACGGTGTTTGAGCAGGTAGGCGTGGGGTTGCCACACGATGGGGAGCGAGAGCGAGTTGACATAGCGCGTGTAGTAGAGGTAGTCCTTCTCGTCGTCGACCTGGCGCGTATTCGTGGCAATCGAGAAACCTCGTTGCAGAAATTCGAGGTCGGCACCTACGCATCCCACGGCGCGTTGAGCCGTGTAGTAGCGCCACGAAAGACCGGCCGTGGCGATACCCCAGATGGGTTTGGTCTCCTGCGTAGGCTCGAAGCGGCCGTTAGCCATGCCGGTGCCGAAACTGAATCCGACAGTATGTTGGGCGTGGGCCGCGGGCCGGCAGCATAGCGTAGCCAAAAGCACCACCACGAGGGCCTTGATAGGTTGTTTCATAAGCATTGCAATTTATCTGAATGTGTCGAACATGTTGCCTGTCGACTGCATGTTGGGGTTGCCGAAGGCGTTGTTGCTGTGGTCGTGGTCGTCTTTCTTCTTCTTGCCCTCTTTCTGTCGCTTCTCCTCCTCGCGTTCGAGGCGCTGCATCTCACGCTCGTCGAGCAGACGCTGCAACGACTGCATCGTGACCGGAGCAAAGATGCGGTCGACATCGAGTGTCAGCTCCAACTCCCAATTGGCCTTTGTTACGAAGAGCGACTCTCCCTCTTCGTTTACATAGAGTTCGGTGCGTTCGGGCTGGCGATGCTCGACCACATTGCCCGTATCCCACTGCCCGTTGTTGTTTTTGTCCTCAATCAGACGCAACTGTATCTCGCCCGGCTTGACATAGTTGATGAAGATGTCGCCCGAAGCGGGGGTGACATTCGGCTTCTCCTGTTGGAGTTTGCCCGAGGCGTCGAGTTGCTGCACGATGTAGGAGGCTTGCGGGTTGCGGCCCGTCAGGCGCACTTTGAGGGTTGCAAATTTGGCGGGGTCGGCGACGGTGTATTTCCCGACAATCGAGTCGTTTTGCTCGCCCGCCACGTTGCGAATGGCCCCCTCGGGGATGGTGAGCGTGTAGTTGCAACCCTGTTTCCAGTCGGCACGCACCTGATAGCGACGCAGTTTGGCCGTGTCGCGCACGAAGTGGACCTCCTGCTCCTCGACCGTGTTGTCGGTCAGGGTGCCGAGCAGTCGCACGGCCGACGAGTCGAGTTGGGTCAGCGGGTAGTCGAACTCCACCCAGAGGTGGTTCTCGGGGTTGATTTCGCCCGAGAGCGGGAGGTTGTGTTTGAAGGGATTCTCCTGCTTGGGCTCCTCATACTCCTCACCGGCCGCTTCGGCACGACGGCGTTCACGCTCCTGCTTCTCGCGTTCGCGCTCCTGCTCCTTGCTCTCGATAAAACGCCAGGCCAATTTCAATTGTGCCGTGTCGAGCTGCCAGCGGTTGGCCGTATCGTGTTTGTAGTAGATAAGCTCGCCCTTGATTGTGTCGGGCAGCTGCTCGGCGGGGCAGTTGAACCAGAGGGCCAACGTATCCTTCCCTTTGGTCAGCGGCTCGATGATTACCTGTTCGCTCGGGATGCTGTCGAAACGCAGCAACTCGATGCGCGGATGAGCGGCCGAGAAGTAGAGCTCGGCTTTATGTTGCAGCGGGCGCTTCGACTCCTGCAACAGCTGACGGCGGAACGCCACGTCGGTGAACATGCGGAAGTAGAGCTGTGGCTCGGCCGTGACATAGCGACGCAGCGAATCATACCAGATGGCAAAATCGGGCATCTCGGCCGGATTGTAACTCTCGTCGAGGAATCCCACCTGATCGACCGCCGGTTCGTACATCTGGTTGTCGTTCTTGTCCTGAATGGCGTAGATGCGGTAGCGTATCGGTTTGAGGTTTTGCGCGATGAAGATGCCGTTGGTCTCGGCGCGGGCAATCTGCGCCGGCTTGTGGTTGAAGATGGTCGAGTCGTATTGCGACACATCACCTACCGAGTCGGCCGGGAAGAACCAGATGTAGCTCTTCGACACAGAGTCGGCTTTGTAACTGTCGGCCGTATAGCCCGAGAAGAGCATCGAGTCGACTTCGGGGCCGGTCGAGAAGACATAGCGCATCGAGTGGAGGGGATTGCCCTCGTTGTTGTCGCGTATCGCGCTGCTGAAATTGAGCGAATAGGTGGTATTGGGCTCCAACGTGTCACGCAGTTGGATGACAATACCTCGACCGCGCAGGGTGATGAGCGGCTTCTTCTTCATCGCCGGCGAGGTGTAGAACTCCTTTTGTTGGTCCTTGATTTGGACATACTCGTCAAATTCGATGTAGATGCGGTCGTGTCCGGTCAGCGGACGATTCGTGGAGAAGTTGTCGGGTGTGAGGTTCACGATGACGGGCGGCAGCGAGTCCTTCGGGCCGCCGGTCGGGGAGCCGATGGTGGCACAACGCGACAAAAAGGCGGTCGCGAAGAGCAGCCCTACGGCCGTGCGCAACAACTGGATGCGGTATGTGGTCTTTGTGCTCATGCTTCTGTTACTGATTCTCGGTCGGGGTTTGTGTCTGCTCTTCGGGTGCGAGGTCGGGATTGACTACCACCCAGTCGCCCTCGTGGGTAATCCACTGCTCCTGCCAGAGGCGGAAGAGCACCGAGAAGGTGGGACTTTCGCCCGTGAGATTTACTTCGGCCTTGGTGTAGGCGTAGCGGCGGTGGGTGCGGTCGACAGCCACCAGCATCAACGGCGAGCGGTCGACCACCATGTAATAGCTGTTGGCCTCATCCTGGGCATAGGCGTTGTATTCGGGGGTGGAACGCTCCTGCGTGGGGTCGTTCTTCGAGGTGATGATACCACCCACGGCGTTGTCATACGAGGTGATACGCCACAACGTCGTGTCGGCCGCAAAGGCGTAAATCTTCATGTTGGCAATCGTCTCCTCCTCGCTGCCTCCCTCGACCGATTGGGCCGAAGCCTTGATGTAGGTGGTCAGCTTCGGAAGCGGTTCGTAGAAGTTGTTGTAGAAGCTCCACGCCCCCTCTTTGTAGGATTTGCTCTCCTTCCAGGGTTTAAAGATGAGGGTCACATAGAGTGCTCCTACCCCCTCCTTCATCGCCTGCTCGGTGTAGCCGTAGAGACGATTTTGCTTGTCGACGGCCAAAATCATCGTCGTCGTTGCGGGGAGAGCCAACGAGAAGCGGTCGGGCATCCCCTCCACCAGATAGGGTTCGGTTGTTGAGAAGGGTGCCGGAACCCCCGTCAGGGGCTTTGCCCCCTCTTTGGCGGTCAGGATGCCGGCCAGCGCATCGTCATACGAGGCCACACCCCAGGTGGTCGTGTCGGCGGTAAAGGCATAGGCCACAAAGTCGGTGAGCGGCTCGCCCACATCGCCCGAGGTCCACTGCACCTGCGGCTTGAAGAGGTAGGCGTTGGCGCCATTCTCATCTTTCAGGCAGCTCGTCAGCAGCAGGGCTGCCGTGAGGGTCAATATCGAAAAAAGTTGTTTCATTCCTGTTTATAAACTATCCTTGGTGGGTCGATGTCGTGGCGCGTAACTCGGCGAGCAGCTCCTCGATGGTTTTGCCGCTGACCGGATGGCAGAAGCGGCGCATAATCTCGCAGAGCGGCACCAACGCAAATTCACGCTCGGCGATGAGCGGGTGGGGCACCTGCAACCGCTCGTGGTCGATGACCTCCGAGCCGTAGAAGATGAGATCGATGTCGATGGGGCGACCGACATAACGTGCCCCCGAGGCGGTACGCTCGACCTGCTCGGCCGCGCGATTGCGACCAAGCTCCTCCTCGATGCGTTGCAGCGCATCCAACACCTCCAACGGCGCCAAGTCGGTCGAGACCTCCAAGGCCTGGTTGAAGAAGGGGGTCGTATCCTCGAAACCCCACGGGGCCGATTCGTAGCGATTCGAACAGCGCATCACTGCGCCGATACGTTCATTGACCAGCTGTTGGGCCTGTTGCAGGGTGCGTTTCACATCCCCGCGGTTGCCGCCCATCAAAAGTGCTATTCGTGCCATAACTGCGCTATAAATGTTTAATCATCTTGCTCACCGCCAAGGCAAAATGGGTAAATACGATGGTCGGATTGCCGTTTTGGTAGATTTGCGCCTGGGCACTCTCTATTTCGGCAATCAGCGGTTCGATATTCGCAGTCCCCACAAAGGGGGCAAATTTCGCGCAGAAATTCAACTCCTCGCCCCAAAGGTAGGAGATTTCGCGCAATCCGGCGTGGAGCATGAAACTTTCACGCAACAGACGTGCCGCATCGCGCAACAGGGCGCGTTGCTGCTCGCGGGCGAGTTGTGCCACCTCCTCGGCCCAGCCGATGAGTTCGAGGTGCTTGTCGTTGTAGCTCAAACGCATCAGTTGGCAGAAGAGTTCGAAATTCTCCTTGTGCTGGGCGTTGCTTTCGCCCGTGATGAGGTGTTGCAGCTCCAAGAGGTCGCCATCGGCCAAACGGGCCATGTTGCGGGCCTGCAAGGGGTCGGAAACACCCTGTTCGCCCGCGATGCGTGCCAAGACCTCGGTGTCGATACGTCCGACGGCTACCTCCTGCGTGCGCGAGAGAATCGTCGGCAGCAGGCGTGTCGGCTGCTCCGAGACGAGCAGGAAGAGGGTCTTCTCCCACGGCTCCTCCAAAATCTTCAAAATTTTGTTGGCAGCCTCCTCGTTCATCGTCTCCGGCAGCCAGATGAGCACCGCCTTATACTCCGCCTCGAAGCTCTTGAACGAGAGCTTGCGGATAATCGTGTCGGCTTCGCGGGCCGAAATCATCCCCTTCAAGGTCTTGCCCAAATCGAGGCGCTCGTACCAATCCTCGGCCGAGAAGTAACCCTTCCGTTCGGTGAAGAGCTCGCGCAGCAGGGGTAAAAACTCATCCGAGAGCACCACCTCGCCCGACTTCTTCCCCTGCTTATTGACCGGAAAGACCAAATGCAGGTCGGGGTGGGCCAGGGCGGCAATTTGTCGGCAGTCGGGGCATTCGCCACACGAATCTCCGTCGTGACGGTGGCGACAGCAGAGGTATTGGAAGTAGGCCACAGCCATCGCGAACGAGCCGCTGCCGGCGCGTCCCGTGAAGAGCTGCGCGTGGCTCACGCGACCCTCCTCGACCGTGCGCACCAGGCGTCGTTTCAACTCCTCTTGTCCGATAATCTCCTTAAACTGCATCGTCTTCGTTGTTTCTTATCGTTTCACTGTGGCGCGTATCAACGCCTTCACGTCTATCTTTTCCCGTTGCACCAGGTACCATAGGTAGCCGACAAAGAGCACTCCGTTGAGGAGGTAGCTGCTCCATGCGGCGGTGAATTGCGCTCCGGCCCACTCGGCTGCGAAGAACCCTGCCACGGCCACGGCGACATATTCGCCGATGCGGCGCCAGTCGTAGGGGGTGGGGTAGAAGCGACGGTTGAGCCATAGGCTGACGCCCACCATGGCGGCTTCACTCATCAAACGTACCCAGGCGGCGCCGTAGTACCCCATGACGGGAATCAGCGCGATGCCGGCTCCCAGCGTGACCACCAGTCCCGAGCCGGTGACGACCAAGGCTAACGAGGTGCGCTCCTCGCGTTTGTACCAGAACGAGAGGTTGAGCCACACGCCCGCCAAGACGTTGCCGGCCAACACCACCGGCAGGATGAAGATGCCCTCGCGGAAGTCGCGCCCGACAATCAGGGCGAAGAGGTCGCGGAAGAGCGCAATGCCGAGGAAGATGACCATCGAGGCCATCAGATAGTATTTCAGCGCCGCGGCATTCATCTCCTTGAACTCCTCTTTCTTGAAGTTCGAGAGGAAGAAGGGCTCTGCGGCCAAACGATACATCTGGTAGAAGAGCATCATCACCACCGCAATCTTGGTGATAGCGCCGTAGATGCCCACCTCAGACATTGCCCCCTCGGGAACGAGGTATTTGATGAGTTGCCGGTCGATGAACTCATTGGCCGTGCCGGCCAACCCTCCGAGCAGCAGCGGCAGCGAGTAGACCAGGATGCGTCGCAACAGCCGCCCGTCGATTGCCAGTCCGCGTCCCTCGACCTTGGCGACGAGCACCACCCATGTCAGAGCGCTAGCTGCAAGGTTGGCCACAAAGACCCACCCCACCCCAAAGTCGGAGGCGAAGAGTCCGGCCAGGCCGAAGGCGAAAGCCAGCACCACATTTACCACCACGCCCAAGAGCTTCAACCCCACGAAGGTCATGGCGCGCCCCTCTTCGCGCAGCCGCGAGAAGGGGATGGCCGATGCCACATCGAGCAGGATGATGGCCGCCACCCACACGACATACTCCGTGTGCAGCACATAGGCCTCGCCCATCACGGCCGATACGGGCTCGCGGAAGAGGGCGATGAGGAGGAAGAAGAGCACGGCCGCCCAGGTGGTGATGCCCCAAGTGGTGGTGAAGAGGCGGTGTTTGGCTGCCCGCACATCACCCCCTTCGGCCTCGGCCTTGGCGGCAAAGCGGAAGTAGCTCGACTCCATGCCCATGGTCAGCAGCGTGAGTGCCAGCGGAATGAGGGCATAGACATCGACCACGATACCATAGACCTCCTGCCCGAAAATACGGGTATAGTAGGGCGTGAGCAGGTAGCTCAGGAACCTCACGAGGATGGTACTGATGCCGTAGACGGCAGTTTGTTTGGCCAATTTTTCGAGCATAATACTCCAATCTATCCTGCAAATATACAAAAAACTACCGAGATACCTACACCTTCTGCGCGCGAAGTGTTTTCGATGCTCTTTTTTGCGCCGTTTTGCGGGTGTTCGTTGCTGTTCGCGGCATAGTTTTTTTGTCGACGGCGGTCGGTTTTGGTCGAAAAAATGATTTTTTAGAGGAAAAACAGTCACTAAATTGTTGTATTATTCGCCTGTTTCTACTAACTTCGCAGAACAAAAACAGCAGAAAATGCCACAGAACACCTTCACGAACAACAGACATCGGGCTGCGGGTCGCCA
>CAZTCM010000089.1:0-7061 GCA_964612285.1 uncultured Alistipes sp.
AACCACAGAAGTCGTCCGAACCCGGGCAGTCGATGATGTTGAGCTTGCGCTCCATGAATTCGGTGAAGAGAATCGTCGAATAGATCGAGCGTTTGTATTCGTGCTCGATATCGGTGTTGTCCGAGAGCGTGTTGTTGTTCTCGATACTACCCCTGCGATCGATGACCTTCCCTTCGTAAGCCATCGCTTCGGCAAGGGTAGTTTTTCCCGAGCCGGGCGCACCAATCAGAACGATGTTCTTAATCTCTTTTGCTGAATAGTTTTTCATATAGAATCTGTTTTAAGGTTTCGCAAAATC
Source organism: uncultured Alistipes sp. (assembly GCA_964612285.1). Lineage (GTDB taxonomy): Bacteria > Bacteroidota > Bacteroidia > Bacteroidales > Rikenellaceae > Alistipes. The sequence goes on from CAZTCM010000089.1 coordinate 299, forward strand.
GCATTACGGACTATAAAATTACAAAAAAAATGAGAAAACAAAAAAAAATCGCCCGAAATGAGCGATTTTTTTGCAATTATGAAGCCTCTGGAAGATTGGCAGTCTGCGGGAACGCATTGTTACTTCCCCACGACCGCTTCGAGCTCCTCGACCGTCACGGGAATCTTCTTCTCGCCGCCAATCATGCGGTTACCCGTGGCGGTCACCACCAGGTCGTCCTCGATGCGGATGCCGCCGAAATCATAGTAGTCGGTCAATAAATCGTAGTTCACGATGCCCTGATACTTCCCTTCGGCCTTGCACTTCTCGATCAACGCCGGAATGAAGTAGATGCCCGGCTCGTCGGTGAGCACCGTACCCTCCTGCAAACGCCACGTCGCACGATGGATGCAGGTGGCCGATCGGGCCGCACGCGCGGCTATCGTCGAGAAGTCGAACGAACGCTCGCCCATCGCCTCGCAGTCGTGCACATCCATACCCAGACCGTGACCCAGGCCGTGCGGCATAAACATCGTCATCGCACCGCTTGCCACCACATCCTCGGCCGTACCCTTCACCAGCCCGACACCAATCAGCCCCTCGGCCAATGCGAGGTAGGAGGCGCGGTGTACGTCGGTATACATCATCGCGGGGGCAACCAGACGTGCCACCTCGTCGTGTGCATGCAATACTATATTATATATGTCGCGCTGCTTGTCGGTAAATTTACCGCTCACGGGGTAGGTGCGCGTGTGGTCGGAGCAGTAGCCGCTGAGGGTCTCACCACCCCCATCGACCAGCAGCAGGCGACCCGCCTCCAACACGCCGTCGCAATTGAGGTTGTGGAGCGTTTCGCCGTGTTGTGACACGATGGTGGGGAACGACACACCCTGGCCATAGCTCTTCACGATGCCCTCGACGGCTCCGGCAATCTCGCGCTCGACCACGCCCGGGCGGCACATCTTCATCGCCAGCGTGTGCATCTCATAACCCAACAGGAAGGCCTTCTCCATCTCGGCCAACTCCTCCTCCGACTTGCGCTCGCGCATCTCGGCCACGGCCATCATCAGTTCGACCGACTTGTAGTCGTGCAGCTGCGCCGGCGTGATGCCGAGCAGTGCGCTCATCTGCAACTTCGTCTCGCTGCGATAGGGAGGCAGGAAATGAATGCGGCGGCCCAAACGAATTGCGGCCACAAGGTGGTCGGCCAACGCAGCCAGCGGATAGCTCTTCTCGACCCCCACCTCGGCACCCTGCTCGCGAAGGGTGGGTTGCGGACCGGTCCAGATGATATCCTCGACCGTGAAATCGTCGCCATAGAGGGCTGCTTCGCCCGTCTCGGCATCGAGCAGACCGACCAGCGTCGGTGTATTGAGGCCGAAGTAGTAGCGGAAGGTCGAATCCTGGCGGAAATAGTAGGCATTGTTGGGGTAGTTGTTGGGCGAAAAAGTGTTGCCCGGCAGAAGAATCAGGCCCGAGCCCATCTTCTCGCAAAGCGTCCGGCGACGCGAAACGTAGGTCGATGCTGCAAACATATCGTTGTGGTATTAATTGTCCGTAGGTTCAAATTTATAGAGTTGGTCGCCGCGGCGAATCAGTTGCGAGGTGCGAATGGCACACAACTGCCCCTGCACAACTTGTGCCGCAACCTCCCCCTCGAGGCCGTGCAACTCTTCGAGACGCTGTTCGGCTACGCCCGTCGTGGCCCCCAGGAAGAAAATATCCTCGCCTACGGCCAACGGTGCCGCCTCGACAAGCACCTCGGCCACCGAGATTTTCTTGTAGAAGTTCGTCACCTTGCCGACATAGACCTTGCGGCGTGTTGCGGCCGAGCCGTAGTGGGCACTGTGTTCGACGACGGGACGACCGGCATAATAGCCCTCCCAGAAGTCGCGGTTGAAGACCTCGGCAAGGCGCTCTTTGAGCGAGGCGGCCAAGGCGGGCGTGTAGGCCCCCTGTTCCATGGCTCGCAACGCCTCATCGTAGCACGAAACGACCCGTTTGACATATTCGGCACCACGGGCGCGGCCCTCGATTTTGAGCACCCGCACACCGCTGGCCACAAAGCGGTCGAGAAAATCGACCGTGCAGAGGTCTTTGGGCGAGAGGACATAGCGGCCGTCGATGTCGAGTTCGGCCCCCGTCTCCTTGTCGCGCACGGTGTATTTGCGACGGCACAATTGGCGGCAGGCTCCGCGATTGGCCGAGCAGTTGGTTTCGTAGAGCGAAAGATAGCACTTCCCCGAAATCGACATGCAAAGTGCGCCGTGCGCAAACATCTCGATCTCGACCAGCTCGCCCTTCGGGCCGCGAATGTCTTGCTCGACAATCTCACGATGAATCTGCGCCACCTGTTCGAGGTTCAACTCGCGTGCCAAGACCACCGTATCGGCCCACTGCGAGAAGAACTTCACCGCCTCGGAGTTCGAGATGTTGCTCTGGGTCGAGATGTGCACCTCCTGCCCGATGCGACGGGCATAGAGGATGGCCGCCATGTCGGTGGCAATGATGGCATTGACCCCCTCGTGGCGGGCACGGTCGATGACCTGCTGCATCGTGCGCAACTCCTCCTCGTAGACCACCGTATTGACCGTAAGGTAGGCCTTGACTCCGGCCTCGTGGGCACGACGCACAATCTCCGCGAGGTCGTCGAGCGTGAAGTTGGCGGCCGAAGCCGAGCGCATATTGAGTTTGCCCACACCAAAGTAGACCGAGTCGGCCCCCGCCTCGATGGCGGCCGCCAACGCCTCATACGACCCCACCGGAGCCATCAGTTCGATATCGCTTCGCTTCATTGTAGTTTTCAGTTTAATTGGGAGGGTTGAGAGTTTTGAGAGTTTTGGGAATTTTGAGAGTACCATAAAAACGTTACTCCGGCCTCTGTGCTCTATCCTCTTTGCGTTCTCCTCTTTGCTCTTTATTTCTGTCTTCCCATCAGGCTTTCGGCGTAGGTGCGCAGCGCTGCAATCCGCTCGGCGGGGGCCGAGAGACTCTCCAACTGCGCCAGGGCACGTTCGAAGCGAAGGCCGATTTGCTGCTCGGTCAGGCGTGGCACATCGAGTGTATCGTAGATGTGTTTTACGCGCGTCACCTTCTCCTCGGCACTCAACGCCGCATCGAGGTGGGTCGAGCGCAACACCTCGCGCTGCTCCTCGTCGGCACGGCTCATCGCCATCACCATCAGGTAGGTCTTCTTGCCTTCGAGGATGTCGCCGCCAATGGCTTTGCCGAGGGTTTGCTCCTCGCCGTAGCTGTCAAGCAGGTCGTCCTGCAACTGGAAGGCCAGACCGAGTTCGATGGCAAAGCGACGCAGGGCACGGCAATCCTCCTCCGAGGCACCACCCAACAGGGCCCCCATCACCACTGCACCGGCCAGCAGCACCGAGGTTTTCAGCTCAATCATGCGCATATACTCGACCACCGAGACCTTTTGGCGGCTCTCGAAATCCATGTCGTACTGCTGCCCCTCGCACACTTCGAGGGCCGTCTGGTTGAAGACGGTCAGCATCTGAGGCAGGCGGGGACTCTGCGTGCGACACAACAGCTGATAGGCCGCAATCATCATCGCATCGCCCGACAAGATGGCCACATTCTCGCCCCACTTGGCATAGACCGAGGGTTTGCCGCGACGCAGCAGGGCGTGGTCCATGATGTCGTCGTGCAGCAGCGTGAAATTATGAAACATCTCGACCGCTGCGGCTGCCGGAAGCGCCTCGTGTGCCTGTTCCGAGTAGAGGGCGTGCGAGAGCATCAACAAGACCGGACGCAACCGCTTGCCACCCCCCGCAAGCGAGTAGCTGATGGGGGTATAGAGCAATTCGGGCTCGGCCGGAAATTCGGTTTGTGCCAGGTAGTTCTCCACCAAATCGAGGTATTTTTCCTGTGTCTGCATGGATAAAAAAGGGGGTTAAGTTGTTTTTCTGACCCAAAAATACAAAAAAACTTTGTACCTGCCGAATTTTCCCGTAACTTTGACCTCCCTTTTTGACTTAAACACGTTTAACTCCTATGAAAAAACTCGCTATCGGCATCGACATCGGAGGCATCAACACCGCCTTCGGCATGGTCGATGAGCACGGCGACCTCTATGCCGAATCGGTCATCTCGACGCGCAAATATCCTCATGTTGAGGATTATCCGATTTATGTCGAGGAGTTGTGTCGCGCCCTGCACACCTTGGCACACAGCCTCTCCTTCGAGTATGAGCTGGTGGGCATCGGCATCGGCGCACCCAACGCCAACTACCACCGCGGCACCATCGAAACACCGGCCAACCTCTGGAAGTTCCGTCCCGAGGAGCAGGAGCACGACGAGGCACGGCGCATCTTCCACCTGGCCGAGGATATTTCGCGTTGCTTCGGAGGCATCAAATGCCTCATCACGAACGATGCAAACGCCGCCACCATCGGCGAGATGGTCTATGGCAACGCCAAGGGGATGCGCGACTTTGTGATGATTACGCTCGGTACGGGGCTCGGCTCGGGATTTGTGGCCAATGGCGAGATGATTTACGGCCACGACGGCTTCGCCGGCGAGTTCGGCCACGTCATCGTCGAGCGCGAAGGCCGTGAGTGCGGGTGTGGCCGCAAGGGCTGTTTGGAGGCCTATGTTTCGGCCACGGGCATCAAACGCACCGCCTTCGAACTGATGGCCACGATGAGTGCCCCCAGCCGCCTGCGCGAGATACCCTTTGCCGAGTTTGATGCGGCGATGATTTCGGCCGCAGCAGCCGAAGGTGACCCCGTGGCCTTGGAGTGTTTCCGTCGCACGGCCGAGTGGTTGGGACGCGCCCTGGCCGACGTGGTGACGGTCACCTCGCCCGAGGCAATTTTCCTCTTCGGAGGGTTGGCCAAGGCGGGCGACCTGCTCTTCGAGCCGACCAAACGCTACATGGAGCAAAACATGATGTTCACCTATAAAAACAAGGTCAAGCTGCTGCCAAGCGGCATCCAGGGCAAAAATGCCGCCATCCTCGGTGCCTCGGCCCTGATTTGGCAAACACTCCAATAACAGATGGATACATTACAAGCTATTTTACTCGGTATCGTCCAGGGCGTTACCGAGTTTTTGCCCGTTTCGAGCAGCGGCCACCTGCAATTGGCCAAGGAGCTGCTGGGCATCGAACTCGAAAACAACATCACCTTCGACGTGACGCTCCACGCCGCGACCGTATTGAGCACCATCGTGGTCTTGTGGCGCGAATTGTGGGGGCTCCTCACCGGACTCTTCGCGCGCCATTTCAACGAGGCACAGGCCTATGTGCTGAAAATCGTGCTCTCGATGATTCCAGCCGGCATCATCGGCATCTGCTTTGCCGACCAAATCGAGGCACTCTTCTCGTCGCTTGCCTTCGTAGGGGCCATGCTCCTGCTGACGGCCCTGCTGCTCACCTTCGCCTACTATGCCAAGCCGCGCCAGAAAGCCGCCATCTCCTATCGCGACGCCTTCCTGATTGGTTGCGCGCAGGCCGTGGCCACGATGCCCGGGCTCTCACGCTCGGGAACGACCATTGCCACGGGACTGCTGCTCGGCAACGACAAATCGTCGGTAGCCAACTTCTCGTTCCTGATGGTCATTCCGGTCATCCTGGGCAAGATGCTGCTCGACATCCTCTCGGGCGAGATGGCTGCCATGAGCGTGCCGACCGAGGCACTCGTGAGCGGCTTTATGGCCGCCTTCGTATCGGGTACGCTGGCCTGCAAATTCATGATTGAAATCGTCAAGCGCGGCCGCCTCATCTGGTTTGCTCTCTACTGCGCCGTGGTGGGGGCCATTGCACTCATTCATACCCTCTAATCGCCATGCTGACCAACAAAGAGCTGCGCGGCATCAACTTCGAGGAGGGATACATCGCCGTCATCGACAAGCCGCTCCATTGGACCTCGGCCGACGTGGTGCGCAAAATAAAATATGCCCTGCGGCACATCGGCTACCGCAAAATCAAGGTGGGACATGCCGGCACACTCGACCCGTTGGCCACCGGCGTACTGCTCGTCTGCATCGGCCGTGCCACGAAGCTCGTCGATGCCTTGCAAGCCGAGGAGAAGGAGTATGTGGCCGACGTCCGTCTGGGAGCCACCACCCCGAGCTTCGACCGCGAACACACCATCGACCACACCTACCCCTGGCGACACATCACCCGCCCGATGCTCGACGAGGCACTCACAGCCCTCACCGGCGAGCGGTTGCAGCTGCCACCCCTCTACTCGGCCAAGAAGGTCGAGGGGCTGCGGGCCTACGACATCGCCCGCGCCGGCGAGACGGTCGAGTTGAAGCAAGCACTGATTCACATCTACGAGATGGAGGTCACGCAGTGGGCACTGCCCGATGTGCAGTTGCGCGTGCGTTGCAGCCGCGGCACCTACATCCGTTCGTTGGCCGGCGAGATTGGCAGCGCCCTGCTGAGTGGCGCCCACCTCACCGCCCTGCGCCGCACACGCAGCGGGGGATTCCGCGTCGAAGGGGCGTGGCAATTGCACGATTTTTTGGAAAAATTGCTGCAAATTGAAACAAAATAGTCTTTTTTGCGTATTGATATAGATTGTTGTTACCTCAAAACCAAAGGTTACCCTATGAAATTATCGCAATACGGGTATGATTTTTCACCCGAAATGGCGCAGCACCCCACCATCAACCGCGACGATTCGCGCCTGATGGTCATCGACCGCAAGACGGGGGAGATCGAACACCGCTACTTCAAGGATATCCTCGAATACTTCGACGAGGAGGATCTCTTTGTCTTCAACGACACGAAGGTCTTTCCGGCCCGCCTCTACGGCAACAA
>CAZTCM010000090.1:0-6997 GCA_964612285.1 uncultured Alistipes sp.
CGTTCCTGCTCTCGGATACGGTAGGCTTCATTCGCAAATTGCCGACCGAGCTGATCGAGTCGTTCAAATCGACCCTCGACGAGGTGCGCGAAGCCGACCTGCTGATTCATGTCGTCGATATCTCGCACCCGCAGTTTGAGGAGCAGATTGCAGTGGTGAAGCAAACCTTGCAGGAGATTGGCGCCGGCGACAAGCCGGTCTACCTGGTCTTCAACAAGGTCGATGCCTATACCTATATAGAGAAGGAGCCCGACGACCTGACCCCCGCCACGCGCGAGAATCTTTCGCTCGACGATTTGAAAAAGAGTTGGATTGCCAAGGCCAACACCCCCTGCATCTTCCTCTCGGCCATCGAACGCATCAACATCGAGAAGTTCCGCACCGACCTCTACGGCATGGTGCGCGAGATTCATGCGGGGCGCTATCCCTTCAACAATTTCCTCTACTAAGCAACCAACTAAAACTTCCATACAACCATGACGATTCACACCCTCAACGAGCAGAACACGATTCTGAACACCTTCTTGGCCGAGTTGCGCGACAAGCAGATTCAGCAGGACCCGATGCGGTTCCGTCGCAACTTGGAGCGCATTGGTGAAATCACGGCTTACGAACTCTCCAAGGAGTTGAACTACACCCCGAAGGTGGTTGAAACACCGCTGGGTGAGGCCGAAGTACAGCTCATCAACGACCGCCTGGTGGTGGCCACCATCCTGCGTGCCGGCCTGCCGTTCCATCAAGGCTTCCTGAACTACTTCGATCGTGCGCAGAACGCCTTTGTCTCGGCCTACCGCAAGAACCACAAGGATGGCTCATTCACGGTGAAGGTGGAGTATATCTCGTGTGGCGACCTCGAAGGGAAGACCCTGCTGCTGGTCGACCCGATGCTGGCCACCGGACAATCGCTCGTTTTGGCCTATGAGGCGTTGTGCCAGCACGGCGGAACGCCCGAGAAGCTCCATGTGGCCGCCGTCATCGGCTCGGAGCAGGGGGTAGACTATGCACAACGCCACCTGCCGCAGTCGAGTTCGCTCTGGGTCGCCGCAGTCGATGAGGAGCTCACCTCGAAATGTTACATTGTCCCGGGCCTGGGTGATGCCGGCGACCTGGCCTTTGGTGAGAAAATTTAGCGAGTTAAGAGCAAAAAGAAGATGAAACGAAAACTCCTGCTTATCGTCGCCATCTGGACCGCCACGGTGGTCATGATGGCTCTGCAAAAGCCCCTCTTTTTGGCCTACTATGCCGAGCAGGCTGCCCAAGCAAGCTTCGGCGAGTGGGTGCAGGTGGTGTGGCACGGTTTGAAGCTCGACATGACCGTGGCGGGCTACATCACGGCCCTACCCATCCTCTTTCTGCTCATCAACCTGTGGATTCGCATTCCCAATTGTGTGGGACGCAGTCTGCTCAATGGCTACTTTACCATCGTTTCGCTGGCCTCGGCAGCCCTTGTTGCCGTCGACCTCGGGCTCTATGCCTACTGGGGATTCCGGCTCGACTCAACCATCCTCATCTACCTCTCCGACCCGAAGGAGGCGATGGCCAGTGTCGATCTCGGCATGCTTTTGGGCGGTCTGCTGGTGATGGCCCTCTATGCCGCACTGCTCATCTTCGTCTACCGCCGTATCGTGCGCCTTTATGACGGGGAGTCGCTCTGCTGGTGCCGGGCCTTGCCGTGGAGTCTCGTGATGCTGCTCGTCGCGGGGCTCGACTTCCTCTCGATTCGCGGAGGGGTGGGAACCTCGGTAGCCAATGTCTCGAAGGTCTGCTTCTCACCCACCCTCTTTCTGAACCACGCCGCCACCAACCCCATCTTCTCGTTCCTATCGACCCTCGGCAAGCAGGAGGATTTCGCCGCCGAATACCCCTTCTACTCCCCCGAGCAGTTGGAGGCTCAATTTGCACAGTTGCGTGGTAATCAACCCGTTGAAGGGGCACCCGAGCCGGTGCTCGACACACTGCGCCCGAATGTGGCGATTGTCATCTTGGAGAGTTTCGGAACGACGGTCTTTGAGGCGGAGGAGGCGGGTGAACCCATCCTCCCCGAGTTGCGCCGCCTGCGCGACGAGGCGCTCTTCTTCGAAAATTTCTACGCCAGCTCGTTCCGCACCGACCGCGGCCAGATGGCGATTTTGAGTGGTTTCCCCGGACAGACGCGCGTTTCGCTAATGAAGCTCACGCCCAAATGCTTGGAGCTCCCCTCCATCGCCCGTTCGCTGGGACGCGAAGGGTATACGACCCGCTTCTACTATGGCGGCGACCTGAACTTTACGAACCAAGCCTCCTATATGTATGCCACGGGGTGGCAGGAGTTGATTTGGCAGAAGTCGATGTCGTTTGACGCACCCACCTCCAAATGGGGCTATGACGACGAGGTGGTGGGGGCCTTCGTAGCCGACGAAATCATCCGGCTCTCGGCCGCAGAGAAGCCCTTCCTCGCAGGGTGGCTTACATTGAGCAGCCACGAGCCCTTTGCGGTGCCCTTTACCCGTTTCGAAGACCCGCGCAGCAACGCCTTTGCCTTTACCGACCATTGCATCGGAGCGTTGGTGGAGCGTTTGAAGGCCTCACCGGCGTGGGAGAATCTGTTGCTCATTCTCGTGCCGGACCACGGTTGCTGGCCCTTCCGTCGAGGGCAATACACCGATACGGAAACCTATCAGATTCCGATGTTGTGGCTGGGAGGAGCGGTGAAGGAGCCGCGCACAATCTCCGCCTATGGGTCACAAATCGACCTGGCCGCCACGTTGCTCGGGCAGCTGGGCATTGCTCACGACGACTTCGATTACAGCAAAGATATGCTCCACCCCGCCCTCCCGAAGTTTGCCTACTACACCTACAACGAGGGATTCGGCATCCTCGAACCGGAGGGTATGAGCCTTTGGGACGGCAACTCGCAAACCACCAGCGAGGGGGCTACCGAACGACAATTGCAGATGGGACGCACACTGTTGCAACAGAGCTATCTCGATTTGTCGCGTCGATAACCCCCCCCTCAGGTATTGCCCGGACAGCGTAAAAAGAGTATCTTTACCCCAATACGAATAGGTTTCGACGATGAATAAACTGCGTGAATATACGAGCGAAGACCGCATGAGCGACCTGGTGACAAGCCACTACACGGTGTTGCAGGCCATGTCGCGCTTTGGCATCACCCCGGGCTTTGGCGATAAGAGCATTGGGGAGGTTTGCGCCGACCACAAGGTGGATGCCACCACCTTTCTGGCGGTGGTCAACCTCATGTTCAACCCCGCGGCGACACCGGAGGTTGAGACGGTTTCGGTGCGAGCCCTGACCGACTACCTGCACAACGCCCACCGCTACTTCCTCGAATTCCGCCTTCCCTCGATTCGCCGCAAGCTCATCGAAGCGGTCAACTGCTCACAAAACGACGTCGCATTCGCCATCCTGCGCTACTACGACGACTACTGCGCCGAGGTGAACAACCACATGCAGTACGAGGAGCAGACTGTCTTCCCCTATGTCGAATCGCTCTTGTCCGGTCGCGCACAGAGCGACTATTCGATGGCCATCTTCCGCCGTCAACACGACCGCGTCGAGGAGCATTTGAGCGAGTTGAAAAACATCATCATCAAATACTACCCCTCGGGGGGCACGAACGAACTGAACGACGTGCTCTACGACATCTTCACCTGCGAACGGGAGTTGGCGTCGCACAACACGGTCGAAGATGTGCTCTTCATTCCGGCGGTCGAGCAGTTGGCCAAAACACCGGCCCCCAAGCGCGAAGAGGCTCCGCAGGAGCTGAGCAGCCGCGAACGCGAAATCATCGTATGTGTAGTGAAAGGGCTGACCAACAAGGAGATAGCCGACGAACTGTGTATCTCGACCCACACGGTCATCACCCACCGTCGCAACATCGCCGCCAAATTGCAGATTCACTCGGCCGCGGGGTTGACCATCTATGCCATTGTCAACAAACTGGTCGAGCTCTCCGAAATCAAAGACACCATCGAGCGGGAGTAAATTGCACGAACCAGTGCCCGATTCACCTTGTCCGACCGCTATTAATAGAAGGTACCCTTCGGTGCGAAGATGGGGTATCCGAAGTTAAACATCAGATAGGCATTGCGCCAATCGTTCAAATCGTACTTAATCAGCGAGAGGTTGACAGGCCCGATGGGGGTGTGGTAGACCAGCGACAGTTCGGAGATGTAGTGCATCTGACGATCTTCCCAATTGACCAACGTGCTCTGTTCGTACTTGTTCTTATTGCGATACATGGCATAGAAGCCGGTGCGCAAGAAGAAATTGGGCATCAGGTCGAAGGTGGGGTTGATACCTCCGGCCACGAAGCGCTCGGCCCGGAAGTCGGGCATAAAAATCTTTTTGGCATGCGGAATCGGCTCGTAGGCCGGCAGGGAGAGCAGTGTGGCACCGGGCGACGAGAAGTCGGGGTGATTCGTGTAGACGGCGTCGAGACTCATTCCCATCGAGAACCAGCTGGTCGCAGGCATATCAAAGACCTTCGACCACTGGAAACGTCCCCCAAACCAACTACGCTTCGCATCGGGTGAGAAGGCGTGCTGACCATGAGGTTTGAGGCGGTCGCGACCCGAAACCAAAATCATCGACAGGCGCAAATCCGAGCCTCGCGTAGGATAGAGAAACTTATCAAACGTGTTACGCGCCAACTCCCCCTTGACACCCACAAAAAGCAGTCGGGCATGGTCAGAGAGTTCATAGTTGCTGGCATTGGGGTAGTAGTGGTAGTTGATGTGGCCGCCATGCGCCTTCACCTCGACCACACTGCGGTGCGTAAGGCGGAATCCGAGCCCTAAGCGGGCAAAACTTTCGCTGTTCTTGATGCCGAGCGTGTTGTCAATCTCGGAGATGCGGCCAAAGGATCCGTGGCGGAAGTTCTTCACCGAGAAGGTGTAACCATAGGTGAGGAAAAAGGGGTCGTTGAGGTAGAAATCGACACGACCGCCCACCGAGCCCCAGGTGTAGGTCGGGCCGAGATAGAGGTCGGCCCCCACCCGATTGCTGGTACGCCCGAAGGTCTGGTAGTTCACCCCGATATAGACCTGGTTGAAGGCGGTCGAGGAGAGGTTTCCGCCGATGGTGAGTTTGAAATTGGGACGCGCCCGCAGACGCGCCTTGAAGGTGTAGCCATCGTAGAGCGAGTCGTAGCGCGCCTCGGGGATATCCATCGTGTAGTCGCCTCCGGTCAGAATGGCATAGAGGTTATCGCGCAGGTTGTCCATCGTCATCGGGCGCTGACGCCCGGGGCCGTGGAGATCGACGCGCATGTAGTCGCGAATGTAGGCCGTGCGCTCCTCGTTGGCCGTCGAAATCTCGTAATTTCGGAAAATCAGCGGAGGACATTTGGCACGAAAGGCCTCGCGACGTGCTGCGTATTGCTCCTCGCTCCATGTCTCGGCCACCTGTTCGAGAATCTGCGGCATCTGCTTCATGGCATCCTCATAGCCGGCATTCATGATGGGCTCGGCCTCATCGAAGTCGAGCATACCCGCCTTGATACCGCGGTGTATCGTCACGCTGCGCCCCTCGGGCAGGGTGTAGTCGGTATCCCCCATCGCAAAGAGCAATGCCTGGTCGATGAGCGAATCATCTTCGTCGGGCACTATGTTGCCGCTCGTGCAAATCGAGCCGATGAGCAGCGAAGGATGGTAGCGCTCGTCGAGAGGACGCCATGGAAAGTTGTCGTAGATACCTCCGTCGTAGAAGAGGCGGTCGCCTGATTTTACCGGTTTGAAGGCAAGCGGAATGGCCATCGAGGCGCGCACCGCTTCGGTCAACGACCCGCCGGTGAGAGTCACCGGCCGACGTGCATTCATATCGGCAGCCACACAGAGGAAAGGAACCATCAGCTGCGAGAAATCCCCCTCGGCGGCCGTAGATGCCGGTGTGAAGAGTTCGAGCAGTGCCATGTCGACCTGTGTCGAGGAGATGAGCGACGAAGGGAGACGAAAACGCTTCTCCGCATCGCCTAAATCGAGCCACAGGTTGATGAACGAGGGGGGTGTATCCATCTGCCGATAGTAGGGTTTGTAGCGCGAAGGGTCGATGCGTCCCGAAATCCACTGCTGCACTTCGCCCGAGAGAACAATGGCCCGCATCTCAGCCGGTGAGTAGCCCGAGGCGTACATCGCCGCGATAATCGACCCCATCGAAGTACCGGCGACATAATCGATCGGCACACCGCTCTCCTCCAACGCTTCGAGCACACCGATGTGGTACAAACCCTTGGCACCTCCGCCGCTCATCACCACACCGACACCCCCCTGTTTCGCAGGAGTGGAGGCCATCGCAAACGAGGGCAGGAGCATTTCGAGCAGCAACGCAACGAGAAAGAGGCGAAAGATGCGCATTATATCGGTTTTTTTATTTAACTTTGCATGTTAAAGCGCCCTTTGCATAGGAGCCCTCAAAATTAGAGAAAAAACGATAAACATTCAAGATATGATTGAAAAAATCAATGAACTTTTGCGACAAGTCGAAGAGTTTCGACCCAAAGCAGCCACCGAAATCGAAGAGTTTCGCATCCGCATCCTCGGCAAGAAGGGCGAATTGACGGCCCTAATGGAGGAGTTTAAGAGTGTGGCCCCCGAGCTCAAACGCGAGCTGGGCCAAAAGCTCAACGCCTTGAAAAATGAGGCTTTGACACGCATCAACACCCTGCGCGAAGAGTTGCAGAACTCGGCTACGGAGGCTACGTCGCAACTGGGCGACATGACCCGCCCGGGCTCGGCCGAGGAGCTGGGCTCACGCCACCCCATCTCGCTCGTCAAAAACGAGATTGTCGAGGTCTTTGCCCGCCTGGGTTATACGGTGGCCGACGGTCCCGAAATCGAGGACGACCAGCACGTCTTCTCATCGCTCAACTTCCCGCCCGAGCACCCCGCTCGCGACATGCAGGACACCTTCTTCATCGAGAAGGAGAGCGACGAACCTAACGCCAAGGATATTCTGCTACGCACGCACACCTCGTCGATTCAGGTGCGCACGATGGAGC
>CAZTCM010000091.1:0-6932 GCA_964612285.1 uncultured Alistipes sp.
CATGGGGCTCATCAAATATGTGCTCTCGTTGATGAACCAGGCACGTCTGGGCATCGGCGCTCAGGCGGTGGGCATTGCCGAGGCGGCATGGCGACAAGCGCTGCTCTATGCGCGTCAGCGTCGCCAATTTGGTCGTCCGATTCTCGAATTTACCGCCGTGGCCGAACTCTTGGCCGGCATGCGGACCCGATTGGATGCGTCGCGTGCGCTGCTCTATGCCACGGCTCACGAGGTGGATGTGGCACGCGGATTGGCGCGTAAGGCCAAACGGGGGGCCTTGGAGGGGGAAGAGCGCACCCTGATGAAACAGGCCCAACAACGTGCCGATATGTATACTCCGATGCTGAAACTGCTCAGTGGCGAGTATTGCAACCGGATTACCTACGATGCCATTCAGGTCTTTGGCGGCTCGGGTTATGTGAAGGATTTCGAGGTGGAACGCCTCTACCGCGATGCCCGTGTCGTGACGATTTACGAGGGAACGTCACAGTTGCAGGTGATTGCCGCAATGAAATACATCGCCAACGGGGCGTTGGTGGCCGAATTGCACGCACAGGCCGAGCGGGCGGCACGACGAGGAGGTTTTGAGTATGAGCGATGGACTTTGGTCGAACTCACCGAGCGCTTCGAGGAGCTGATTCAGCGCACCGAAGCCGAAGGCAATGCCTTTGTCGAACTGCACAGCCGACGGCTGGTCGAGTGTGGAGGGGCTGTTCTGATGTGCTATCTGCTGTTGGCCGAGGCCGAAGGGGAGGGGCGCAGCACCCTTTCGATGCGTCACTATTTGGCAATGACGCGGGCCCTGGTCATGGCACACATCGAACACAACAATGCCCTCACGGGCAGTGTGGCAGAGGCGTTGATGCAGAGTGTCACGCAGGAGGAGCTATAAGGCTTCGGCCTCCGATTGGGTCTTCTCGACCAACTCGGTCACCGAACGGAAGTAACTCTTCGAGACGGGAATCGGCTTGGCCGAGGGGTGTGTCAGGAAGATGGTTGCGTGGTCGTGTTCTTTCTTATAGAGCTTGATTTTGTGCGTATTGACGATGTGTGAACGATGGCAGCGCACCAGCGAGGTGTTGGCCAGCATCGCTTCGAGTTTTTGGGTCTTGCAGCGCAACATGTAGCTGACCAATTTGCCCTCCAATTCGTAGTAGATGCGCACATAGTTGTCTTGCGACTCGACGTAGTAGAGCGCCTCCTCGTCCACCGACATCTTCATCACGTCGTTGTTGTCGTAGAGGTGTAGCAATTGCGAACGCTCGGGCTCTTTCTCCGTGGTGCGGTTGAGCTTCATGAGGTTCAGCTCCTCGTTTTTGACACGGTAGGCCGAGTAGAGCCAAATCATCGTGTAGGGAATGGCCAGAATGAGCGACACGCAGAAGAAGACACGCATGACCCATGCGGCGTTGACCGCCGGACCGCCGTCGAAGGCCGTCGAGAAGAGCATGTAGAGCGCTGCGATGGCGAGAAACTCCCCGCCAATCCAGCCCAAATAGAACGGCATGGTGAGGGTGCGCACGGCCCAGACGCGATACATCAAATATTTACTGATGAGCAGTGTGCTGACCGCTGCCAGGTAGAACGAGAGGGTCAGCAAAAATTTGGACAGCGGCTGAACCCCAAACCAGGCTGTGGCCGAGAAGGGCTGATAGAGCGCCATGAACAGGAAGGAGAAGAGCGCCACGAAGAGCACCGACTCCAACAGATATTTCTTCCGCAAAAGGAACTTGGGTACCTCCATAAGTCGAATTTTACGGGGCGAAGTTAATATATTTTGTGAAAATTAAAAAACACCTCGGGCCGAAATGAGCCTGAATGGATTTGTAAATAGCAGATTAACAAAAACATAGAGAGAAAAATGAATAAACGTGTAGTGATTACCGGCATGGGCGTGGTGACGCCTGTCGGCAACTCCGTCTCGGAGTTTTGGCAACACATTACGGATGGCGTCTGTGGAATTCGCCCCATCGAGGGCATCGACGAGGAGATTGCGGTCAGCGTAGCGGGCCAGGTGCGCGATTTCGACCCCGTGGCTCAGGGGTTGGCCCCCGGGGATGTGCGTCGCAGCGACCGTTACAGCCAATTTGCCGTGGCTGCCTCGATTCAGGCCATGGCCCAGAGTGGGTTGGTGGCCGGTGAGAATATTGCGCCGGAGCGCCTGGGCGTCTACATCGGTTCGGGCATTGGTGGCATGCAGACCTTTGTCGACCAGACCAAAGTGCTGGTCAACGAGGGGGCACGACGCATCTCGCCCCTCTTCATCCCGATGATGATTTCGAATATTGCGGCCGGTAATGTCGCCATCCGCTTCAATGCGCAGGGCGTCTGTCTGCCCGCCGTGTCGGCATGTGCCACCTCGACCAACACCGCCGGCGAGGCCTTCCGTGCCATCAAATATGGCTATGCCGATGCCATCCTGACCGGAGGTTCGGAGGCCGCCGTGCACGCTTTGGCCATCGGTGGCTTCGCCAACAGCAAGGCCCTCTCGTTGGCGACCGACCCGATGCAGGCCTCGATTCCGTTCGACCGCCGTCGCAACGGTTTTGTGATTGCCGAGGGTGCCGGTGTGCTCCTCTTCGAGGAGTTGGAACACGCCAAGCAGCGCGGGGCCACCATCATCGCCGAGGTGGTCGGCTATGGCAACAGCTGCGATGCCTACCACTATACCGCTCCGCGTCCCGATGGCGCTGCGGCGTCGCGTGCGATGCGTCAGGCCCTCGACGAGGCGGGATTCCGTGCCGGCGAGAAGCTCTACATCAATGCCCACGGCACCTCGACACCGCTCAACGACAAGACCGAGACCCACGTCATCAAGCTCGCCCTTGGCGAAGAGGAGGCCCGCAAATCCTCCATCAGCTCGACGAAGTCGATGACCGGACACATGCTCGGGGCAACGGGTGCCGTTGAGTTGATTGCCTCGGCGCTGGCGCTGCGCGACGGCATCGTGCCGCCCACGATTGGGTTGACCGAGCCCGACCCCGAGTGCGATCTCGACTACACGCCCGGTGTCGCAAAGCGATGTGCGCTTGATGTGGCCATCTCCAACTCACTCGGTTTCGGTGGTCACAACGCTTGTGTTGCACTTCGCAAATTTAATGATTAACTTTGCAGCAAAACAATCCGTTTTCACAACTATGAAACTTCTCGAAGGAAAAGTCGCCCTCATCACGGGCGCAGCGCGCGGGATTGGCAAGGCCATCGCGCTTCGATTTGCGGCCGAAGGAGCCGACATCGCCTTTACGGACCTCGCCATCGACGAGAATGGTAAGGCCACCGAGGCGGAGATTGCCGCGCTGGGTGTGCGTGTCAAGGGTTACGCCTCGAATGCCGCTTCGTTTGACGAGACCCACGAGGTGGTTAAGCAGGTCGTGGCCGATTTTGGCCGTATCGATGTGCTGGTCAACAATGCCGGCATCACGAAGGATGGCCTGATGATGCGCATGACTGAGCAGCAGTGGGATGCCGTGCTGACGGTCAATCTGAAATCGGCCTTCAACTTCATCCACGCCGTTACCCCCGTCATGGCCCGTCAGCGCAGCGGTTCGATTATCAACATGTCGTCGGTGGTTGGCGTGAGTGGCAATGCCGGACAATGTAACTACTCGGCCTCGAAGGCGGGTATGATTGGTCTGGCCAAGTCGATTGCCAAGGAGATGGGTGCACGCGGGATTCGTGCCAACGCCATTGCCCCGGGTTTCATCATCACCGACATGACGGCCGCCCTCCCCGAGGAGGTGCGCGAGCAGTGGGCCAAGACGATTCCGCTGCGTCGTGGCGGTACGCCCGAGGATGTGGCCAACGTGGCTCTCTTCCTCGCTTCGGACCTCTCGGGCTATGTCAGCGGGCAGGTGATTCACTGCTGCGGCGGCATGAATTGCTAATCCGCTCTATATTATATATAGGTATTCACAAACGAGCGTCCGGCCAATAATCGGCCGGACGCTCGTTTGTTACCCCCCCCCTCTGCATAAAAAAAGCACGAGAAGTCAATCGACTCCTCGTGCTTTTTCAAATTGCCTTGAATTAGGCCTCAACAACCTTCTTCAACAGCACATCCTTGGCAGCCTTCTTGGCCAGCTCGGGATTCTTGGCAACTGCGCTCTTCAACTGAGCCTTGGCAGCAGCTACATCACCCTCCTTGGCAGCGATGACAGCACGCAGGTAGTCAGCGTCGGCCGACGAATCCTTGGCGATAGCCTTCTTGGCAGCAGCCAGGTCGTTGTTCATGTAAGCGGCGATAGCGGCGTTGTAGCCCTCCATCTGAGCAGCAGCCGTCTTGTAGTTACCCTCGGCAGCAGCTACGGCAGCCTTGGCCTCGGCGTCAGCCGATGCGGCATACTTCTTAGCCTCGGCCGTGTTGCCGTTTGCCAGGTTGGCGAGCAGCAGGTTCTTGTTCATCTCGCTCGACGAATCCATCTTGGCAGCCTTCTCGAAGGCTTTGAGAGCCTCAGCCTCCTTGCCGGCCTTCGTCAGCGCAACACCGAGGTTGTTCCATACGCGAGCGTCGTTGTGTTTCTTCGAAGCAGCCGTCAGGATCGTCACCTGCTCGTCAGCGTTCTTGGCCAGCGACTCGGCAGCGAAGAGGTACTCCTCCACGGTCAGGTTGCCGCTCTGAACGGCAGCCAGAATCTCGGCGTCGGTCTTGCCCTGGATGTCGGTGCTGTTCACAATCTGTGCGCGACGCAACTCGGGCAGGATGTCCTCCTTCAACTCGGCGAATACCGAAGAGAGGTTCTTAATCTCAGCCTCACGCTCGGCGGGCGAGTTGTAGAGGCTCAGCACTTGCAGAATGAGGTTCTTGTCCTTGATGTTCGAGTTCTGAACCATCTCCTTGAAGCCGTCCCAGTCCTCGCCATAAGCAGCAGCGTCTACATCGAGACCCGTCTCCTTCAACAGCTTGGCAACCACCTTCTTCGACGACTCGCTACGAGCCTTCGAGAGCTTGTCGTTGAACTTCTCCGGACCATCGGGCGAAGCATAACCCTTCACGGCGATGTTCTGCGAAGCGCGGTCGTTCTGCAACTTGTTGTCTACGTCGGCCTTGAACTCACCCAGGTTGGCGTTCTTCTCGTTCTTCTTCGTTACCTTCGACGAGTTGATGGCATAGAGCAGGTCGGTCTTGTTGACAACCGTCGTTACGCGCTTGTAGTTGTTGGCCATCGGCTCCATCATCTCACCATACTTAATATCCTTCTGCAACGTGTTCAGACCGTAAGCAACCGTCAGACCGAACTCCTTTGCGATGGCGTTCTTGGCAGCCTCGTCAGCACCGGCCAAAACAGCAGCCTGCTCCTTGGTCGGAACGGCGCCGTTGTTCAAGTTTACGAGCGTGAACTCCTTGCAGGGACCTGACGGGCACTTCACCTCGGCGCGGAGTTGCAGGGCGCACTGGTCCATGCGCTCGTCGTAGGCGAACTCGACATGCTGCGTGAAGTTGCCACCCATCGAGGCGTCAACCACCGTGTAGTTCTCGTCTACCTTCGAGCCCTGGAAATACTTCGTCTGACCGGCAACCTCGCCACCCTCGAATACCAGGACGGGCGTTACCTTCAAGACAGCCTTCTTGTTGAAGTACTCTACCGGGAACGAAACGTTTACATCAGCGGCAATCACGCCGTTGTTCAGCACCAGCACCTCGGGAGTAGCCGTAACCTTCACGGCCTCCTGGTTCTTTGCCATCTTTTTGAAGCAGTTGCAGCTCGAAAGGAGCATCGCAGCTACGAGCACAAGGCTCAGTTTCATCATGTTTTTCATAGTGACTAATAGTTATTGATTTGATTTGTTGTCCGTTTTTTCGGCCTCAATTGCAAATATAATTAAATTTTCATCAATTCATGCGATTGAGGCACAAAGTTTTTCAAAAATCCTTTTGCGGCGATTACTCCTTGTGGTCCGATTTGTGGTCGGGACGCGGACGGCGCTCACCACGCTCGGGGCGCGGACGACGCTCACGCTCGACATATCCCTCGGGCTTCGGCAGCAGGGCCTTGCGCGACAGACGCAGCTTACCGGTCTTCTCGTCGATGCCGATGAGCTTCACGTCGATGGCGTCACCCTCCTTGATGCCGGTCTCGTCCATCGTCTCGAAACGCTTGTAGTCGATCTCCGAGATGTGCAGCAGGGCATCCTTGCCGGGCATAATCTCGACAAAGGCACCGAAGGCAACAATCGAACGCACCTTGCCGTGGTAGGTCTCACCCACCTCGGGAACAGCCACGATTGCCTTGATGCGGGCCAGAGCGCCGTCGAGAGCCTCCTTGTCCACGCCGAAGATGTCTACATAACCCTTCTCGTTCTCCTCCGTGATGGTGATGGTCGTGTTCGTGGTCTTCTGGATGTCCTGAATTACCTTACCGCCCGGGCCGATTACGGCACCAATCATATCCTGCGGAATGGTGATCTGTACGATGCGCGGCACGAAGGGACGGTAGTCCTCACGCGGCTCGGCAATCGTCTCGGTAATCTTGCCCAGAATGTGCAGACGACCCTTGCGAGCCTGCTCCAAAGCGGCAGCCAGCACCTCGTACGACAGACCGTCTACCTTGATGTCCATCTGCGTGGCGGTGATACCGTCAGCCGTACCCGTCACCTTGAAGTCCATGTCGCCCAGGTGGTCCTCGTCACCCAGAATATCCGACAGCACAGCCCATTTGCCCGATGCCGAATCCGAAATCAGACCCATGGCGATACCCGATACCGGCTTCTTAATCTTCACACCGGCATCCATCAACGCCAGCGTACCGGCGCAGACCGTGGCCATCGACGACGAGCCGTTCGACTCCAAAATGTCCGATACGACACGCACGGCATAGGGATTCTCCTCGCCCAGCGGAATCATCGGCTTCAAGGCACGCCATGCGAGGTGGCCGTGGCCAATCTCGCGACGCGACAGACCGCGCGAAGCCTTGGCCTCACCGGTCGAGAAGGGC
>CAZTCM010000092.1:0-6916 GCA_964612285.1 uncultured Alistipes sp.
TACCCATCGCCTTACGGAGCGTATCCGACTCGCCGCGCGTGAAGTTGGCCAACAGACGCGACAGCAACATCACCTGCTCCTGATAGACCGTGATGCCATAGGTGTCTTTCAGATAACGCTCCATGACATCGATATCATAGACAATCGGCGAACGACCGTGCTTACGCGCAATAAAGTCGGGGATATTGTCCATCGGGCCCGGGCGATAGAGGGCATTCATGGCGATGAGGTCCTCGAAGGTCGAGGGTTGCAACTCGCGTAGGTATTTCTGCATACCCGGCGACTCAAACTGGAACGTACCCACGGTGCGCCCCTCGCAGTAGAGTTTGTAGGTCTGCTCGTCGGTGATAATCGAGAAATCGTCGATATCTACCTCGATGCCCTTGGTTTGACGCACGTTGGCGACGGCATCCTTCAAGATGGAGAGGGTCTTCAACCCCAGGAAGTCCATCTTGATAAGTCCCGTATCCTCGATGACCGAGCCTTCGTACTGTGTCACGAGCATCTTTTCGCCCGTCTCCTTGTCATCGGCCGTCGAAACGGGAACCCAATCCGTAATATCGTCGCGGCAGATAATCGTACCACACGCATGCACACCCGTGTTTCGCACGTTGCCCTCCAAAATCTTGGCATAGCGAATCGTGTCGTGCATAATGGGGTCGGTCGAATCCTCGGCCGCCTTCAATTCGGGCACCAACGAGATGGCATGGCCCAAATCCTTCACACGTTTTCCTTCGGGGGTCTTGTCGGGTACCAACTTACACAAGCGATCCGACTCCGAGAGGGGCAGTTTCTGCACACGCGCCACATCCTTGATGGCCAATTTCGTGGCCATCGTGCCATAGGTGATGATGTGTGCCACCTTCTCCTTGCCATACTTCTCAGTCACCCAATTCAACACACGACCACGTCCATCATCGTCGAAATCGACGTCGATATCGGGGAGCGAGATACGGTCGGGATTGAGGAAACGCTCGAACAGCAGGTCGTAACGTATCGGGTCAATCTGTGTAATGCCCAAGCAATAGGCGACGGCCGAGCCGGCAGCCGAACCTCGGCCCGGGCCGACCGAGACATCCAACTCCTCGCGGGCTGCGCGGATGAAGTCCTGCACGATGAGGAAGTAACCCGGGAAACCCATCGTCTTCATGATGTGCAACTCGAACTTCAAGCGCTCGACCACCTCCTCCGAAAGGGGTTCGCCATAGAGGCGCTTGGCGCCAATCATGGTCAGGTGGGCCAGGTAGTCGGCCTCGAATTTGATGCGATAGAGTTTGTCGTATCCGCCCAGATTCTTGATCTTCTTCTCGCCCTCCTCACGACTCATCACCTCGTTGCCGTTTTCGTCGCGAGTAAACTCGTTGAAGAGCTCCTCCTCCGTGATGCGGGCACGGTATTCGGCCTCGGTACCAAAATCCTCGGGAATGGCAAACTCGGGCATGATGGGGGCGTGGTCGATGGAGTAGAGCTCGACCTTGTCGCACACCTCCACCGTATTGCGCATCGCCTCGGGATCCGACTCACCAAAGATGGCCGCCATCTCGGCCGTGGTCTTCATCCACTCCTGCTTCGAATAGCGCATGCGACGCGGGTCATCAAGGTCTTTGCCCGTCGAGAGGCATATCAGACGGTCGTGCGCCTCGGCATGCTCCTCGTCGACAAAGTGCACATCATTCGTGCAGACCAGCTTCACGCGGTGTTTCTCGGCCAAATCGCGCAGGTAGTCATTAACTTTGAGCTGCATCCCATAAGCCTCATGGTTGGCATCCTCGACCGTGGCACGGTGCAACTGCATTTCGAGGTAGTAATCCTCGCCAAAGAGGTTCTTATGCCAACGCACTGCCTCATCGGCCCGCTCCATATCGTCGGCCGTAATGGCGCGCGGCACCTCACCGGCCAGACACGCCGAGCAGCAAATCAGCCCTTCGTGATACTTCTCCAACTCGGTGCGATCGGTACGCGGACGCATGTAGAATCCTTCGGTCCACGCCTTCGAGACAATCTTGATGAGGTTGTGGTAGCCTTTTTCATTCTTGGCCAACAAGATAAGGTGATAACCGCTCTGGTCGGGCTTGCCCTCTTTGTCCTGCAAACGACGACGGGCCACATAGACCTCGCAACCAATAATCGGCTTGAAAGCCGCCTTGAGTTGCCACTCGGCCAATTTGCGCTCCTCGGCAGCTATCTCCGCCTTCGGGTCATCGACCTGCTCCGAGCCATCGCGCAGTGCCGCCAGACGAGCCTCACACGCCTTGACGCCATCCTTACACTTTCCCTTGGCCTTTTTCACATAGTTGAAGAACTCCTTCACACCGAACATATTGCCGTGGTCCGTGAGAGCAATACCGGGCTGTCCGTCGGCCATAGCCTTATCGACCAGGCGCTGGATGGAGGCCTGGCCGTCAAGAATCGAATATTGCGAATGGACATGCAGATGGACAAATTCGGACATGGCAGCGTACTTCTTATCGTTCGGTTTTCTTACAGGTCAAAGATAGGAATTATTCCGCGAAAAAAGATGGCAGGGGAGTTGCATTTTATCAACAAAATACTTAACTTTATAGAGCGATATTGCAACAACCTGAAAAAACATCTGTTATGAGTAGCGAAATGTTCGTGGTGGTGGCGGAATACAACACCCCGGCCGAGGCCGAAATCGCCAAGTCCATCCTGCAAAGCGCCAACATTTGGGTAGATATTCGCAACGAGCACATGTCGGTGCTCAACTCGATTGGCGGTGCCGCAACGCTTGTCGTGCGCCACGAGGATTACGAGGCTGCACGACGCGCCTTGGAGTTGCGCTAACCGCGTCACACGCCATCGTCCTCACCGGCACCGCATCCGCACGGCGGATGTTGCTATTGATTCCACAGTTCCCAGCCGGCTGCAGCCTGTCCGAGAAACATCCGCTGGCCGTTCATCGTCTTTGCGCCGCGCTGCTCGCCATAGGCCAGGAACTGCGTCACAGGAGGATTGTAGACCAAATCGAGCAGATGGTGTTCGGGCGTGAGGTAGGCATAGGGAATGCACGGCGCCTCCTCCACCTTGGGCCAGGTGCCTACGGGGGTGGCATTAACAATCAATTTTGATTCGGCAACCACCTCCACCGGCAGGTTGTCGTAGGTATATTCGCCCCGCGTTGCATCACGCGACACAAGGGCATAGGGGATTTCGCGCTCCATCAGCGCATACTGCACCGCCTGTGACGCGCCGCCCGTACCCAGTACCAGCGCGTGTTCGATGACCGCTGCCCCCAACAACTCGTTCAGGGCAACCCGCAGGCCGATAATATCCGTATTGTAGCCCACCAGGCGACCATCCGCCGTTCTGCGCACACAATTCACCGCCCCAATACGTTCGGCTTCGGGCGAAAGCGCATCCAAATAGCGCATCACCTGCTGTTTGTAGGGAATCGTCACGTTGAAACCCTCCAATTCGGGCGTGGCAGCCAATAGGTCGGGCAAGGCCTCAATCGAGGGGAGTTCATACTGCGCAAAGGCGCAATCGAGCCCCTCCTGCTCAAACTTCTCGGTGAAGTGGCGTGCCGAGGCCGAGTGGCCCAGCGGACGGCCGATAATACCAAAGCGTCGCATCTTAGAAACAATAACTTAGCAAGAAGAACGAACCCACAAGCAGCACCGTAAAGAGGATGGCCAGCAGGTTGAAATAGTTGTCGATAAAGCGCTTGATGGGGGCACCATACTTCCAAATCAGCCACGCAATCAGGAAGAAGCGCAGACCGCGCGAGATGACCGAGGCAAGCAGAAACATCGCAAAGTTGATGTGGAACAATCCCCCCGTAATCGTAAAAATCTTGTAGGGCAGCGGCGTGAAGCCTGCCGTGAAGACAATCCAGAAATTATAGCGGTCGTAGAGTGCACCCACCTGCTCGAAGGCCTCGACCGAGAAGACGTGGTTGAAGAAGAAGTGGGCGAGGGCCGTATACTCGCCGGCCGTCGTCTGCCAGGCAAAAAAGCCGATGGCATAGCCCAACATGGCACCCGTCACCGAACCGACCGTACAGATGGCAGCAAAGCGGAACGAATGGCTCACGGCCCCCAGACAAAGGGCGATGAGCAAGACATCGGGCGGGATAGGAAAGAAACTCGATTCGACAAAAGCAAAGCAGAAGAGCGCCAATGCTCCCCAGCGCGAGGTGCCCCACGAGAGCATCCACTGATAGAGTCGTTTGAAAATATTCATTGTTTTGGGTTATCCGATTTATCGCCCGGCCACCTCCGCCGAGCCGTTTATTGCTGTTGCTAATTCTGTGTTTGTTCGGTATTCGGCAGTCCCTCCAGCATCACCTCCTGCAAGGCCCGTTGCACACTCTTCGAGGTGCGATTCATCACACGATAGAACCCCTCCACGCCAAACAATCGTTGCGCCACAAGGGCTTTCATCTGCCGGCGAATGACCTCCTCGGAGCGGGCCAACTCGTCGGCATTGCGCGCAATGGAAGCCTCCTCGCCAGCCACCTGCAACGCTTCGAGAAGGGATGCAGGCACCTCATACGAGGTCTCAAATTGCTCAAAAGAGGGGTAGGCCGTCGCAAGGGCCGTTCGCTCACGGTCGAGGTATTGCGACATCGTCTGTTGCACCACACCGCGACGCACCAAAGCGCCGTAATAGTCCGTATAGCCCACCGTATCGGCCTCCACCACACAATCGGGGCGAATACCACCGCCTCCATAGACCGTGCGTCCCAACCTCAACGTGTGATAACGCGGGGCATCACTCGCCACCGAGTCGGCATAGCCGTGCAGGTGGTCGAGGTAGTAGGCTTGACGATTGCCCTCCTCATAGGGGCGCTGAATCACACGTCCCGAGGGGGTATGATAGCGCGCTACGGTCACACGGATGGTCGAGCCGTCACCCAACGGAATCTGACGTTGCACCAACCCCTTGCCGAAACTCGGCCGACCGACAATCGTCGCACGGTCCCAATCCTGCAATGCTCCGGCCACAATCTCCGAAGCCGAAGCCGACACCTCATCAATGAGCACCACGACACGTCCGTCAAGGTTCTCGCCATCACGTTGGGCATGGTAGGAGGTGGGAGGCACGCGACGCCCCTCGGTCGAGAGCAGCAAAGCCCCCTTCGGGAGGAAAAATTCGCTCATCGCGATGGCCTGGTCCATCAATCCGCCACCATTCCCGCGCAGGTCGAGAATCAGGCGGTCGGGTTTGGAGAGACGCTGCCACGCCTCGCGGAACTCCTGCATCGTCGTGCGGCCAAAACGATTGACCTTGATATAGCCCACCTCGGGGGTAATCCGATAGGCGGCATCGAGGGTCGTCAACGGAATCTTATCGCGCACAATCGTGAAATGCAGCCGGTCGTTTACCCCTCGGCGCACCACGGCAATCTCCACCTTCGAGCCCTGCTTACCGCGCAGGTATTTGGGCACCTCGTGCTGTTTGAGCCCCACAGCCTGCAACGTGTCAATTTGCACAATGCGGTCGCCGGGCAGTACCCCCACCTGCTCGGCAGGGCCTCCGGCAATCGTATTGACCACCAGGACTGAATCGCGCATCAGCTGAAATTCGATGCCTATGCCGCTGAACTCTCCCTCGAACGAGGCCTCGACCTGCTGCATCTCCTCGGCACTGAGATAGGCCGAGTGGGGATCGAGCCGTTCGAGCATCCCCTCGATGGCCCCCTCAACAACCGGTTTCATAGCGGTCGTATCGACATAGAAACGGTCGAGGTAGCGGTAGGCTCGCACAAACTTCTGCAACTGCTGCAACGCCTCCTCACTCTGTGCGGCAAGCGGCCACACCGAGCAACAAGCCATCCACAACAAAAGCACTCTTCTCCACATAGGCTCGCGGTTTCAATCCGAGGGGGTGATTATTTCAAAATTGCTGCCACATCGGCGAAGGCAACCTTTTGCTGCTCACCCGTGACCATATTTTTGAGCGTCACACACTGCTCGGCCAGCTCCTCCGAACCCAAGATAACCACAAACGGAATGCCGCGGCGGTTGGCATACTCCATCTGCTTCTTCATCTTGGCGGCATCGGGGTAGATCTCGGCCGGAATACCCTCGCTGCGCAACTTCCGCAGCAGCTGCAACGAAGCGGCCTGCTCGGCACCCCCGAAATTGAGGAAGATGACCCGTGTCGAGCAGTTCAGCTCCTCGGGGAAGAGGTCGCACCCCATCATCACGTCATAGATGCGGTCGGCGCCAAACGAGATGCCGACGCCCGACATATTGGGCATGCCGAAGATGCCGGTCAGGTCGTCGTAACGACCACCGCCCGAAATCGAGCCGATGGCATAATCGAGGGCCTTCACCTCGAAGATAGCCCCCGTGTAATAGTTCAAACCACGCGCCAACGAAAGGTCGAGCTCCACCTGCCAATCGACGCCCAGCGCCTCGACATGCGTCAGCACCTCGGCCATCTCCTCGATGCCCTTCAAGCCCGTTTCCGAGCCGGAAAGCACATCGCGCAACGTGTTTAATTTCTGCACGTTCGAGCCTTCAAGTTCAAGAATTGGTTGCAGTTGGGTAATTGCACCCTCGTCCAAGCCGCGTTCGGCCAACTCGGCCTTCACATGCTCCAAGCCAATCTTGTCGAGTTTGTCGATGGCCACCGTGATGTCAATCATCTTGTCGGCATGGCCAATCACCTCGGCGATACCGAACAAAATCTTGCGGTTATTCATCTTCAACGCCACGCGAATGCCGAGGGCCTTGAAGACGCGCTCGACAATCTCCACCAGCTCGACCTCACACAAGAGCGAACGAGAGCCGATGACATCGACATCACACTGATAGAACTCGCGATAACGCCCTTTCTGCGGACGGTCGGCACGCCATACGGGCTGCACCTGATAGCGTTTGAAGGGGAACGAGAGTTCGTTCTGGTGCTGAACGACATAGCGGGCAAAGGGCACCGTCAGGTCGTA
>CAZTCM010000093.1:0-6900 GCA_964612285.1 uncultured Alistipes sp.
TGAATGGCATAGGCCATGGCGTGGCGAATGCGCAACACAGCACCAAAGGTATTGGTGCGGGGACGCAGGTAGGCGATGTCGCGCAGAAACTCCAACGAGTGGCCCTTCTTCTGCAAGGGGTAGCTGTCGGGGTCGGCCGTGCCATAGACCTCGATTTTCTCGGCCTGCACCTCGACACCCTGCCCTGCGCCGAGCGACTTCACCAGACGGCCGTCGACACGCAGACAGGCTCCCGTCGTGACGGGTTTGAGCTCCTCTTCGGCGATTTTCTGCAAATCGACCACCACCTGGATGTTGCGCATGCACGAACCATCGTTCAGTGCAATGAAGGCGACATTTTTGTTTCCGCGCTTGGTGCGCACCCAACCCTTGACTACCACATCGGTATCGACGGCTTCCGATTGGAGAATTTCAACAATGCGTTGCGTTTTCATCTATTTCGTTTTTTGATTTGTCGTGTTTAGCGTACAAAAGTAGTTATTATTTGTGATTTGGCAAAAAAAAAGTACCTTTGTACATTCGTACAACATGTAAAAACGCAATGAAACGATATAGTTTGCTTTTGGCGGCGCTGCTCTATGCCGCAACCCTGCCGGCACAAGGCTTTTGGGAGCTCGACCCGCAACCGGCCGACCTCGCAGCCGGCCGCATCTTCCGCACGGAGGTCATTCCCTACGACACACGTCACGATGCCGAGGCGCGCAACCGCCAAGGATCGGGCTATACAATCGTCTTTGCCCCCGAGGTGCTGCTCCACTCCGACGAGATGGCGGTGGTCGGCACCGAACTCGAAATTCCCTACGCCTGGACCGACGGGGTGGTCTACCTCCATCTGGAAAATGTCGGTTCAGCCTACTCGCTACTGGTCAACGACACGCTCGTAGCCGAGGTCGAGGATGCACTGACCCCCGCCGAATTCCACCTCACGCCACTGATACGTCAGGGGCAGAACTCTTTCACGATGATTCTGCGCACGAGCCGCACGCCCGAAATCAACCCCGCGCCGAGCATCGAGCGCCCGCGCTTCACGGATAGTTATCTCTATTACCAGGAGAAGCGTTCGATGCGTGACTTCGAGCTTGCGCTGGTACCCGACTCGCTCCACCGCGACGGCATTCTCCGCGTGCGTTTTGTCGCCCAGAACGCCTACAACTACGACGAACAGGTCGAACTGGGTTACGACATCTATTCGCCCCAAGGCAAACTGCTCGACTTCAACATGCGTTCGATTCCTATCCCGGGCCGTTCGGTCGATACGATTCGCTTCGACCCCTTCATCTACCATGTGAACGCAAATCGTTGGAGCGCCACTCCGAAGCAGTTGCCACCCCTCTACAAGGTGATGCTCTTCACGCGCCGCAACGGCACCTACAAGGAGTACATGCCGCTCAACATCGGCTATGGGCTGACGCAATGGGGCAAGGGAGGCATCTATCGCTTCGATGAGCTCCTCAACCTCAAAAAGCAGGCCTACAACGCTGCCCTCGACCGCAAAACGACCCTCACAGAGATTCGTTCGCTCAAAGCGCAGGGCATCAACACCCTCTGCCCGAGCTATCCCCAGCCGGTCTGGTTCTATGAACTCTGCACCGAGCAGGGAATGTATGTCATCGACTGCCCCGCCATCGCTGCTCCCGAGCGTCGCCACGACCGCAAGGTGGGAGGCACCCCCTCGAACGACCCGTCGCTCGTCGAGGAGTACATCGAGCGCGTCAAGGCGATGTACTACCGTTCGCGCAACTTCACTTGTGTGATTGCCTATGCACTGGGGGCTCCCTCGGGCAACGGCTACTGCATGTACAAGGCCTACGAGTGGCTCAAAGGAGTCGAAAAGAACCGCCCCATCCTCTACGAAGATGCAGCCGGCGAGTGGAACAGTGACCTGTAAATGCAACATTTAGCATTCAAAATTCAAAATGATAGGAGGTCACAATGCAGATTGAATTGATTGTCGTGGGAAAGACCGATTCGAAGGAGGTTGCCTCGCTGGTGGAGATGTATGCCAAGCGTGTGAACCACTATTGTCGCTTTGCCGTCACGACCTTGCCCGACCTGCGCAACACGAAAAACCTCTCGGCCCGCCAACAAAACACGAGCGAAGGCGAGCGCATCCTTGCACTCATTGCCGAGGGAGATTGCGTCGTGCTACTCGATGAGCGGGGCGAGGAGTTTCGCTCGATGCAGTTTGCCGAGTGGATGCGCAAGCGGATGGTCAGCGGATTGCGTCGACTGGTCTTTGTCATCGGCGGTCCTTACGGCTTTTCGGAGGAGGTCTACGCCCGTGCCAACTACCAACTCTCGCTCTCGCGCATGACCTTCTCGCACCAAATCGTGCGGGCGATTTTTGCCGAGCAGATTTATCGCGCCTTCACGATTCTGAACAACGAACCCTATCACCACGAATAACCGAAAACCTATGACAAGAACGCTTCTCACGCTGCTCCTCGGCCTACTGTTCATCAGTCCGATGCAGGCACAACCGAAGAAGGCCCCCTCGACGGCCCTCTTTGGCGACACGATACATCACTGGTACCTGACCCACGCGCGTGGCAGTGTGGAGCGTTACGACGATGCAGAGTACCTCGCCATCGCCGAGAACCTGCTCGCCTACCAAAACGAGGATGGCGGCTGGCCGAAGAACATCGACTGGTTGGCCAAGATGGATGCCGACTCGGTGCGTCGCACGCTGACCCCCTATTCGGGACGTTCGACCTTCGACAACCGCAACACCTACCCCCAATTCATCTATCTGGCCGAGGTCTACCACCTCACGGGCGAGAAGCGTTACCGCGATGCGGCCCGTCGTGCGCTGGAATACATCCTCGCGTCGCAATACCCCAACGGCAGCTGGATAGGTTGGGAGGATGAGGCCATCGCCTACAACGACGACATCATCACGGGAATACTGAACACCTGGATGGATATTTTCAAGGGACGCCCCTGCTTCGACTGGCTGACGCGCCGCGACCTGCGCCGCATTCGCACCTCGTGGGAGCGCGGCCTACAACTGATTCTCGACACACAGTATATCCAGCAGGGCGTGAAGACGGTCTGGGCACAGCAGCACGACCAACAGACCCTGCAACCGGTCGGGGCCCGCACCTACGAATTGCCGGCACTC
The DNA here is from genome assembly GCA_964612285.1 of uncultured Alistipes sp. GTDB lineage: Bacteria > Bacteroidota > Bacteroidia > Bacteroidales > Rikenellaceae > Alistipes. The sequence goes on from CAZTCM010000093.1 coordinate 3,122, forward strand.
ACGGCACAGGAGAGTGCTACGATTACGCTCTTCCTGATGTCTATCGACAAGCCCACGGCGGCCATCGTCGAGGCGGTCAAGGCGGCCGTGACATGGTTCGAGCAAAACAAGATTCTCGGCAAGCGGATAGTGACGATTCCGATGCCCGAGGGCAACCCCGAAGACCCCGCCATCAAGGCCGACCGCCGCATGGTCGACGACCCGACGGCACCACCCCTCTGGGCACGTTTCTACGAGTTGGCCGACAACACCGTCTTCCTCTGCAACCGCGACGGCATCAAGGTCTACTCGCTCGACAAGGTGCTGCCCGAGCGCCGTTTGGGGTATAGTTGGTACGGCACCTGGGGAGGGGCCGTATTGCGGGCCTATCCCAAATGGCTCAAACACATCGAAGGAACCGAAGCGAAATAAACCGACACAAACCGCGAAGAAGTGACTACACCTGCCATTGCCATATTGACCACCAACATCCTCACCGGAATCGGCTTAAAGACGATTTTGGAGCGGGTCTTTCCGAAGGCCGACATCGAGCTTTTTGCCGATGTCGAGCAGTTGAAGGGCTCCTCGCCCGAGCGTTTTGTCCACTACTTCGTCTCGGTGCAGCTATTCCGCCTGCATGCCGACCTCTTCGCCCCCCTGCGGCGACGGGTGATTCTGCTCACCAGCGGTCTGACACACGAGCAGGAGGAGGGAATGCACCTGCTGAATGTCTGCAACAGCGAGGAACAACTGCTGCACGACCTGATGACGATGCACCACGGCGCACACCCCCACCGCGGCATGGCCGAGCAAACCACCCCGAAGAGCAACCAGCTCACCGAGCGCGAAATCGATGTGCTGCGCCGCATCGCTGCGGGGCGCATCAACAAGGAGATTGCCGACGAGTTGGGCATCGCCCTGACGACGGTCATCACCCACCGTCGCAACCTGATGGAGAAGCTGCACGTTCGCTCGGTGGCCGAGCTGATGCTCTATGCCCTGCACGCCGGCTATGTCGAATATGAAACGCTCTAAATCTCCTCATAAATTAGGATTGAATCACACCGTATAAATCAATTACTTTGCACCCATGAAAAAACGTACTCAATACACCTTTTTTATGAAGCATTGTAACCGATTTATGCGCTTTGCGGTAATGGTCACGACGGCCTTTGCTGCCACGACACTGCCCGCTGCGGCCCATCCGTACCCCGACACCCACACCGAACTCCTCCCCGAGCAAGCGGTCGACACGACCATTGTGGTCGATGGCGTGCAGGTCTCGGCCGTCAAGCAGGGGTTGGTGCTGCGCTCGGAGCCCATCGCCTCGACCATCGTAGGTCGCACGCAGGCCGAACGCAAACAGATTTCGGCACTCAAACATTTGGCCGATCTGGTACCCAACCTCCACATTCCCGACTATGGGTCGCGCATGACTTCGTCGATTTATGTGCGTGGTCTGGGAGCCCGCATCGACCATCCGGCCATCGGCATGAATGTGGATAATGTCCCCATCATGCAGAAGAACGCCTTCGACATGGAGCTATCGGACATCGACCGCATCGAGGTGCTGCGCGGTCCGCAATCGACCCTCTATGGGCGAAACACGATGGGGGGCGTGGTGAACATCTACACCCTCTCACCCTTCCAGTGGCAGGGGGCTCGCATCTCTGCCGAATACAGCAGCGGCAACAGCCGTCGCTTCCGCGCCTCGGCCTACAACAAGTTCAGCGAGAAATGGGCCATGGCCATCTCGGCCTACTCGCTCGCCAGCGACGGGCTCTACCGCAACCAATACACGGGGCGCTATTGCGACTGGGAGGAGATGCAGGGCGGCCGTTGGAAGACGCAATACCGCAACAACAAAGGTCTGCGCATCGAGAACACGTTTGCCTTCTCGTGGGGCGAGCAGGGAGGTTATCCCTACGCCTTCATCGGCGGTCGCTCGGAGGGCAAAGAGGGGGTTGAAGTAGGCCAAATCGCCTACAACGCCCCATGCGGTTACGAGCGCACGACGCTCAGCGATGGCCTGACGATTCAGTACGAGACGGCCCGCCATTCGTTCACCTCGATTACCTCCTACCAATATACCGACGACCGGATGCAGATGGACAACGACTTCCTGCCCCTCGACTACTTCACCCTCGAACAATCGATTCACGAGCAGGTGCTGACCGAGGAGTTGGTGCTCCGCTCACGAAACAAAGGGAGCTACAACTACCTCTTCGGATTGTATGGTTTCTACCGTCACAACAAGTTGAGCGCACCGGTTCAATTTACCACTACGGGCATCGACGAGATGATGTTTGCACCGGCCAATGCAGCCACACAAGGCATGGTGCAGATGACGGCCCTCGAACCGATGCCGCTCGGGTCGAATTTCAAAAACCCGAACTATGGCGGGGCACTCTACCACGAGTCGAGCCTGCGTTTCGGCGGGTTCGAGATGAAGGCGGGTCTGCGCTTCGAGCACGAGCGAACGCAACTCGACTACCACAGTGTCGGGGCGTTGAAATACAAACTGAAACTGACCATGCCGCGCCCCATCGAGCGAGACATGGCCCCCGAGATTGACGAGCAGGGCACCTACAAGCACAACTATACGGAGTGGTTGCCCAAATTCTCGCTCATCTACCGCTTCGACGAGCAGCACAACCTCTACGCCACCATTTCGCGCGGTTTCAAGGCGGGTGGATTCAATACGCAACTCTTCTCGGACATCTTGAAGGAGAAGTTGCAGGCCGAGGCACAAGGAGGCGAGTCGGAGGAGAAGGACATCGTCTCGTATGCCCCCGAATACAGTTGGAATTACGAGATCGGCGGCCACTTCTCGTGTGCCGACGGGGTGGTGCGCGGCGACATGGCCCTCTTCTGGATTGATGTCGACGACCAACAACTCACGGTCTTCCCCGATGCCGATGCGACGGGCCGCATGATGACCAATGCCGGCCGCACACGGTCGCTTGGTGGCGAGATAGCCATGCAGGTGCGTCCTACGTCGAACCTTAGCTTCGATGTGGCGTATGGTTACACGGAGGCGACCTTCCGCGACTACGAAACCGGTCAGCTGGACGACGAGGGACAACCTATCAACTACCGCAACAACTACGTTCCCTACGTTCCGCGTCACACCCTCACGGCAGGCATCACCTGGACCATCCCGACCGGTGTCGCCTGGCTGGGCGACGTGGTGCTCTATGGCGGATTGAGCAACACGGGCAAAATCTATTGGGACGAGGCCAACACCATCCGCCAAGGAGCCTATACGCTTTTCAACGCCTCGGTGCGCATCGAGCACGAGCGCTATTCGCTCGACTTCTGGGGGCGCAACTTGGGCGACAAGAGCTACGACGTTTTCTACTTCGAATCGATTGGCAACCGCTTTGTGCAGCGCGGCCGACCGCAGGTATTCGGAGTAACGCTCAATGTAAACTTTTTCTAAAACCCATAAACATCCATGAAAGCTGAGTACAAACCTTTTGTCGATGAATTGATCGAACTGGCCATCAAAGAGGATATCGGCGATGGCGACCACACGTCGCTCTGCTGCATTCCCGCCGAGGAGCAGGGGCGCATGCGCCTGTTGTGTAAGCAGGAAGGCGTGATTGCCGGCATCGAAATTGCACAGTTGGTCTTGCAACGTTTCGACCCCACGATGCACTTCGAGCAGTTGCTCGAAGATGGCGCACGCGTGACATCGGGCGATGTGGCCTTCTACGTTTCGGGACGTCTGCGTTCGCTGTTGCAGGCCGAGCGTATTTTGCTCAACATCATGCAGCGCATGAGCGGTGTCGCCACGC
>CAZTCM010000094.1:0-6803 GCA_964612285.1 uncultured Alistipes sp.
TGTTGTTGGCCGAGCAGACCTTGGCAAAGGCGCGCGCCGTATTACCGGCCGAAGCCACCACCAATACACGATTTTCATCCTGCTTGGCACGACCGCATACCGAATAGGCCTCGGTCTCCTTGAACGAGCAGGTGGTCATATTGGCTCCTATTGCGGGCCAATAGCCGTTGAAGGTAATCCACAGATTCTCCAAACCGAGGTGCTTGCCCAGCCCCTTGCTGCGGTAGGTCACCGGTGCAGCCGACCCCTTCAAGAGGTGGCTGACGGGCATCCAGTCGCAGAATTTATAGAGGCCATAGCTCTCCGGTTTGAGTTCGATTTGGCGCTTGGCATAATGGGCGCGCACCAACGACGGACATTGGCACTCGCGGTCGGCAAGCGTCCAACCCTCATCCTTAAATTCGTGGCCCGAAGCGACGCACAGCATCGTATATTCGGTCGGTGTAAAATTTTCCATGTGGTTATCTTCCTTTATTTGTGATACTTTTTTTGCTTATCCCATGCGGTTTTTGTAGTCCTCGTAGCCAAACTCGCGCACAACCTCTACCGCGCCGTCGCGATGCACCATAACAATCGAGGGGTGCGAAACGCCGTTAAACATCGTCGTCTTGACCATCGTGTAGTGAATCATATCCTCAAAGACGATGTGCTCACCCACCTGCAATTCATGATTGAAAGCCCAATCGCCATAGTAGTCGCCTGCCAGGCAACTGTTGCCACCCATGCGCCAGCGTTTCTCGCCCTCCGCAGGCTCGTGTCCCCCGACGATGGCCGGTTTGTAGGGCATCTCCAAGCAGTCGGGCATGTGGCAGGCAAACGACACATCGAGCATGGCCGTATGTACGCCCCCGTTCTCGACCACATCCTCCACCGTCGCAAGCAGGTACCCCGTGCGCCAGGTGAAGGCGCTGCCGGGCTCCAAGATGAGCCGTAAATGGGGATGGCGCGCCTTGAAATCGCGCAAGACGCGAATCAGGCTGTCGCAATCATACTCGGCGTGGGTCATCAGATGACCTCCGCCCATGTTGAGCCACTTGATTTGGTCGAGGTAGAGGCCGAAGTGTTGCTCGACGGCCTCCAACGCCAACTTCAAATGGTCGGGGCGCGACTCGCACAAGACGTGGAAATGCAACCCTTCGAGCCCTGCGGGCAGTGCCGTGAGCTCCTCGGCCGTCACCCCCAGACGCGATCCCGCGACACAGGGGTTGTAGAGATCGGTCTCGACGGGCGAATATTTCGGATTGATGCGCAGGCCACACGAGATGCCGTGCAGAATGGCGCGCGGGGCAAAACGCTCGTATTGCGCCACCGAGTTGAAGGTGATGTGGCTGCTGCATGCCAGAATCTCCTCGAAGGTACGATCGGTGTAGACCGGTGCATAGGTGTGAGCCGGACGGCCATACTCCTCCAACACGAGCCGTGCTTCGGCCGGCGAGGAGGCGGTTGCTCCATCCGAATGGCGAGCCAACTCGGGGAAGATGCGCCACATGGCACACGCCTTCAAGGCCACGATAATTTCGACGCCGGCCTCACGACGCACTCGGTCGATGAGTGCGAGGTTGGCATCGAGCAGTTGCTCGTCGAGCACATAGGCCGGTGAGAGGATATGCTGAAAATCAATCATGCAGTAGCAAATCAAAATTCCAAATCATGCAAAAATAACAAAATTCGGCCACAATCTGCTACCCCCGCACCACGATTGGCAAGAAATAAGTATTTATACCCATCAAAAAAGCGAGGGCCCGCCCCAACTAACCGTTGGGCAGACCCTCCTTCTCGATGGAATGTCGCCGGCAGATGCCGACTCGGAGTCTACAATTCAGTTTTCCACAATCCGTGCAGGTTGCAATACTCGTAGACGGCTATCGGGCGGTCGGTGCAGTGGCAAACAACCGCCTCGGGTTTATCCGTCAGATTGACGCGGATACCTCCTCGCTCGGTCTCAACGTAGATGAAGGCAATGTGGTGCTCGGGGAGCATCGGATGGGGGACGCTGCCCACCTCGACCTTGATGCTGTGCTCGTCGAGACGGGTCACGACCGGCACATGCTTCTCGCCGCTCGCATCCACCGTATTGGGAATCAACTCCTCCATCTCCTCGCCGCAGCAGATTACCGGAACACCCGAATCGACGACCTTCTCAATCACGTTGCCGCAATGGGCACATTTATAAAATTTCGTTGCCATGTTTTTTGTGGTTTTAAGGGTTTGTTTGCGTGTTTATATTTCGTTTCGACGACAAAGTTAATACACTGATTATCAATTTGCAAATCGGAAATTTCAATACCATCATCAGCAAAAACTATACCACAAAATCCCGCAAAAAAAACGGCGAGCGCACCCTTCTCCTGTTTCGGGTACGCTCGCGGATGTTTGGCGTAAGAAAATTAGCGGTTGCGATAGGCCTCCACGCCCCGTTTCAGGAAGTCGGCAAAGGCGGCCACATCGAGGTCGTAGCCACGCGGCTCAACCAACTGTTTACCCCCATTGTCCTGCAATACATAGAAGGGCTGCGCATTCACGCCATAGGTTTTCAAGGCGTAGTAGGAGTTGATTTTACCCAACTGTTTCAGCACTTTGCCGCCATCGGTGGTCACCCACTCCGTCGCGGGCAGCACCTTCTTGTCGTCCGAATAGAGCGCGCAGACCACATACTCGTTTTTGAGCAGTGCCAGCACCTCGGGGTCGGACCATACGCGCATCTCCATCTCGCGGCAATTCACGCAACCGTGGCCCGTAAAGTCGATGAAGAGCGGCTTGTCCACCTGACGGGCATAGGCCTCGGCCTCCTCCAAATCGAAGAAGCCCTCCAAGCCGTGGGGCAGGTGGAGAAAATCGCTGTATTTGCGCTTGACAGGGGCCTGTTCAGCGGCCACAGCCCGCGACTTCGCGACCTCGCCACCCAGCACAAAATCTTGACTCGTAAGCGGCGGCAGGTAACCCGAGAGGCCCGAAAGCGGTGCTCCCCACATACCCGGAATGAGGTAGACCACAAACGAGAAGGTGACAATGGCCAGCGCCAAGCGCGTAACACTCACATATTTCACCTCGCTGTCATGAGCAAATTTCAGTTTACCGAGCAGGTAGAAGCCCAACAACGTGAAGACCACAATCCAGATGGCGAGGTAAATCTCGCGATCGAGAATTCCCCAGTGGTAGACCTGGTCGGCCACCGACAAGAATTTCAGACCCAGCGCCACCTCGACAAAGCCGATGACCACCTTCACCGAGTTGAGCCAACCGCCGCTCTTCGGCAGGTTCTTCAACATCGAGGGGAAGAAAGCGAAAAGCGTAAAGGGAAGGGCAAAGGCAATCGAGAAGGCCAGCATCGTCAGAATCGGCGACCAGAACTCGCCCGCCGTCGACTTAATCAGCACAGAGCCGACAATCGGCCCCGTACACGAGAACGACACCAACACGAGGGTCAAAGCGAGGAAGAAGATGCCTCCCAACCCCTTCGTATCGGCTTTCGAGTCGGTCTTGTTGACCATCCACGAGGGCATCGTAATCTCGAAGGCGCCGAAGAACGACGCAGCAAAGAGCATGAATACCACGAAGAAGATGACATTCGGCAACCAGTGTGTCGCCAACCAGTTGAAGATGTCGGCCGTCACCGAATCGCCACCCACAAAGCGTGTGATGAGGATGATGGCGGCAATGGGCAGTGTATAGAGTCCCACGATGAAGAGCCCATAGAGCATCGCACGCAGACGCCCGCGAGCCACACCACCCTCCCCTTTCAGGAAGTATGACACGGTCATCGGTACCATCGGGAATACGCAGGGGGTCAGCAGTGCCGCAAAGCCCCACAAGACAGCCTCAATGATGAGCGACCACAGCGAGCCTCCGCCGGCAGCATCTTTCGGTGCTGCGGGTTGGTCGGCTGCGGCCTGTACCTGCTCGGCAACCGGCTGCGGCTTCACGCGCGGTTCGCCCAAGGTCAGCGACAGCTCCACATCCCCCGGCACACACGCCCCCTGACGGCAAATCTGCCAGTCGAGTTGCGCTTTGATGTCGGCACTCGTATCGGTCAGACGCACCCACTGCGCAAAGCGGGCCGAGCGTTCGTAGTAGGCAATATCCATGTTGAAGATGGGGTCAAACTCGCGATGCGGCTTGTCCAAAGCGACCACCTCACCCTCGACCTCGGCGCCTTCGGCCGTCACAACAATCGTCGTCGGCATTGGGCCACCCACCGAGGGGCCCAAGTCATACATATGGTAGCCCAGCGGAATCTCCGCCTCAAAGAGCAGCCTATGGCGGTCACCCTCGACCGAATCGCTCTTCATCGTCCAGCGCACCTCCTGCGCCGTCAAAGTGCCCACGGCGCAGAGCGCCACGGCCAGCAACCAAACTCGTTGTAGCATTTTTTTCATCATGTAATTCTATTTTTCAACCTTTTTCGTTCAATTTTTGGTAGTGGCAAACGAGCAGTTCGCCCCGCTCGTCGCGCAAATGCATGCCTCCCCCTTGGCAGAAGCGGAACATCCGACACGCAGCACACGCCCCGCGGCGCATCCACGTTCGATCGCGAAAGGGTTCGAAACGCTCCTCCCACACCTGCCAAAAGCGGTCGCGATAGATGTTGCCCTGGTGGTAGTCGGCACGAATCGACGTGCAGCCCGAGATGGCGCCATCACAACGAATCGAGGCCACCGACACACCTGCCGCGCATTGGTAGAAGTGGTCGCGCACTTCGGCCTCATAATCGCCCAAGAAGCCTTCGCAGGCATAGCTCACATCCTTGCCGGCACGACGCGCTGCGCGGATAAAATCGAGCATCCGGCGAAATGCCGTCGGCGAGAGCTGCAACTGCTCCTCTCCGCGTGCACGCCCCATCGGGAAAATCGAAAAGAGTCGCCAGGCGCGGACCCCCTCCTGCCACAGCAGATCGCCCAGGGCCGGCAGCTGCTCCACGACCGACTCGGTGACGCAGGTCACCACATCGAAAGCCACCTCCGGATGACGAACAACGGCGCGAATCGCCTCGATGGCGCGGCGGTAGCTCTGCGGATGGCGACGTATCGCATTGTGTGCCTCCTCAAAACCGTCCAGACTCACCGTAATCGTGCGCAACCCCGCCTCCACAAGGCGTTGCAGCCGCGCTTCATCAAGCGCCAGACCGTTGGTGACCATCCCCCACGGATAACCGCGGCGCGATACCTCGCGTCCCGCCTCCTCCAAGTCGGCGCGCATCAGCACCTCGCCGCCCGAAAAGATGACGAGCACCTCCTCGGGACGAACATGCGGCGTAATCTCCTCATCGAGCACCCGCAGGAAGTCGGCCAACGGCATATCGGGCACCCCCGCCTCCACGCGGCAATCGCTCCCGCAGTGGCGGCAGTTCAGGTTACAGCGCAACGTACACTCCCAAAAGAGCGTATCGAGCCGATGCTCCGCGACCTTCTCCCGATACAAATCGGCAAAAAGGCCCAGTGCCAGGCGTTTGCGCAACCCTACTCTACATCCGGCCATCGCATCGCGTTACTTCGTCGTCGCGTCTTTGTCGTCACGCTGCGTAGTCGGCGACTCCAACGGTGCGGCAGAAATCTTCTCGCCCGTACGCGTCGAATCGGGCGCATTCAACTGCCCTTGTTCGATTATCACCGGTCGCGGCGAAGGGACTCCGTACATCAATTTGATGCGCTCAACCGCCTCGGGTTTCATCTCCCCCTCGGTCGCACGCGGAGCCTCCTTGACCGTCGAGCAGGCCGTCGAGAAGCCCAACAGCGCTGCAATCATCAATTTCACTCTCTTTTTCATCGCCTTATCAGTTTTGGCACATCTTTCCAATTTTGCAAATATACGAATTTTCTCCATAACCATATAACGGTTCTCTAAAAAAACGTCGGAATCCCCCGATTTATTTGGTCGGACAAAAAAATAATTGTATTTTTGACCGATGTAATACCGCGATTTTTTCAACACAAATCATAACAAAACATTCAGTCATGAAAGAAGCTATTGCTATTTTGACCGGCGGTGGTCCGGCACCCGGCATGAACACGGTGGTGGGCAGCGTTGCCAAAACCTTCCTGCACCACGGCTACAAGGTCATCGGCCTGCACGAAGGCTATACCGGTCTGTTCAACCCCAATCCGCGCACCGTTGAAATCGGCTTTGCAATGGCCGACGCCATCTTCAACCAGGGTGGTTCGTTCCTGCAAATGAGCCGCTTCAAGCCGAAGGATTCGGATTTCGAGAACAACTTCAACCTCGACTTCTTCACCAAGAACAACATCAAGTTGCTCGTGACCGTAGGTGGCGACGACACCGCTTCGACGGCCAACCGTATTGCCAAATTCCTCGAAGCCAAGCAATATCCGATTGCCAACATCCACGTTCCGAAGACCATCGACAACGACCTTCCGTTGCCGAAGGGTGCTCCGACGTTCGGTTACGAGTCGGCCAAGGACAAGGGTGCCGTGATTGCCCGCGCCGTCTATGTCGACGCCCGCACCAGCGGCAACTGGTTCGTGTTGGCGGCCATGGGTCGCTCGGCCGGCCACCTCGCCTTCGGTATCGGCGAGGCCTGCCACTACCCGATGATTGTCATCCCCGAGATGTTCAACAAGACCGAGATTACGGTCGACAAGATTGTCAACCTGGTGATTTCGGCCATCCTCAAACGCAAGATTATGGGCATGGACTATGGTGCTGCCGTCATCTCGGAGGGTGTCTTCCACTCGCTTTCCGACGAGGAGATTGCCAAGAGCGGCATCCACTTCTCCTACGACGAGCACGGCCACCCCGAGTTGGGTAAGGTGTCGAAGGCTCACATCTTCAACGAGATGATCGAGAAG
>CAZTCM010000095.1:0-6776 GCA_964612285.1 uncultured Alistipes sp.
ACATCTTCATCTGCTTGTAGGTCTTCATGTATTTGCGACCTGCCTCGATATCCTCAATCAGCTCCTCAATGGCGCGCGAGAGATCGACCTGCTGTTGCAGCAGCACATCGAGTTTCTTCTGGCAGGCTGCGCGGTGTGCCTCGTCCACATCTTCGCGACGTGCCTCCACGCCCATGTGGTAGATTTTCAGCGCCAAAATCGAGAGGCGGTCGATGGCCCACGCAGGGGTCTCGGTGTTCAGGCGGGCATCCTCGGCCACCTGCACCTCCTTGTATTTATCGAGCAGGTACGAGTCGACATACTCGACCATATCCGTGCGGTCCTGGTTCGATTTGTCGATGCGGCGTTTGATGGCCAGCGCCTCGACCGGATCGATTTGCGGATTGCGAATAATATCCTCCAAGTGCCACTGCACCGTGTCAATCCAATTTTTGTGGTAGAGCAATGCATCGAGCGAACCCGCCTCATAGGGATTCTCCATCGGGTGGTCGACGTCGTCGTGAAGATGATAATCGGCGATTGCGCGATTGAAGATTTGGTTAGCGTTTTCTGTAAACATGTCCTATCTTTTTTAGTTGTTATTTCGTCGAAAATATGTACCTTTGTCCAATACGATATAACAAAGATAATGATTTTTTCCAAAAGTACAATCTTTTTTAGCGGAATCTTCATGCTTCTGCTCTTCGGCGGGCCGACAACCGCCTCGGCACAAAGCCGTCGCAGCCGTCAGACGCGCGAGGAGTATATCGAGCGCTACAAGCACATCGCCATCGACCACATGGAGCGTTACGGCATTCCCGCCTCGATTACCATGGCGCAGGGTATCCTCGAATCGGATGCCGGCAACAGTGCCCTCTCGCGCTCGTCGAACAACCACTTCGGCATCAAATGCAAGCGCAACTGGACCGGTGCCCGCGCCTACCACGATGACGATGCCAAGGGGGAGTGTTTCCGTGCCTACCCCACGGTCGAAGACTCCTACCGCGACCATGCCGAGTTCCTCGACCAGCAGCCACGCTACGACTCGCTCTTCGCCTACGCGCCAACCGACTATCGTTCATGGGCCCGCGGCTTGAAGGCGGCCGGCTATGCCACAGCCCCCGACTATGCCGAGCGGTTGGTACGCATCATCGAAGAGTCGAAACTCTACCTGCTGGACCGCCCGAACGGCGACCGCCTCTATGCCAAGCGTACGGAGCAACCCGACGAGTGGTTTGCGGCCGAGAGCCATGTGGCGGCCGTCGAGACCTCATCGGGCATCGACCCCGACAACTACCGTGTCACCATCAATGCCCACGAGGGGTATGATGTCTATGTCACGAACGGCGTACATTATGTCCTGGCCAAGGAGAACGACACCTTCGAGAACATCGGCGCAAAATTCCGCATTTCGCCGCGCAACCTGCGTAAATTCAACGACCTGAGCGACCCTGCGGCCCAGCCGATGACAGGCGAGGTGGTCTACATCGCCCGCAAGAAGAATTGGTGGGAGGGGCCTGAGCTTGCCCACACCTGCCGTGCCGGCGAGACAGCCTATGCCATCGGTCAGCGTTACGGCATCCGCACGCAGGCCATCGTCAAGATGAACAAACTCCGCAAGCACCCCGAAGCATTGAGCGAAGGGCGCGAAGTGAGGATTCGATAACACCGCCCCTCCCATTCAGCATTCAACATTAACGCGCATACAATTCCTATGGAAAACAGCCCCCTTCGTGAAGAAATTCTCAGTACGATTATTCGTAAATCGAGCCTCAAACAGCAGGTTTTCGACAGCACTTTTTCGGCCTTCAACCTACTGAAAGAGACCCTCTTGGAGATGGCCTCGGAGCTCGACGATGCCCTTGACGGCAAACTCGACCGCCGCGTGCGTCTCGAATACCGCGACCGCGGCAAATTCGAGGCCCAGTTGCAGGTGGCCAGCGACATCCTCATATTCCAGATGCACACCGACGTCTTCGACTTCGAGCCCGGGCATGCCGTGTGGCAGAATCCCTATGTGAAGGAGCAACGCGAACAGGCCTATTGCGGCGTGGTCAACATCTACAACTTCCTCTCCGACTCATTCAAATTCAACCGCAACGCCGACGAGGGCTACCTCATCGGTCGTCTCTTCATCAACCGCGCCGGTTGCTACTTTGTCGAAGGGAAGGGGGTACACTCGATGCCGGCCGACTCCTTTGGCAGCCGCGAGCTGACCCGCGAGTCGCTCCTCCCCATCTTGGAGGAGGCCGTCGCCTTTGCCCTCTCTTTCGACCCCTACATCCCCTCGGCCGAGGTCTACAAACGGGTGACCGTCGACCAATTCAACACGAAGATGGACAACTCGAAGTTTGTCACCGGAAAACGATTAGGATACGACTTCGAGTTGTAGTTCGAAGTCGTACCCTCAATTCAAAATTAAAAATTAAGCATTCAAAATTACGATCCTTTTGAAAAGAGCGTTTCTTCTGTTGGCGGTGCTCTTCACGCTGACCGCCGTAGCACAAAACGAATACAGCGAGATTGCCCGCCTGCGCGGCATGAACGAGCGGGTCTACGGCATCCGTTCGATGGCCGATGGCGAACATTACACCACCCTTGCCGCAGGAGATATTCGGCGCTATCGCTACGACACGGCCTCCGCAGGCGAGAGCCTTCTGCCGGCTGCGGCACGCGAGCTGACCATCACCGATTACAGTTTCTCGGCCGACGAGCAACAAATCCTCATTGCCTCGGGAGCTACGACCATCTACCGCCACTCCTACACCACGACCTACTACCTCGTGGCCAACGGAACGGTGCAACCCATCATGACTGATGCCGAAGCGCCGCGCGATGCCCGTTTCACCCCCGATGGTCGCAGCATCATCTACTCGAATCGCAACGACCTCTACTGCTATGACATCGCAACGCAGAAGAGCCGTCGCCTGACCGAGGACGGTGCCTGGAACCGGATTATCAACGGCACGACCGACTGGGTCTACGAGGAGGAGTTTGGCCACACCTGCGCCTTCGCCATCTCGCCCGACAGCCGCGAGTTGAGTTTCCTGCGTTTCGACGAGAGCCGTGTACCCGAATTTGCGATGATGCGCTACGATGCGAAGCTCTACAACGAGCCCTTCGTCTTCAAATACCCGAAGGCCGGCGAGCAGAACTCAGTGGTCGAGGTGTGGAGCATCGACCTCACGACGGGGGCCAAGCGCCGCATCGACACGGGGGTGGAGAACGACCAATACATTCCGCGTCTGGGCTACACGCCCGATGGCCGCCTGTGGTACTACCGCATCAATCGTCGCCAAAACTGTTTCGAGATGGTCGTATGCGAGCGCAGTGGCGCACAACACATCGCCTATGAGGAGCGGTCACAACGCTATGTCGAGCGCGTTGACGAGAAGACTATCACCTTCCTCGACAAGAACCGTTTCATTGTCCGCCAAGAGAGCCACACGGGGTATATGCACCTCTACTTATACACCGTGCGCGGTGGTCTGCAAGAGCCCATCACACGCGGCGAATGGGAGGTGACGGAGCTTGTCGGCACCGACGGCAAGCGCGTGTGGTACCTCTCGACCGAGGATTCGCACCTGCGCCGCCACCTCTACTCGGTGCGCATCGACGGCAAAGACAAACGCCGGCTCACCACCGACGAGGGGTTCTACACCATTGCCCCGAGCGTCGGCATGAAATATTACATCTCTACCTACTCGTCGGCCACGACCCCCAACCGCGTCGAGATTGCAACGGGCGAGGGTGCGCGTGTGCGTACGCTCTGCGACAGCCGCGCCCTCCGCGAGGAGTTGCAGTACAGCCGCCGTCCCGCGAAGGAGTTCTTCACCTTCCGCACCGAGCGGGGGGATGAATTGTATGCCTACATCGTCAAACCGGCCGATTTCGACCCCGCGAAACGCTACCCCGTGCTACTGACCCAATATTCGGGCCCGGGTTCACAAAGCGTGCAGGATCGTTGGTCGCTCGATTGGGAGGATGCGTTGGTCGAGAAGGGTTATCTGGTTGCCTGCGTCGACGGCCGTGGCACGGGTTTCCGTGGCGAGCAGTTCAAGAAGCAGACCTATGGCCGCCTGGGGGCCTTGGAGGTCGAGGACCAGCTCTCGTTTGCCCGTTATTTGGCCAATCAGAGCTATGTCGACAGCGAGCGCATCGGCATCTACGGCTGGTCGTATGGCGGCTTTATGGCCCTGGGGTGCGCATTGAAGGGGTTGGGACTCTTCAAGATGGCCATCGCCGTGGCTCCGGTCACCTCGTGGCGTTATTACGACACCATCTACACGGAGATTTACAACAACCTGCCCCAATACAATGCGGCCGGTTACGACGAGAATTCCCCCATCCACTTTGCGCGGATGCTCGACGACAAACGCACCCGTCTGCTGATGATTCATGGTACGGCCGACGACAATGTCCACCTGCAAAACACGATTGAGATGGCCCGCGCCCTAAATCGTGCCGGCAAGCAGTACGACATGATGATCTACCCCGACCAGAACCACTCGATGCGTCCCGACGACATGGGCCATATCCGCCAAAAGATGATTCTCTACACGCTCGAGCACCTCTAACAAGTCCATGCCAAGCAAGCAGAGAGGGTGCCCCATCATTTTTATCGGGGCACCCTCTCTGTTTATTTGCGGATGCGTTTGTAACGTTGCTCTATCTTTTTCCAGTCAATCAGGTTCCACGCGGCAGCAACGGCATCGGCGCGGCGATTGCGGTAGTCGATGTAGTAGGCATGCTCCCACACATCGAGGGCCAGCAGCGGTTGCAGGCCATGGCGAATCGGGGTGCCGGCATTGCGCGTCGAGAGGATGGAGAGTTTGCCGGTCGAATCCTCGACCAGCCACACCCACCCCGAACCAAAAAGGGCTGCGGCCGCCTTGTTCATCTCGCTTTTCATCGCCTCGAACGAGCCGAAGCTGTGGTTGATGGCTTCGAGCAGCGCCCCACGCGGTGCGGTCTGAGGCGCAGCGGCAAACTGGTCGAAGTAGAAGGCATGGTTCCATGCCTGCGCGGCATTGTTGAAAATCGCCCCCTCGGAGGTGTTGACAATCGTTTCGAGGGACTGCTCGGCATAGGGTGTATTGGCAATCAGTTCGTTGAGTTTGGCGACATAACCCGCATAGTGTTTGTCGTGGTGAAAGCGCAAAGTCTCCTCGGAGATGGCCGGCGCAAGGGCATCGTAGGGATAAGGGAGCTCCTTAACCACGATGTGTGGCGTGGTGGTAACGGCAGTTGTCATCATAGCTGTAAGAAATAAGGTAAGCATCGAAATCAAGATAAAAATTGTTTCTGCCTACCCCTGCAAAGGAGGTGCCGAACCGATTGTTGCGATTCAAGATTATTTATGTCCCTTCCGGTAGAGCTGCCACCCATTGACCACCGTCTGCCAAATGCAGTAGAAACCGCCGGCCAGGGTGGTGATGGGCGAAAGGAAGGTGTAGCCGAGCCAGATGATGAAAATCGTATTCTTCTGCCCCAGGGCCTGACCACCCTCGATGCGTTCGCCATAGCGAGCCCCGAACCAGCGGCCAAAGCCGAATTGCACGACGCAGCAGAGCAGAGCAACCAGCGCAATGCCGAGTTGGAGCAGCGGATGGGTATGTTCGTGGACCATCGCCTTGGTCGTAACGGCGATGGCCAGCGCCAACGAGCAGGCCCACAGGTAGAAGGCAGCGCCGGCCGCATCGGCACACGCCCGATGGAGCCGCGGCCACAGATGGCGCACCACCCAGGCGGCAGCCAGCGGACAAATCAGCAGCGGAAAGACGCGCGAGATGATAGCCCAAAAGGCGGGCAGGAAGCTCAACCCCTCGGCCGGATGGGCCAACGGCAGCAGCAACGGCGCCGAGAGAGCCACGGCCAGATTCATCAACAGCGTGTAGGCGGTAATCGAGGCGGCGCTACCGTCGAGTTTGGCCGTCACAACAGCGGCAGCCGTAGCGGTTGGGCACAAAAGGCACAACATCGCACTCTCGACCAAAGGGCGCCATTCGGTCGTAGGAAAGCAGACCAACACACCGGCCGTCAGGGCAAAAAAGAGGAGTTGCAGCGCGATGAGCGTCAGGTGCCAGCGACGCACGCGCAGAGCACTTGGCTCGATGCGGCAGAAGGTCAGAAAGAGCATCATGAAGAGCAACGAGGGCTGAATCACCGCTACCGTCTCGGCGGCCAGGTGGCGTATCGCAGCCGACCAGGGTATCGAGGCGTAGAGGGCATAGGATGCCACCCCCACACACATGGCGATGGGGAGGGTCCACTCCTTCATAAAATGCAACACTTTCGACATCTGCAACACAATTATGCGACAAAGGTAGCAAAAAAATAGGGCTGTCGCAACCACAATCGGTCGGACAGCCCCACATTCGTAAGATAAGACGAGCGCTTACTCAATCTTCTCCCAGTAACGCGAGAGGCTGATGGGGCCCAGCGAGCCCTTCACGCGCAGCGTCTTGGCATCCTTGAACGACACCTCCACCTTGTAGGTTTTGCCGTTGATGGGCTTGTAGACCTTACCGCCGTCCCAGCAGTTGTCGGCCGCATTGTAGCGGATGCCATAAACGATGACCACCTGATCCGAAGGCGTGTTGCGCTTCGTCTTGTCGGGATTCTTCACATCCATCTTACGGCTGCCATCGGGGTTGTTGGGCTGGGAGAGCCAGATAATCTGACCCTGATAGGTACCGTCGTCGCACTTCGTGAAGCGCACCTTCGACTGGCGACCCTCCTCCTCAACTTTGTAAACACCCAGAATCTTGTCGGCTGCGCTCTGCGCATAGGTCGAT
>CAZTCM010000096.1:0-6737 GCA_964612285.1 uncultured Alistipes sp.
TGCGCATCGCAGTACTCGCTAAGCTCGCGCGCGATGCGCGGGCAGGCGAACGGATCGGTGAAATTCGCCGTGCCGACCTGCACAGCCTGCGCGCGGGCCTACGTCGACGATGAAATCGGCCGCACGCATCATCTCCTCGTCGTGCTCAACCACGATGACCGAGTTGCCGGCATCGCGCAGGTCGGCAAGGCTGCGAATCAGCCGTTGGTTGTCGCGCTGATGCAGACCAATGGAGGGCTCGTCGAGGATGTAGAGCACGTTGACCAACTTCGAACCGATTTGTGTGGCAAGGCGGATGCGCTGGCTCTCGCCGCCGGAGAGGGTACGCGAGGCACGGTCGAGCGAGAGGTACCCCAAACCTACATCAAGCAGAAAACGAACTCGCTCGCGTATCTCCTTGATAATCTCGCGAGCAATCTGCTGCTCGCGGGCGTTCATCTGCTCCTCGACATGCTCCATCCAACGGGCAAAATCGGCAATCGACATGGCGGAAAGGTCGGCAATGTTGTGGGGGCCGATGCGGAAGTGGAGCGCCTCATCTTTGAGGCGTGAACCCCCGCAAACCGAACATTTGCGGTGTACGAGAAACTGCCCGCGCCACTTTTGGCCGCGCTTGGTGTCCTCCTCCTCCATGCGGTCGATGTAGCCGGCTACGCCCTCCCATTGTAGGAACTGTACGCCGCCGGCCGGCGCGCTGAATTGGCTCAAATCGACCGTCAAAGGCTCGGAATCGCCGTAGAGCACGACATTAAGCGCCGTGGGAGAGAGGGTCTCGATGGGGTCGTCGAGCGTGAATTCGTGGCGGTGGGCAAGCATCTCCAACATGGCGAAGGTGACGTTGTTGCGGTGTTTGCCGAGGGGCTCGATGGCTCCTTCGCGAATGGAGCGTTTGGTGTTGGGAATGATTTTTTCCAGGTCGAAAACCGCCTCTTCGCCCAAACCATTGCAATGGGGGCATGCCCCCTTGGGAGAGTTGAACGAGAAGGTGTGCGGGGCGGGATCCTCGAAGGCCACACCGGTCGAGGGACACATGAGGTGACGCGAGTAATAGCGTTGTTCGTCAGTGCCGTAATCGTAGACCGACATGGTTCCTTTGCCTTGGCGCATTGCCTCTTTGAGCGAGGTCATGATGCGCTCGGCCGACTCCTCGCTGACACGCAGGCGATCGACGACAAGGTCGATGGTGTGGGTCTTGTAGCGGTCGAGGCGCATACCGGCCGAAAATTCGCGAATCTCGCCGTCGATGCGGGCGTAGAGGTATCCTTTTTTGGCCAGCGACTCGAACAACTCGCGGTAGTGGCCTTTGCGCCCCTTGACCACGGGGGCCATCAGGGCGATTTTGCGCCCCTCGAAACTCGTTTGAATCAATTCGGCGATGCGTTCGTCGGTGTAGTGTACCATCAGTTCGCCTGTGATGGGCGAGTAGGCGCGTGAAGCACGGGCAAAGAGCAAACGCAGGAAATCGTTGATTTCGGTGACGGTGCCGACCGTCGAACGGGGATTTTTATTGGTGGTCTTCTGCTCGATGGCCACCACGGGGCTCAATCCGGTGATTTTGTCTACATCGGGGCGTTCCATCGAACCAACGAAGTGACGGGCATAGGCCGACAAGGTTTCCATATAACGACGTTGGCCCTCGGCGTAGATGGTGTCGAAGGCGAGCGAAGATTTGCCCGAGCCGCTCAATCCGGTAATCACCACCAGGCGATGACGCGGGATTTCCAGGTCTACCTCCTTCAAATTGTGCACGCGGGCCCCCAATATCTGAATCGAATCGTGTTTCATAGTGTGCGAAAACGGCCCATGCCGTGGTGAATGACCTTTGCGCATGGGGCGAATATGCAAAGATACAACACATCTTGGAAACGAAAAAGCAACGACTGCCGTTTTTTCGAGAAAAAAGCGTATCTTTGTCGTGTTAAAAACAAATCTTATGCTCAAAGCAGGACGCATGCACCGGCTGACCGTGAGCCGAATCACCGAACACGGACTCTATTTGACGGATGAGGAGCAGAACGAAGTGCTCCTCCCGAATCGCTACACCTCGCTCGAAGACCGAGAGGGCGACGAGAAGGAGGTCTTCGTTTATCACGATTCGGAGGACCGCCTGGTGGCTACGACTGAAACCCCGCACGTCAAGGTGGGCGAGGCTGCCTTTTTGAAGGTGGTGGATAAGACCGTACACGGTGCTTTTCTCGATTGGGGCTTGGTGGGTAAAGATCTGTTTCTGCCCAACCGCAACCAACAAGGGGGTATTTTGGCCGGCCATCGCTACATCGTCTACGCCTACGAAGATAATATCACAGGGCGCTGTGTCGCTTCGAATAAACTCAAAAGTTTTATCGACAACGAGATAATCTCGGTGAAGGTGCGTGATGAGGTGGATGTGTTGGTTGCTTCGGAGAGCCCCATCGGATTTCGTGTCATCATCAACAATCGTCACTGGGGAATGATTTATCGCAATCAACTCTTCCGTCCGGTGGCGGTGGGTGACCGTGCCAAGGGGTATGTGCGTCGCATCACCGACGATGGCCGCATTGATGTCAGCCTGCAACAGCAGGGATATGCGCAGGTCCAAGAGTCTGTCGAGGTGTTACGTTCGCTGTTGCGCGAAAACGGCGGTTTTCTGCCCCTACACGACGGCAGCGACCCGCAGCAGGTTTCGCAGCTGATGCAGATGAGCAAGAAGGTCTTCAAGCGTTGCGTGGGGATGCTGCTTAAAAGTGGTGAGATTGTGATGAACGAGGAAGGAATTAAACTCCGCCGATAATGAGTAAGCTGCAAACCGCCGAGCGCGTTTCGCGCGATGCTTCCGACAACTTTGTCTATCAACGCTCGGTGTTGGCCTACCACGAGGCGGCTAAACGGGTCTCGGGCGATGTGTTGGAAATCGGTACCGGCTCGGGATATGGCATAGAGGTAATTGCTCCACACGCAAAGCATTATGTGACCCTGGATAAACATGCGCTTGAACTTCCGGACGAGCTCCCCGATAATGTCGAATTCCACCAAACCAGCGTGCCGCCTTTGCCCTATGAAGACGAGTCGTTCGATTGCGTCATCACCTTCCAAGTGATTGAACACATCGAGGAGGATGTCGCCTTTGTGAGTGAGATTCGTCGCGTGTTGCGCCCGGGAGGAAGGTTGATATTGACTACACCCAATGCTCCGATGTCGCTTACGCGCAATCCTTGGCATGTACGCGAATATCGAGTCGAAGAGTTGACCAACCTACTTGGTGCCCTCTTTGCAAAGGTCGAGGCGTGGGGTGTGACGGGAAATGAGCGCGTGATGGCCTACTACGAACGCAATCGTGCGAGTGTCGAGCGCCTGATGCGTTGGGATATTTTCGACCTGCAACATCGTCTGCCGCGTTGGTTGCTACAAGGTCCCTACGACCTGCTCAACCGTTGGAATCGGCGCAAACTGCTGCATGCGGCTCCCGAGGCGACGGCTGCAATTGCGATGGAGGATTACCGCCTAGAACGCTATTCCGAGCAGAGTTTCGACCTCTTTTTTGTTGCCGAGAAGGGTGCCAAACAACCCGAATAGAGTGGGTTGTTTCGTGGAAATTTGGATGATAAATAAATAGAGCGTTGCGAGATGATGGATTTCAGAATCGGACATGGATACGATGTGCACTGCTTGAAGGAGGGGCTTCGATTGGTGCTGGGGGGTGTTGAAATTCCCCATGAGAAGGGTTTTGTGGCTCACTCGGATGGCGATGTGGCCATTCATGCCATCTGCGATGCCCTGTTGGGTGCAGCTGCGTTGGGGGACATCGGATTGCATTTCCCCGATACGTCGGCCGATTACAAAGGCATCGACTCGAAAGAGCTGTTGCGAAGCGTAGTGGCACTCCTTGCCGAGCGAGGTTTTCGTATCGGTAATGTCGATTGCACGATTCGTATGCAACGTCCCAAACTGCGCCCTCATATCGACCGGATGCGTCGCGCGTTGGCCGATGCTATGGGTGTGGACGATGGCTGTGTGTCGGTCAAAGCCACGACCACAGAGCATCTTGGTTTCGAAGGGCGCGAAGAGGGTGTCTCGGTCTCGGCCGTTGCACTCATCTACTGCGCTCAATAGAGCTGCGAGATGGTGCCCGAATATTGCACGGCGTTATACCAGGGGTTGCTGATGGTGAGTGTTGCTCCGCCCGTGCGTGAATAGATCTCGAACGTAAAGGTATAGGTCGATGCCGAGAAGAGCGAGGTGTGGAAGGTGACCATCCACCCTTCGTGGGTCTGCTCGGTGGTGTAGCCCTCGACCGAGGGGACCGTATAATTCAAGATGGTAACATAGTAGGGCGGCGTGAATCCCTTGATGTAGGGCATGCAGATGTCTACGTCTGAACCCCATACGCCGATGTTGAATTCGGGGTTCATGATTTGGCGCATCGGACCGGCCGGTTGGCGTTGCATGGTCTGGGGATTGAATTGGAAGTTGCGCGAGAGGACCAGCGAGTCCATCATCCGCTCGTAGTCGGCCAGTCGTTGCGCTCGGCGTTTTTCGCGTTGTTCGCGACGCTCCTCCTTGGGGGAGAGTTTCGATTTCTGTCCGATGACGCTCGCCGTGACGATGAGCAACAGCACGGTGGCGAAGATAGCAAAGATACGTTTCATGGCGGTTGTGTGTATGTTCTCACACCGCCAATTACAAAATCGGTGCCGCAGTGAGTACGACACCGATTTTTTTTCATTCGAGTGTTTCGGAAGAGCTATTTCAGGAAGTCGGCACGCATCGGTGAGAAGGTGTCGATGAGCACGCCTGCTTCGAGGCAGACGCAACCGTGCAACTGGTCGGGCTCCACATAGTAGCCGTCGCCCGGGCCGAGTGTGCGTTTCTCGTCACCGATGGTTAGTTCGAAACGACCGCTGGCTACATACGAGGCTTGTGAGTGGTAGTGGGTGTGGGGCGTACCGACGGCACCGGTCTCGAATTTTACTTTGACGAGCATCAGCTGACCGTCATAGGCCATTACTTGGCGTGTTACACCCGGAGCGGGGTTCTCCCACGCCATCTCCTGCTCGATTTGATAAGTTGTACTGCGTGTTTTCATGGTGTTTGTTGTTGGTTTTAGGCAAAGATACGAAAAAAAGTCCAATCACATCGCGCGAAAGGACTTTTTTCACACACAAACAATAACAATAAAACGGCTGTTTTACTTTTACGATGCAAAGGTCGGAAGGTTTTGCGGGAAAAACAATCACTAAATATTGGTATTTTTGGGCTGCGGCGAGGGCGTTTTTGCCGTTTTGGGGTGAAAAAAAGCGAAAAAAGGTCCCGAGATTTTGCATACCTCATCTTTTGCACTATCTTTGCCGACGAAACTACTCGACTACGGTGCGACGCACCGACAACAATCAACACGAACATATCATTTTATGCAAGATTTAGAAGCACTCAAAGGTAAGAGTTTGCCCGAATTGCGCGCTATTGCCAAGGCGTTGGGTATTGATGCCCGCCTGAAACGACACACCTTGTTGGAGCGCATTACGGGGATGACGATTCCGGAAACGGCCCCCGAAACACTCGCAGCGAAGGAGACCCCTGCCGTCGATAAACCGCGCCGTGGTCGTCGTCCGCGACTGGCCAATCCCGAGCTGCAAACACCGGAGGCTGCATCGGCAGAGGTGACGACCGAAACAACGCCGACTCCCGAAAAAAGTGATGCGGAGGTGATGAATCCCCCTCAACAAGAGGGAAAGCGCGAGCCCAAACGTCGTGGCCGCAAACCCAAAGTGCGCCCCGAACAGGCTGCGTCGGCGACGGTGACCGAGGAACGTGCGGTTGCGCATAAACCGGCCGCCGAGCATGAATCGGCGTCAAAACCCTCACTCGACGACGAAGTGATTACGAAGGATGACTATGCCGGAGAGATTGCCGGCGAGGGAGTTTTGGAGGTGATGCCCGATGGATACGGATTCCTTCGCTCGACCGATTACAACTACCTCAATTCGCCCGATGATGTCTATGTCTCGCCGTCGCAAATCAAACTCTTTGGCTTGAAGGCCGGTGACACGGTGAGTGGCACGATTCGCCCGCCGAAAGAGGGCGAGAAATATTTTCCGCTGGTACATGTCCATGAAATCAACGGACTCAAACCGGAGCATATTCGTGACCGTGTACAATTTGAATACATGACTCCGCTCTTCCCGAGCGAGAAATTCTGCCTGACGGGGCATGGCCACAACAACCTCTCGATGCGCGTGGTCGATCTCTTTTCGCCCATTGGCAAGGGACAACGTGCCTTGATTGTGGCACAGCCCAAGACCGGTAAGACGATGCTGTTGCAGTCGATTGCCAATGCCATTGCCGACAACCACCCCGAGGTCTATATCATTGTGCTGTTGATTGACGAGCGCCCCGAGGAGGTGACCGAAATGGCCCGCAACGTGAAGGCCGAGGTGGTCGCTTCGACCTTCGACGAGCAGGCTTCGCGTCATGTGAAGGTAGCCGAGATGGTGCTCGAAAAGGCAAAGCGCATGGTCGAGTGTGGCCACGATGTGGTGATTTTCCTCGACTCGATTACCCGTCTGGCGCGTGCCTACAACTCGGTGCAGCCTGCCTCGGGCAAGGTGCTCTCGGGTGGTGTCGATGCCAATGCCCTGCACAAGCCCAAGCGTTTCTTTGGCGCTGCGCGTGATACGGAGGAGCGCGGCTCGCTTACGATTATCGCTACGTCACTGATTGACACCGGCTCGAAGATGGACGAAGTGATTTTCGAAGAATTC
>CAZTCM010000097.1:0-6650 GCA_964612285.1 uncultured Alistipes sp.
AGCGACAACACGCCCCCCAGACGTGTACTCTAACCGGGCTGAGCTACATCCCGAGGTCCACTTGCGGGAAAACTTCCCGTTTGGGACTGCAAATATAGGCTACTTTTTTCACAAAGCAAAACCTTTCGCCCTTTTTTTTCAAAAAATCTTCCTGCGAGGTGCTCGCATGCCGCCCCAAACAGCGCCGACATGCCACTTTCAACCCCATTCGCCTTAAATCGGAACGCGATTACATCTCCCGACGACGAATCTTGATGCGCAACGCCTCCGCGGGAATCTCCTCGACCACCAGCGCCAAATAACCACCGCCGCCGGCTCCCGAGAGCTTCCAGGCCAAGGCCTGCCCCCGGTAACGCTCAATCCACGCCTGCACGCCATTCGACAACATCGCGGGGAACATCGCCGTCTGCGCCTCGAACGAAGCCTTGAACGCCGCCGCAAAGGCCGCGAGGTCGCGCTGCATCATCGCATCCCAGCAATGGTCGGCGGCCAACGTCAGCGCGCGCACACCCTCTGCATCAATCTTCGCCCCCTCGACAACCGACGTACCCTCCGGACGCGGGAAGGTCGGAATCAGGCAAAGATGCTCCTCCAACCACGAGAGCACCTGCTCGTCGTGCACCGTCTCGATCCGCTCGGGCCAATAGTGGTTGTCGTAGTAGTGGCGGCTCACGCCCGGAATGCAGATGCCGATGGCATCTTGCGCTCCCGAGATATGGCCATCCTTCTCCGGCTCGTTCTCAAAACAGAAGACCAGCTTCGCCAACTTCTCGGGGTCATAGTTCGGAAGGTGGTAGGGCCAGAGTTTCTTCATCGCATTACGCGTCGAGGTGGACATCCCGCCGCGCTCCATAAACTCGATCGTCGGCTCCAAAGAGATCGTAATGGCCCATCCCGCGCCATACTTCGACACATAGGGTTGGTCGATCCAGGTGCCGGCCAGATCGAGGCGATAGGGCAACTGTGACTTCACCTTCGTGCGAATCGAGGTGGTCGAACGCTCCTCCAAACCCGCATCGGGCTCACGCTGCAAGACGACATACTCGATACCGCGCTCGGCACAAAATTGGCGTTTCGTCTCCGAACTGCCATCCTCATTGACCACAAAGATATCGGGCTTGACGCGGTCGACCGTCTCGACAAAATCCATCATACCCGAACCGCGATTGATATAGGCATCCTTGACATAACGAATCGCCTTGACCATGTAGAGACGCTCCTGCTCCGAGCAGATGGTCTTGCGCGACTTCAACTCATAGACCGTGGCATCCGAACCGATACCCACATAGAGGTCGCCGTATTGCGCCGCCTCCTTAAAAAACGCCACATGACCGCTGTGCAGCATGTCGTAGCATCCCGATACAAAGACTTTTTTATTCGACATAGGCTATTTTATTTTCATTCGACGAGCCCCTCCTCTCCGAAGCTTTTTTTGAGTCCCTGAGGCACTTTTACGCTCGCCCTTTATACATCTCCTCGTAGTACTTTTCGTACTCCCCCGAGGTAATTTTGTCCATCCACTCCTCATTGTCGAGGTACCAGCGGACGGTCTTCTCGATACCCTCCTCGAATTGCAACGAGGGTTCCCAGCCGAGCTCCTGCTGCAACTTCGTCGAGTCGATTGCGTAGCGCAGGTCGTGGCCGGCACGGTCGGTGATATAGGTAATCAAGCCCAGCGAATGACCCTCGGGGTTGCCCAGCAGGCGGTCAACGGTCTTAATCATCACCTTAATGAGGTCGATATTTTTCCACTCGTTGAAGCCGCCGATATTATAGGTTTCGGCCACCTTACCCTCGTGGAAAATCAGGTCAATAGCCCGCGCGTGGTCCTCGACATAGAGCCAGTCGCGCACATTCTCGCCCTTACCATAAACCGGCAGCGGCTTACCCTTGCGGATATTGTTGATAAAGAGCGGAATGAGTTTCTCGGGGAACTGATAAGGACCGTAGTTATTCGAGCAGTTGGTCACAATGGTAGGCATGCCGTAGGTGTCGTGATAGGCACGCACAAAGTGGTCGCTCGATGCCTTGCTGGCACTGTATGGACTATGCGGCGAGTAGGGCGTTTTCTCTGTAAACAGTTCATCATTGAACGCCAATGCACCATAGACCTCATCGGTGGAGATGTGGTAGAAGCGTTTGCCCTCATACCTCTCGGGCCGACTCTCCCAGTAGAGTTTGGCAGTCTGCAAGAGCGACAAGGTGCCCATCACATTGGTTTGGGCAAAGGTGAAGGGGTCCTTGATGGAGCGGTCGACATGACTCTCGGCCGCGAGGTGAATGATGCCATCCACCTGCTCCTGTTGCATCAACTGACAGAGGGCCTCGAAATCGCAGATATCCATCTTGACGAACTTGTAGTTGGGCTTCTCCTCGATATCTTTGAGGTTTGCAAGGTTGCCGGCATAGGTCAGTTTGTCGAGGTTGATGATGCGGTACTCGGGGTATTTGTTCACAAACAACCGCACGACATGCGAGCCGATGAATCCCGCACCGCCCGTGATAACGATATTTCGCTTATAGTTCATGCAAGCATTTTTTGAGCGACTCCCGCCAATGGGGAATCTGTTGTTGAAAGGTGGTTTGAAATTTAGTCTTGTCGAGTACCGTATTTTTCGGCCGACGGGCCTTTGTCGGATACTCCTCCGACGAACAGGGCTCCACCTCAGCCCGGCATTCCCCCTCACAACAAATCGCCACGGCAAACTCCCACCACGAGCACTCTCCGAGGTTGGTATAGTGGTAGAGTCCCTCCACGAATTGGCGTCGGGTAATAATCTGCACAATGGCCTCGGCCAAATCTCCGGCATAAGTCGGCGAGCCTATCTGATCGTTTACCACTCGCAGCCGCTCTCCCGCACCTCCTCGCCGCAAAATGGTCTGCACGAAGTTGTGTCCGTCGCGAGCATAAAGCCACGCCGTGCGCAGAATTATGTAGTGACAACCGCTCGCCCGAACAACCTCTTCACCGGCCAATTTCGTGCGACCATAAGCGTTGATGGGGTGCGGTTGGGAGTGTTCGGTCAGCATCGCGCAGCATCCGCCCATGAAGACATAGTCGGTCGAGATATGGATGAGCAGCGCATCGTGCTCCTTGGCCGCTTCGGCCAGATAGCCCACCGCCTTGGCATTCAGCGTATAAGCCCGTTCCTCCTCCGTCTCGGCACGCTCGACATCAGTGTAGGCGGCACAGTTAACAATAATATCGACCTGCTCATCGGCCACATAGCGATGTACCGCCTCGCGGTTGGTGATATCCAGTTCTGCACAATCCGTGAAACAATAACAATCGGCCGAATCGGCCGCTGCCCACCGCAGATGACGGCCCAATTGGCCATCGGCTCCCGTAACCAGAATCTTCATCATTCGAAAAGTAGCGCATCAGCCAATAACGGATGATGCAAATCACGCTCCGAGAGAATCGCCTCGGAAGTTGTAAATGGCCACTCGATGGCCAGGCTCGGATCATCCCAACGGATGCCACCCTCCGCCTCGGGGTGGTAGTAGTTGTCGCATTTGTATTGGAAGACCGCCTCGTCACTCAACACCGCAAATCCATGCGCAAACCCCTGAGGAATATAGAGTTGACGGCCATTCTCTGCCGATAGCTCCACAACCACCGAACGACCAAAGGTAGGGCTGCCACGACGAATATCGACGGCCACATCCCACACACATCCTGCGACCACACGCACCAATTTGGCTTGTGCGAAAGGGGGCAGCTGGTAGTGCAGTCCCCGCACCACACCTCGCACCGAACGGCTCTCGTTATCCTGCACAAAACGGGTGTGCAACCCCGTGAGTTCCACGAAACGCAGTTCGTTGAAACTCTCCATGAAAGAGCCCCGATTATCCTCGTAGCGGGTCGGTTCGAGGAGCAGCACCTCCTCAATCGTGCATCGTGTCAGCTTCATCGCCCCTGTGTGGCCAATTTAATCATATACTTTCCATAGTCGCTCTGCTGCATCGGAGCAGCCAGACGCAACAACTCTTCGCTCGAAATCCACCCCTTGCGCCAAGCAATCTCTTCGAGGCAGGCAACCTTGATCGATTGGCGTTTTTCGACCACCCGTACAAAGGCCGAAGCCTCCTCCAACGAGTCGTGAGTCCCCGTATCGAGCCATGCAAAGCCACGCCCGAGGGGTTGCATCGAGAGCGCACCCTCCTCCAAGAAACGACGATTCAGATCGGTAATTTCCAACTCGCCACGCGCCGAAGGGGACAACTGCGCAGCCATCTCCACGGCTCGATTCGGATAGAAGTAGAGCCCCGTAACGGCCATGTTGGAGCGAGGCTGTGCGGGTTTCTCCTCCAACGAGCACACCTGCCCCGCGGCGTCTACCTCGGCAATGCCATAGCGTTCGGGGTCGGGCACCACATATCCAAAGAGCGTGGCGACCTGCTCGCGTACCGTGCGTTGCACGGCATCGAGCAACATGCCGGTAAAACCCTGTCCGTAAAAGATATTGTCGCCCAACACCAAACAAACATCCTCTTCGCCAATAAACTCCTTGCCGATAATCAGCGCCTCGGCAAGACCTTTCGGCGAAGATTGCTCGGCATATTCGAAATGCACGCCATAATCACTACCGTCGCCCAGCAGACGCTTGAATCCGGGCAGGTCGTGCGGTGTCGAGATAATCAGAATCTCACGAATACCGGCCAACATCAACACCGAGATGGGATAATAGACCATCGGCTTGTCATAGATAGGCAGCAACTGCTTGCTCACCCCCTTCGTAATCGGATAGAGCCGCGTACCACTGCCTCCGGCCAATACAATGCCTTTCATAGCTATTTATTAATAAACTGAATTTCTTATACAACCCCTTTTTCTATATTTTATTGCTATATTTTCGGATTTCTTTCAATAAAAAATGCTAAAATCATCCTCATTGTGTCAACAAATACCGACTTCTCGTATAACTCGCGGTATTTCCAACCGCCAATTATATGATTGCGAATAATCATCAGGCGCTTTTTGAACTTCGAAGCTCCCGTGTTGTGAATAGAACGATTGCTATTCATAATGTCGGCAAGCACCTTGTCGGCAAGGTCGCTGTGCTGATGTATCTCGCTGTTTGTGATGGTCAGACCGAGATACTTAACGGATATTGCCGTAAGCGCATCAGCAAACTTGGTGTAGTGCATTTTGTCGCACCACGAATAGAACGACTTCCAATCGATATTATTTTGTTCGGCTTTAAGTAGATATACCCAATCGAGAACATGGCGGAGTTTAATGCCCTCCGTGAGGAAGTGCCCGAAGCTGTGAGCCGTGAGAAACAATGCATTGAAATCAGCACAAGGTCTATACAAATAACTATCGCCAATGCGTGTGAGAGGCTTCTCAACAAGAAGCTTTTGCAGGTGTCGCTCGAGCTCCTTTCTATCGCGATAGCCACGCACGGCAGTACAGAAGGCATGGTTCTCGACCATAAGGCCCTTATAGTGAATATGCGAGTGCTTATAAAAACCAACTTTCACATCTGCCCCTGCGTCCTTGGCCATCTTGTTGCCCTCGTCGTAACATGATATGGGCCTTCCCTCGGCATTTATTGCAAGGGCATTGCCCTGTTGCGTGTTGTCTGATTTGACAAGAAAACAATCTAAGTCGCCACACTCGCGATGCTCGGGCGTGGGATAATAACCGCTTATAGCCAACCCCTTGAGTACGATTACCTTGATGCCTTGCTCGCTGTATATCTGCGCCAACTCGCTCGCCAACGCCGACTGCTTGCGATATCGCTTCTCAATCTGCTCGGCTCTCAATACCCACTGCAATTTCAGGTTTCTCTGTGGCAGTTGTTCGATTGGCAACTTCGTCACCTCATCCCAAGCGATAGCCAATACACCTTGACTAGACGACATCTTGAAGATGTCAATCCATTCATTGTGATTTGAGGCCGAACGATTTCTTATAGAATTGCCTATGTATGTTTGTAGAAAATGAAAAAGATTGTTACTCAAAGGTACTTTTATTTGATGAATTTCATAACACCTTTTATTGCATAATGGCAAAAATAATATAAGGCGTTAATAAAGGACAACTTCTCAATGTCTCGCAAAACATTCCATTGGTGTTTAGCCATCTCTAACTTTTGAGCTGAACGAGAATTATCCACTATGCGATATAGGGCTTCAACGCTGTTG
The DNA here is from genome assembly GCA_964612285.1 of uncultured Alistipes sp. GTDB lineage: Bacteria > Bacteroidota > Bacteroidia > Bacteroidales > Rikenellaceae > Alistipes. Next base: position 6,154 of record CAZTCM010000097.1, read on the forward strand.
GTGTTCATGGCAACATATCCCTTTTTAAGGATTTCAAGAGCAAACACATAATCTTCTTGACCAACATTCTTAAACTGCATTAACCCTGTCTTTCTAGCATCATACATCATTGTGCAACAGCCTATATAATTACTTTGAAGTAGCTTGTTGTACATGACAATGCTGGGTGCAATAATGAGACGATTGTTGCGAACCCCGTCAAAACTAATCTTTTCATAATTCGAGAAGACTATACCTACATTGTCACCAAAACATTTTAGTTGGTTTTCCAATTTATTCGGTAGGTATATGTCATCAGAGTCTAAGAATGCAATAAATCTACCTTTAGCATTCTTAATACCCATGTTGCGGGGCAATGTCGGACTACCAGAAGGTTTATCTGTTTTGAGATATTTTATTCTCGAATCTTTTGCAACATATTCTTTTATTATCTGTGCAGAGTTGTCCTTTGAACAATCATCTATAATTATCATCTCCCAGTTAGGGTAAGTCTGAGC
>CAZTCM010000098.1:0-6470 GCA_964612285.1 uncultured Alistipes sp.
CGAGCGGCGTGTAGCCCCACGGCTCGTAGTACGACGGGAAGACCGTCACATCCATGCCCACCAACAGCTCGTAGTAGTGCTTGTTGAAGATGCCATCCTCGGCATTGAGGTAGGTCGGCACGAAAATCACCTTCACCTTCGAGTGCTCGGTCGTCAGAATCGAGCCACTCAGCGCATTGACCACCTGGTCGGTCGACTGGTACTCCAAGCGGTGGGTCGAATATTTGTATTGGCTCTGGTCAATCGGATTCTTTGCATCGGCCAGATGTGCCTGCAAATCTTGGCGGGCACCGCAGTTGGCTGCCGGCACCGTGATGTAGGCCAACACCTCACGCTGCAACTGATCCGAAGCGGCCAGACGTTTGAGCGATTCGATGAAGAGGTCAAGGCCCTTGTTGCGGAACTCGTAGCGACCGCTCGTGCCGACAATCAGCGGCTCGGTCGCAAACTTGTGACCCAGGCAGGCCTCGGCCACCTCAATCATCGTCTTGCGAGCCTCCTTGCGCTTCTTGTCGAACTCCTTGCCACTCCATACGATGTCGTTCTCAAAGCCGTTGGGCGTTACGCCGTCGGGCTCGCGACCGATGAGGTATTTGCACTCGTTGGCCGTGATGTCGCTGACCGTCAGGAACGAATCGGTGTAGGTAGCAGCCATCTTCTCAATCGAATGCTTGGCCATCACGTTGAACTGACGAGCCAGGTCATCGGCGTTGAACTTCGTCAAATCGTTGTAGAGGGGCAGGCGGTTGCCGGCAATGCAACGGCCCATCACCGTGGCGTGGGTCGTGAAGAGCGTGGCGATGTAGGGGGCATTCGAGCGCAGGTAGAGGGCACCGGCGGCCGTCATCCACTCGTGGAAGTGGGCGGCAACCTTCTCCGTGGCGGTGCAGAACGTATTGACATACGACGCAATCACCTGACCGGCGGCCCAACCAAAGAGCACCGGTTCAACGTAGTCCCACTGACCCGAAATCGAATCGACGTGGTACTCGTCCCACAATTTTTTCAGAATCTCGTCCTTCTTGGCGAAGAGCGACGTGAAGTCAATCAGAACAGCCAACGGCTCGCCCTGAATCTTCCAGCGACCTACGCGGATGCGGATGCCCTCCTCGTAGACACTTTGGCGCCAGGCACGCAGCAGCGTTGCGTCCTCCTCAAACTCGGGAGTTTTCCCCTCGTGCTGCAAGTCGGGGCCAATCAATACATAGTGATCGTTGAATTTGCGCAGCGCGGTCTTGGCTTTGGTTGCAATGACGGTGTGAATACCGCCAACTTTGTTGCATACCTCCCAGCTCACCTCAAACAGATGGTCGGGAGTCATTTTCGTGTTGCTCATATTGTGTGTTTAGTTGTTGTTATTTCGTCACTCGAAATTTTTCGGGCGCAAAGGTAATACATATATTTATATATTCCAATTTTTTCAAAAATTTTAAGAATAATTTGGCAATATTCGACACTCTTTCTTCTGCAAGGTTTATTCAACGAATAATGAGGATATTATATCATCCGACACCAAAAGGTGTTCGGGAGCGATACACAGCCCTTCTTCGCTCCGAATCAATCGTTCGTGCGCAATTTCCGGCCGTGCCTCCGTTTCGAGCCGATGACGCGCCGCGGCGCCGAAGCGCTGCTCGAAATCGACCAGCGAAAGCCCCTCAACGGTCCGCAGACGAGTCATGATGTACTCGTCGATGTGGTTTTGCCGCGTCAGCACCTCACACTCGGCCTCCGCACCCGCCAAATAGCGCTCGACCGAGGCAACATTCCACTGCCGCGACACCCCATCAAAGGAGTGTGCCGCCGGCCCGATGCCGAGGTAGGGCACCCCCTGCCAATAGTTGCTGTTGTGGCGTGCCCGAAAGCCGGCAAGGGCATAATTCGAGATTTCATAGTGCTCGAAGCCCGCTGCCATAAGGCGTTCGCGAAGCCACATAAACTCCTCCTCGCACACTGCATCGGCCACCTCATGCAGTTCGCCCTTGGCCCGCATCGTGCCAAAACGAGTCTTTGGCTCGATGGTCAAAAGGTATGCCGAGATGTGCTGCACTCCCAGCGCCAGCGCCTGTTCGACAGAGTCTTCGAGCACCTCGCGGCCAAAGCCCGGGATGCCGAAGATAAGGTCGATGGTCAGGTTGTCAAACCCTGCGGCCCGAGCCTCTTTAATCACCTGCACGGCCTGTGCCGCCGTGTGACGGCGATTCATCAGGCGCAGGCATGCGTCATCGAAGGATTGGATGCCTATCGAGAGGCGATCGATGCCGATTTCACGCAAGGCCGCCAAATAGGCGGGTGTAAGGTCGTCGGGATTGGCTTCGAGGGTTGTCTCCTCGACGGCCGAGCAGTCGAAGGTCGCTTCGGTCGTCGTGAGCAGCTGCTGCAACTGTCCGATGGAGCAGAGCGAGGGGGTGCCACCGCCAAAATAGCGGGTGCGAATCGGCTCGCCGCGCAGGTAGTCGCGCCGCTGTTCGATTTCGCGTTCCATCGCCTCGATGAGTTGGGGCAGGCGGCCGATTTGCGCCGTGCGATAGAAGTCGCAGTAGCTGCAAATCCGCTTGCAGAAGGGGATATGGTAGTAAATTCCTGCCATCGGGGTATCGAAGATACACCGAAAATTTCAAAAATCAAAATGCAACAGACAAAATTGTGAAGGGGCATTCCAAAATGGGAGGTTTTGCGGGTTTACGAAAAAAATACTACATTTGCACCCGATTATGCTCCACTACAAGACCTTTCAGAAACACAATGCGATGACCCCCTGGGTGGTGATGCTGCACGGCGCCGGCGGCAGTAGCGAGGTGTGGTATCGTCAGGTGGGCGACTTTTCGCGCCACTTCAACCTCCTGCTCATCGACTTAGTGGGCCATGGCGAGTCGTCGGTCTTGCAGATTCTGAACCAAAAATTCGACTTTGAGACAGCCGCCGAGCAGGTGATGGAGGTGGTCGACCACCTCGGCATCACGAAGGCTCACTACATGGGACTCTCGTTGGGGAGCATCGTCGTGCGCGTGTTGGCCGACCTGCACCCCGAGCGGGTCGAGTCGATGGTGTTGGCCGGAGCCGTCACCGAACTGAGTTGGGAGTCGCGCGTCTTGTTGCGCGTGGCCGACTGCACGAAACACATCGTTCCCTACCGCCTCTTGAAGTGGTTCATCGCCAAGGCCATCATTCCGCAGCGTCGCTACGGCCACTCGATGCACCTCTTCCTGCGCAACGCCAAGCGGCTCTCGTTCGACAACTTCCTGCGCTGGCTCACGTTGGGCGACCAGCTCAACAGCCGCATCAAGGCCCTCTTTGCCGAGCGTATCGCCATCCCGACCCTCTACCTGATGGGCCAGGATGACTATCTCTTCCTGCCACAGGTACAACTCGTCGCGGCACAAGGGGGCGCTTGGGCCTCGATGGTCATCGTACCTCGGGCGGGGCACGTCTGCAACGTCGACAACAAAGGGTTCTTCAACCGCGTGTCACTCGACTTCCTGCGTCATCTCACCCCCTTTGCATAGGCCGTCGGCAGCGGCTGCCACTCCCTCCCCCGCTAAAACCATTGCAGATTGGCACGGCACGGGGTCAGTTCGCCACGCTCGATGCGGTGGATAATCTCCACGACTTTATCATTCATCGGCGTGGGGCACCCCACCTTGCGGCCATAGGCCGATACAGCGCCATTAATTGCATCGACCTCGGTCAATTTCCCCTTTTCGAGATCTTGCAGCATGCTCGCCTTCAATTTGGCATGTTTGCGGATGGCTATCGGAATGATGAACGAGGAGAAGGCCTTTTTCAGCGGGCTCTTATAATCGAGCAACTTCACAATATCCTTTCCCTGCACCGGTTCGATGCGGATACCGCCCGCTGCGCAGACGTCGATGCACTCCTTGATGAGGGCCTGCACGATGCGACGCGAGTCGCGCGGGCCTGCCGCCTCGCCAAAGGTGCAGCCCAACACGGCACTCATCCCCGAGAAGGCGGCATTGATGAGTAGTTTGCTCCAACGCGTACCGATGAAATTCTCCTCGACATCGACCGTACCCATCAGCCCCAACAACCGCTTCACCGCGTCGAAATGGCGATTGCGGTTCGTCGAGACGGCACCCAGCGAAAACGAAAGGGCATCGGGGGCGCTGGTCAGTTCGCATACACCCGCGCCCTGCATCGTGGCACCCCACGCCACCGTGCATCCCAAGACGCGCTCCTCGCCCAGAATCTCGGCAATCTGCACCTCGGGCAGGCCGTTCTGGAAGGTGACGAGCACCCCATCGGCTGCCAAGAAATCCTGCAACATGGTGACCACCTCGGCATTGTGTTGCTGTTTGGTCATCAGGAAGATAACATCGTAGGTGCCGCTCATCTTATCGGGCGTATAGGCCACAACCGGCTGCGTGAACTGCACCGTGCCAACCACCTGCGCTCCTCTGGTTTGCAGGGCCTCGACATGGGCCGTATTGCGATTGATAAGTTCGATTTTCTCGCCCGCACGGGTGATGTAGGCTCCTAAAATTGTGCCGAGCGAACCGGCTCCATAGATGGCTACTCGCATATATTTCTCGCTATTAACAAATTATTCGTTACTCTTCGGGATAAATCATCTTCTTCGTGACGCCGCCATCGACCGTCAGGCATTGGCCGTTGATAAAGTCGCTCTTTTCATCGCACAGGAAGAGGCAGGTGCGGGCAATATCTTCGGCACGGCCTACCCTGCCCGAGAGGTGAAAGGCGTGGTCTTCGGGGCGCAACAACTCCTCCTCGTTGACGTGAATCCACCCGGGAGCGATGCAGTTTACGGTGATGTGGTAGGGAGCGAGTGATACGGCCAGGGCATGGGTCATCGACCAGATGCCTCCCTTCGAGGCGGCGTAGGCCTCAGTGCCCGCTTCGCTCTGCAAATAGCGCGTCGACGAGAGGTTTACGATGCGCCCATAGGGATTTACAGCCCCCGCCTTTTCGCGATGCATGGCCAAAAGGCGCGCCGTGATAAAGGCCGAGCGGAGGTTGGTGTTGAGTATTCGCTCGAAGTGCTCAACCGAAGTGGCCGTAATCGGTTCAAAACCGCCAACACCGACATTATTCACAATCACATCCAGGTCGCCCCACTCGTCGAGAAGGCACTGCACGGCCCCCTCCAACGCCTCCTTGTCGCACACATCGAGGGCAAAAAAGCGTGCGCCCGTCATTGCAGCGACCTCCTCGCCGCGCGTGGAATCAATATCGCAGAAGGCCACGCGGTCGCCCGCAGCGGCAAAAGCCTCGACAATGGCACGACCAATACCGTGGCCGGCACCTGTTACAAATACTCGTCGCATAGGTTCTTCCTATTTTATTGCTCGGCATCCAACAATTGACGCTTGCGCAGGAGTTGCTCCCCCTCGCGCCGGCCGTTATACCCCCCAAGCGAGCCATCGGCCGCCACGACACGATGACACGGCACCTCGGGGGCGAAAGGGTTGCGTCGAAGCGCCTGTCCGACAGCCTGCGCACTGCGGCAACCGATACGCCGCGCCAGCTCGCCATAGGTGATGGTTTGTCCCCGCGGCACCTCCAACAGCGCCAGATAGACCCGTCGTTGAAATTCGGTAATCTCGGTGGCTCGCAATACTTTTTCGCGAATCGGCAACAGTGCATCCATGGTTTGCAACCTCAAAAAAAAACAGCATAACGGCTATCTCCAACAAAGTTACAAATCTTTTTGTAAAATGCACAAAAAAGCGGCCTTCTTTCGGCAAAAAGCACGCTACCCTATCTCGCCATTGATGCGACGACGTACCACCGAGAAAGCTTTGTGGTAGAGGGCCGAGTCGCCCATCGTGTCGAGCATCTGGGCAAAGCGACTCATCGGCACGGCAAAGGTCAATTCGTGTTTCGGCACCAAAGGGCGCGCCGAAGGGTCGAGCATCCCCCAAAAACAGCGCTTACCGCCTTTGCGATTCTCGGCGGTAGCAAAGGTAACGGCACCCGCACATCCCGAGGCAAAGGGAGTGACGACCGTATCCGAGGCGTTACTATCGTAAAAGGCCCAGGTGCAAAGACCCGACAAGATATCGGGCGTAGCGAAGAACAGGACCGCCTCAACCCTCTCCCAACTCGCCATCCGATCAACTCGCACAAAGTTCAAGAAGGGGCGTTCGGCGGGCTCTATACCCATTCCCGCAATGTAGTCGCACACCATTTCGGGCGTACGTTTATAGTGCTCGACCTCGGAAACAAAAAGGGGCACTCGCTCGGGCATCGGATGAAAAGCGGTATAAAGCCCACCTCCGCCGCACTGCACATTTTCAGCCGTGAGGGTCAGAGGCTCTCCGTCGCAGACCTTGCGAACAGCTCCCACCATACATCGCGGCACGCGGCAGTCGGCAGCCGCGGCTATGTCGTCGTACCAAATGGCAATGGGCAGCGGCGTTGCGTCGCCAAAAGCCGCTCGAAATAAATGGAGCCGCTTCAAACTTGATGTTCGCAGGAACATGGCAAGGTATGTT
>CAZTCM010000099.1:0-6401 GCA_964612285.1 uncultured Alistipes sp.
ACGACGTAGTCGTTATCGGTTACGGTACGGTGAAGAAGCGCGACCTGACGGGTGCGGTCGCTTCGATCAAGGCCGAGGATATCGCTCGCACACCGACGAGCAACGTCATGGAGGCCATTCAGGGTCAGGTAGCCGGTTTCGATATTACGCGTAGCAACGGTGATGTCGGTGCCTCGATGAATATGAGCCTGCGCGGTAACCGCTCGGTGAATGCCACCAACGAGCCGCTTTTCATCATCGATGGTATGGAGGGTTCGTTTGACGAGTTGAACCCGAACGATATTGCCTCGATCGAGGTGTTGAAGGATGCCTCGTCGACGGCTATCTATGGTTCGGCCGGTGCCAATGGTGTTGTGATTATCTCGACAAAGAATCCGCAAAAGGACAAGTTCTCGGTGAATTTGGATGCCTATTTTGGTTGGAATGTTCCCTCTAAATTCCCCGAGTTGAATACGGGTGAGGCTTATAAGGAGTTCCGTCGCGAGGCTTTGCGCACAACGGGCGATTGGAAGAGTTCGGCTGATGATGCAACGCTCTTCCCCTCGGATATTCAGGCGCTTGTTGATAACAACCAGTGGATTGACTGGGCTGATGAGGCTACGCGCACCGGTCAGACGCAGAGCTACAACATCAGCACTTCGTATGCCAACAACCGCGTAAGTTCGTTCTTCTCGCTGGGTTACTACAATGTCGAGGGTCAGTTGCCCGATGACGAGCTGACGCGCTACTCGATCCGCTCGAAGGTGGACTTCACGCCGACGCGTTGGTTGAAGTATGGTACGAACATCTATGGTATGTGGCAGGACAACGATAAGCGTTACAGCAGGGTGTGGAACCGTATCCTCTGCACGCCGCCGCTGGGTGAGCCTTATGGTGAGACGGGTGATGTGAATGCCTATCCGGTTGCCGGCAATACGGCTTATATGTCGCCGATTGCCGATACGGGCATTGGTCAGTATGTGAACAATGTGAAGACATTGAGCCTTGCTCCGCAGGTCTATGTCGAGGTGACGCCGATTGAGGGTCTGACCTTCCGTTCGGTATTGGGAGGTTATTTCCGCAACACGAAACAAGGTGTCTATATTGGTCCCAAATCGTGGGAAGGCTTGCAGACCGGTACAACGGCTCGTATCCCCAACGCTTTGAGCTATGACTACAAGTGGCAGAACATCTTGACCTACAACTTCACGGTAGCCGACGACCACAACTTCACCGTAACGGGTGTTACCGAGTGGTCGAAGGATCGCACGGAGCGCGTCGAAGCTACGGCTTATGGCTTTGACTCGAACTCGTATGAATATCACAGCCTTGGTGCCGGTACGGGTACGCCGACCGTTTCTTCGAGCTTTGTTGGTACGCAGATGATGTCGTATGTGGCACGTCTGAATTATTCGTACAAAGGAAAGTATCTTTTGACGTTGAGCAACCGTTGGGATGGCGCTTCGGTGTTGTCGGAGGACAACCGTTGGGATTCGTTCCCCGCAGCTGCTGTTGCTTGGCGCATCTCGGACGAAGGTTTTATGCAGAACCAAAAAACGGTGTCGAATTTGAAGCTTCGTGCATCGTATGGTGTAACGGGTAACGCCGCCGTATCGGCTTACGGTACGCAGGCCGTAGCTCGTTTGGGTGTGTTTGGTTTCCAAGAGACTTCAGTACCGTTCAGTGGCTATGCAGGCAACATTGCGAACCCGAACTTGGGTTGGGAGAAATCCTACTCGTGGAACATCGGTGTTGATTTGGGCTTGTGGAAAGACCGCTTGAGTATCACGGCTGACTGGTATCGCACCGATACGAAGGATTTGCTCTACGAGCAGGGTCTTCCCCATGCTTTGGGTGGTTATGCAAGCAGCAATTTCAAGATTTGGTCGAATATTGGTGAAACGCGCAACACGGGTCTTGAATTCACGGTGAATGGCCGCATTCTGACCGGGCCGTTTAAGTGGAATAGTACGGTTACTTTCGCCACGAACAAGGAGGAGGTTTTGAAAACCACGAGTCAGGATCCGTTGCAGTACAACGACTACTACCTAATCAAGGGTGAGCCGATTCACACCTACTACGGTTACAAATACATGGGTATTTGGGGTACGGATGAGGCGGACGAGGCTGCCAAGTTTGGTCAGAAGCCGGGTGATGTACGCGTGTACGATGATGGTGATGGCACCCTGAACCAAAACGACTACCAGATTATTGGCAGCTCGACGCCGAAGTGGACGGGCAGCTGGTCGAACAACTTCTCGTACAAGAACTTCGACCTGAACGTCCTCTTGATTGCACGTTGGGACTACACGATGTACTACGGTATCACCGGTTGGTATCGTGCCGACGGTATCAATCCTTCGCCCGCAATTTGCGACTACTGGACTCCCGAGCATCAAAACGCCCGCTATCCTCGTCCGAATGCCGAGGCTTCGGGTCAGGTGGACTATCAGAACACAATCGACTACTACGACGGTTCGTACTGGAAGATCAAGACCATTTCGCTCGGTTACACCGTGCCGAAGAAACATTTGAAGAAGCTGGGTGTTGAGAAGCTGCGTGTTTACTTCACGGCCGACAATCCGTTCATCCATACCAAGTGCGACTATTTGGAGAACTATGATCCCGAGAAGGGTGGTAACGACGACTATGCACCGCTGTCGCGTCAGTATGTATTCGGTGTTAATCTTTCATTCTAAAATTGAGGAGGAATTACTATGAAATACTTAAAGATATTTGCAATTATTGCCGGCCTGCTGATGTGCGCTTGCAGCCTCGATGAGGAGAATCCCTCGGGTGGCACAACGGATGCGGATTGGAAAACGGCCGCCGGTTATCAGAAATTGATCAATGCCTGCTACTACGACTTCATCCGTATCACCTACGGTCAGGCAGAGGATACCTTTGTCGTGAACGCCGAGGGAGGTACCGATATTTGGCAGGATTCGCGCGACGGCTCGAATGGTAACTGGAGCCGCTTGCAGTTGTATAGTGGCGACTTCTCGGGTCTGTTAGGTGAGGCCTATTCGTCGTTCTATGCCACGCTCAACACCTGTAATGCTGCCATTGAGTATGCCAACAAGGTGACGGGGCTGAGCCAAGACGAGGTGAACGCGTTGGTGGCCGAGGCACACTTCCTGCGTGCACACTCGCTCTACCACATCGTGGAGCAGTACGGTGGTAAGTACCTCGCTACGACCCCGACAACCGAGGTGAAAAAGGTGCTGGAATGCAGCAAGGTAAATGCTTTTTACGAGGTGATTCTCCCCGATTTGGAGTTCGCTATGCAGTACCTGCCTGTTTCGCACGCTGTTTATGGCCATGTGAAGCGTGCCGCTGCTTACAGCCTCTATGCCAAGGCTTGTTTGACCTATGCTTCGTACACCGACGGGTTGGGTCATGCCGATGCCATCTCGACGGAACTTGCCAAGGAGCTCTACGGCAAGGCTCAGGTGGCTGCCGACTATCTGATTGACAATGCCGCTTCGCTCGACGTGCGTCTTTACGACGACGTGAACGAGGTTTTCGATGAGAACAATAACAAGAGCAACGAAGAGGCGTTGTTTGTTGTCTGCCACTCGATGACACAGGCACTGAACCCGCGTGGTAACTATTACAACCGTGTTTGGAAGCATTTCAGCGCGTTCAATGCGAACAATAAAGGTCTCTATCTGGATGGTATGCAGGCTTCTTACAACACAACTGTAAATGGTGTGGCCGTTCCGAAGCTGGCCAAGGGTAACGACTACATGCAGCCCAGCAAATACCTGATTGACTTGTTTGAGGAGGGCGATATGCGCTATGAGGCCTTCTTCCAAGATAAGTACTACATCAACAAGGCGAACACGGCAGATGGTTTGGCCTACACTTGGACGGAAACCGATGCTGCTCGTTATGGTTTGGACGCAAAACGTGTTGGTAATGCTTCGTACAACATTGGTTTGGGCGAATTGGCCATCTACATTTCGCGCGAGACCTATACGCAGGCCGAGCGTGATGCCGTTCCCTACGCAATCTGCAACATCGAGGATAACTACAAGGACATCTCGGATCCGGGTAAGTTCTATCCCAGTTTGAAGAAGTTTGACACTCCGTCGCTTTACGCAGGCTCGAACGCTTCGAAGCCCTATTCGGGTGCCGACTGTATCATCCTGCGCTTGGGTGAGACCTACCTGCTTTCGGCCGAGGCGCATTGGCGTTTGGGCAACAATGCCAAGGCTGCCGAGCGTCTGAGCCAGCTGCGCAAGCGTGCTACCGAGGGCTTTGGTGACGAGTTGAAAGTTTCGGCTTCGCAGATTACGCAAGACTTCCTGCTCGATGAGTATGCTCGTGAGATGTGCGGTGAGTGGATGCGTTGGTTCACACTGAAGCGTTTCCGTGCCTTCGAGAGCCGTCTGCCGATGTGCAATCCGCAAATTAAGGAGTTCGATAAGACGAAGCACTATGTTCGTCCTATTCCGGTTTGGATGCTTGCTAATATCGAAAATGCAGCCGAGTATCAGAACCCGGGTTATTAATTAAGTTTAGTTAGAAGGGGGAGAGGCTGTCTAACAAGTCTAATTTTAACGATTTCACCCCCGCTAGAAGAGCTTCTGGCGGGGGTGATTTTCATTTTTGAGGACTTGTTAGACAGGCCCTCTTTTTTGTCTTCAATGGGGGTGTATTAGGCTCTCTTTTGGAGCGCGGAAAAAACACCACCGAGCTTCAAAAAATGAAAAAAATAGGCATTTTTGTGAATTTATGGGCGGATTATAGCGAAAATCAAAACATTTTTCCTATTTTTGCATCAATTGGGAAAAAGTAATCTTAAATGCCGAAGTTGTATGACCAGGTAAGAGGTGTCGCAAAACCGGATTGGCTCAAAATCCGACTGCATCGTACGGCCGATTATGCGGCGGTGCGACGCATTGTCGAAGAGCACCATCTGCACACGATTTGCAGCAGCGGACGCTGTCCAAATCAGGCCGATTGTTGGAGCCGCCGAACCGCCACCTTCATGATTCTGGGCGAGATTTGTACGCGGGGATGCCGTTTCTGTGCCACACAGACCGGTCGTCCGTTGGCACCGGTGGCCGAAGAGCCGCAACGCGTAGCCGAAAGTGTACGCCTCATGCAATTGAAGTATGTGGTCTTGACCTCTGTAACGCGTGACGACCTCGAAGATGGAGGTGCTGCCCATTGGGCCGCAACTGTCGAGGCTGTTCGCCGAGAGAATCCCGAAGCCGCAATAGAGCTCCTTATTCCCGATTTCGATGCCAAAGCACCGCTCCTGGATGTGGTGTTGGCGTCGAAGGCCGACATTGTCGGTCACAACATCGAAACCGTCGAACGACTGACCCCCGTGGTGCGCTCGCGTGCCAAGTATCGTACCAGTCTGGACACGTTGCGCTACCTGCACGAGCAGGGTGCCGTGACCAAGAGTGGCGTGATGGTGGGTCTGGGTGAGACGGACGACGAGGTGTTGCAGACGCTGCGCGACCTGCGTGAGGCAGGGGTGCAGATCGTAACCCTCGGGCAGTACCTTCGACCCTCTTTGGAGCACTACCCCGTCGCGGCGTATATCACTCCCGAAAAGTTCGAATGGTACCGCACGAAGGCCTTGGAGATGGGTTTCAGCTATTGCGCTTCGGCGCCGCTGGTTCGCTCCTCCTACCTGGCCGAAGAGGCGTTGAACAGTGTGAAAAGAGGATAAACGAATGTACGTCGAATATCGAGACCTCGGCACGATGGAGTACGAAGCCTGTTGGCATCTGCAACAGGAACTCTTCGATGCGCTGCTGGCTCGTAAGGCGGCACACGCATCCTCGGAGCAGGTCGGCTCGTTGCTCCTCGTCGAGCACCCGCCGGTCTACACGCTGGGCAAGAGCGGCAAGCAGGGCAATCTGCTGGTGCCGCAGGCTTGGCTTGAAAGCCTGGGCGCGACGTTCTTTCACATCGACCGCGGGGGTGACATCACCTTCCACGGCCCCGGACAGTTGGTAGGTTATCCGATTCTCGATTTAGAGATGCTCGGCATCGGGCTGCGCACCTACATCGAAGTGTTGGAGGAGGCTGCCATCCGCACGGTGGCCCATTATGGCATCGTGGCAGGACGTGTGTCCGGCGCTTCGGGTGTTTGGCTCGATGGCCAGAGCAGCCGACCGCGTAAAATTTGCGCAATAGGCGTGCGTAGTTCACGTTTTGTAACGATGCACGGCTTTGGGCTCAATGTATCGACCGACCTCGAATGGTTTTCGCGCATCAATCCGTGCGGATTTACCGACCGCGGGGTGACGTCGATTGAGAAGGAGTTGGGGCAAAAAGTCCCGATGGAGGAGGTGAAAGCCCTCATGACAAACCATTTAAGTGAATTATTAAATGTTAAAATATATAAATAGTATCGCTTATGCCTATAGAAAAACGCTGGGTAGTGAAGCCGCAGG
>CAZTCM010000100.1:0-6375 GCA_964612285.1 uncultured Alistipes sp.
GATGTGGCCAAACTCGCCGGCAAAACCACTCTTGCCGTAGTAGAGTTTGCCATCCACCACGATACCGATGGCTACGCCGCGGCCCAGGTGGAGGTAGAGCACATTGCTCTCGCTCTTCGACTTGCCGCAGGTGTACTCGGCATAGCAGCGGGCGCGGGTATCGTTCTCAATCAACACATGGATGCCGATGCGCTCTTCAAGAATCTGGCACAGCGACTGCTCCGAGGTGGTGAAATATTTGTAGCTGCGGCCCGTATCGGGATTGACACGGCCCACCATGCAGACACCCATTCCGAGAATCTTGTCGCGCTCGATACCGCACGTTGCGATGAAGTTTTCGATATTGGCGCAGATGCGCTCGAAGCACTGCGGGCGGTCCTGCAACTCGAACGAGGCATCGCTGTGCTCGACGATGATGTTGTTTTGCAGGTCGGTGATTACAAAGCGCATGTTATCGCGGCCGACATAGACACCGGCAAAGTAGATGGCCGAGCTGGCCAGGCCGAAGATGTTGGGACGGCGACCGCCGGGGGTCTCGACCTTACCCAGGTCGGTCACGATGTTCTCCTCAACGAGCTCCTGTACCAGCTTGGTGATGGTCGGCACACTGATGTGTAGCTCTTTGGTCAACTCGGAGAGCGTACACTCGCCATTGACAGCCATGTGCGCGATGATGTTGCGCTTGATGATGCTATTTTTATGGGATACACCCTTCAATGTTTCGTCTTCGTGTTTGACGAAAAATTCGGTAAGAGAGGTCATTGTTTTTTGCTAATTCGGTTCACTAACTATGCAAATATAGAAATTATTTCACAAATTAAACAAAAAAATTTAATAAATAATCCGATTTTTGGTCATTTCCCCCACAAAAACAGTCCGCGCCACCCGATACCTACGATCGGGTGGCGCGATACCGCGAAATTAGCATCCCCTAAAAGGCCACAATCAACCGATAGGGCTCACCTCCCGAAGCGAACGAGAAGGTATACTCGCCGCTCTCGAACGATGAGGTGTCAATCGAGGTGGTTGTGTAGGAGGCCACGGCTCCCGAGGCCACCTCAGAGCCCTGCCCGTTGGTCACCGTGTATTGAATGGCGAGTTTGGAGTTGAAATCGAAGGTATTGGTCTCCTTCGAATAGCGAACCTCCAAACGCTCGGCCACCTCTTCGGGGGTAGCCACTAGAATGATTTCGCTCACGGCATTCGCATCGGCCGCTTTTGCCCAGTGCCATTCACCTCCCGAATATTGGCCCTTGTAGAGCAGACGCAGACGGTCGCCCGTGGCCAATGTAGAGGTAAATGTAATATAACCACTATCCTGTATGTAATATTGTCGGCCCAAATCTTCAACGCTCCAATCATTCAACGTCTCTTTTACGGCACCACTCTTATCACACAAAGCAAGGCGGACCGTGCCCGTAAAGGAGGTGTTTCCCATATTATGAACACCACCAATATAGAGTCCAAATCGCTCCCCGCTCTTATACTCGGTCGCAATGGAACGCAATCCACGATAGTAATTCGACACCGTAAGCAATTCCAAATAATCTTGATAGGTTGAGGTGCCATTCGGGTCGGGTACCATATTGAAAAGTACCGTTTGATCGCGGTAGTACTCGAAATCAGGCAGCAAATAACAGCCATTTCCATAACCACTCCAACCATAGTTCACATAGAAATAACCCGCAGTCGTGCAACCCTCCAAAACAAAGGCGTGCCCCCCTTGATTGTTTTGCGCGCCCATAAAGGTTGGGCCACAATTCACCAGATTCTGTTGCAGCGCAGCGACCCACTCGTCATAGGTGTATCCGTGTTCGGTTTTAATGAGCGTCTGTTTCGAGTAGCCGAAGTGGTTAATCATGGCGGTCGCCACCGGTGCAAAGTAGGCCCACGACTCATAAAGACCATAACCCATCTGCACCGAGGTACCCATATCCTTCATCAGAGCGGCAACCGCATTGGCCTGGGTGTCGGTGTAGTCCATCGAATAGACACTCAACATATTGGCATAGTCGTAAGTGCACCCCAACTCATTCGCCTCAACCGTATGTGAATTCCCATTGCTATCCTCATAGGTATATTCAGACGTAGTACCTACACCCTTTTCGGGATATTTGTGGTAATAGGCAATAATCGCCATTGCTGTCGCCACACACCCCGTCAGGCAATGGTTGCCGTCAATCATGTAAGTTTCGCGATTGTAGGGTTCGCTTTGATCCCATAACGCCGTGCTATATTTGCAAATATCGGAGCCATAGTCAATACTGCGCGAGGTCGAGCGCATGTTGTTGCTATTGGCTGCTGCCACCTGCTTTGCCCACGCATCGAGGATATTCCGCGTTGCCGGAGCCAACTTATCCACCTCAAAGGCACGCTCGTGCGAATAGGCGATGACCGGTCGAGCCATCCGGTCGTCACCGGCAACAATCACAAAACCCGTCGTACCACGGTTGTAGATGTAGAGCAACGCCTCGTCGGAAGTTGTGGCCGAGCGACCACCCGCCATCTGCTGCACATCCTCACCGTCCCACACCAACGTAAGTTGCGCCGTTGCCGAACGGCCTCCTTGGGCAAAGAAATCGGCAGCAATTTTTCGTGCCTACTCTTCGCTGATTGGTGCAGCCGAAAGTCCCCACACCACCAGCAGACTGACTATTGAGAAAAGTATCTTTTTCATACGCTAAATCCGATTAAAAGTTCGACAAATCGAGTTTTGTCACGCCTGCACAATTGGACAACGTCACCGAGGCGGCATCGACTGCTTTGACGGTGACGACATGCGACTCCTCACCATCCGTATAGTCGTAACTCGTGAGTTCGTTGAGCAACGAATAGTTCCCATCGCCCCAACTGATTTGCGCAGCCATT
Source organism: uncultured Alistipes sp. (assembly GCA_964612285.1). Classification (GTDB taxonomy): domain Bacteria; phylum Bacteroidota; class Bacteroidia; order Bacteroidales; family Rikenellaceae; genus Alistipes. The sequence goes on from CAZTCM010000100.1 coordinate 2,869, forward strand.
GAGCTTGCACCACCCAACATCGGTCCGGCTACGGTGGTTCCCGTATGATAGATGTAAATCTTCTGCGTATAGGGATCTACCGAGGTATCAATCACGGCCATCCGCTGAATCGTATTGCGTACGATGGGAATCGACTTCGACGTACTTTTTTGATACAACGAGCCATCGGTGAAGGTAATTGTCACGGTGATACCACCATTCAGGGTCATTGGCGGCAATACGAAATAGAAATCGGTCGGCATGTCCGAAAGCAGAACACCCTCATCGCCACAATTAATTTGTTGCGTATCAGTCACACTTGCATACCAATTCCATACATCCACATCGGACAACGTAAAGTAATGATTGCCCGCTATATATTGTCCGCTATTGCTTTGCACACTCACCGATTGTACTTTTCGGTCACCCGTCAGACTCAATTGCAAATAGCCATGCAGATTCTTGAATGTGTAATGCTCTCCATCCGTACTAGTTCCAAGCATCGTATTGGCTTGCAGTCCATAACTATGCTCCACATAGTCAAACTGGTGGGCAAGAGAAGCAACAAGAGCAAACGCACCGGAAACAGTTCCATAACTCGCAAATGCCGAGGCTGGATAAAGGGCATAATAACCTTCGATATTGTAGTCACTGAGATCAATCGGAGTTTGATTGGAATCAATATAGGTTCCTTGATAAGTAAACGACCCATTTCGATCGCCTGTCTTACCATCGAACAGATATATTTCTGCACCCTCCGTTTGATGGAACGTAGCAACTTGATCACCGGCCGTCCACACGGTCTGCGTCTTATCGTTGAGTTGCGTTTTGCTCAATCGAGACATAAATCTTCTTTCCGCTCAGGTCCACATCCTCGGTGCGGTCCTGCGTACAGGCTGCAAACAGCGTTGCCGCCATGCACAAAAGGTAAATGCGCTTCATAACTACCATTCCATTGGATTGTTTACATCAGGGTCCTGCACATTGGAATCATCACCGGTCGAACCCGCAAATCCCTGTTCCACTAAAATTGTCATCACGCACAACTCCGGCGCGAGATACTTGTCATCGTACCCCATAAGCACACGGTTTTAGAATAAAAAAAATAGACGATTAGACCAACTAACCGCCCATAAAGATATAGCTTTTTTTTCGGAATCGACAAGCAAAGCGTAAAAAACTGACATTACGCAGTGCAATGTCAGTTTTTTACGACTTATCGTGCCTTCTACAAGGTCGAGTGCGACTCTACCGACACCTCGGCCGACACCTTGCGAATCAGCCCCTGCAACACCGTACCCGGGCCCAACTCCGTGAAGTCGGCAAAGCCATCCTCCACCATGCGGCGCACAATCTGCGTCCAGCGCACCGGCGCCGTCAGTTGGGCAATCAACAGCTGCTTAATCTCTGCGGGGTCGGTGTGCGGCGCTGCATCGACATTCTGGTAAATCGGGCAGCACGGCGTGTGGAAATCGGCCGCGGCGATGGCTGCAGCAAGCTCCTCGCGGGCGGGTTCCATCAGCGGTGAGTGGAACGCGCCACCCACGGGCAGCACCAGTGCACGGCGTGCTCCGGCCTCCTTACACTTGGCACAAGCGGCCTCCACGGCCGACAGTTCACCCGAGATGACCAACTGCCCGGGGCAGTTGTAGTTGGCCGCCACAACAACACCCTCGACCTCGGCGCAGATGCGCTCCACCTCCTCGTCCGAGAGGCCCAACACGGCGGCCATCGTACCCGGCACCGCCTCGCAGGCCGCCTGCATCGCCTGGGCACGCTTGGCCACAAGCTGCAACCCCTCCTCGAAGGAGAGGGCTCCGGCCACAACCAGGGCCGAGAACTCGCCGAGCGAGTGTCCCGCCACGGCCTCCGGCTCAACACCAAGCGCCTTGGCCATCGCCACCGAGTGGAGGAAGACGGCCGGTTGAGTTACTTTCGTCTGTTTCAAATCCTCGGGGGTTCCGGCAAACATCAGATCGGTGATGCGGAAACCGAGCACCTCGTTGGCGCGTTCGAACATCGCACGCACCTCGGCATTGTTATCATAAAGGTCTTTGCCCATGCCGACAGCCTGGGCTCCCTGACCGGGGAAAACGTAGGCTTTTTTCATTTTTCAACGTCTTTAATTGGATGATGGTTGGGGCAAAGATACAAAAATTTCGATTTACCGAATCGCATAGCTCCGCAATTCGCGACTCAACGCCCTCTCGCAGCCACCCACCAACCCATCGAGCAGCGCATGAAAGCGTGCCGAGTGGTTGTGATACACCGTATGACAAAGTTCGTGCAGAATGACAAAATCGCGCAGGTGTTCGGGGAGGGTCATCAGATAGAGGCTCAACGAAATCGCATTGCGCGAAGAGCAGCTCCCCCACTTCGTGCGGGCGGCACGGATGGTAAGTTTCGTGTAGTGCAGGCCCGTGGCAGCGGCAAGACGCGCCATACGTTGCGGCAAATCGGCCTTGGCAGCACGACGCAACGCCTCGATATCCGGTGCCTCGAACACGGGTTGTTGGGCCCGACGAGCGGCCAGGCGTTGTTGGGCCCGCACCACCCACGCCACCTTTTCCTCCAAGAAGGCCAGGGCACGCGCCTCGCTCCCTTGCCACGGAAAGGTAAGTCGCACCTCCCCCGACGGCCGTACCGTGAGGGTGATGCGACGTGCGCGCGGCGACGCATGGAGCATCACACGACCTATTTGCGGATGGTCGATGCAGGTCATGGCCTACCCGATGCGCTGGCGTACCACCTCGAAGAGGAGCACGGCGGCAGCAGCCGAGACATTGAGCGACTCGATGTGGCCAATCATCGGGATGGCCAACTGCTCGTCGCAGAGTTTCAGCACCGCAGGCGAGATGCCGGTATCCTCGGCCCCCATTACCAGCACCGTAGGTTTGCGAAAATCGGCATCGTAGAGCAGTTTGCGGCTCTTTTCGGTGGCGGCAACAATTTGATAGCCCTCCTGTTGCAACTGCGCCAACGTCATGCGCAACGAACCCACGCGGCAGACCGGAATTGCCGTCAGGGCACCGGCCGACGAGCGCATCGCCTCGGCATTGACCGGAGCGGAGTTTTTCAGTGGCGTAATCAAGCCATGCGCACCGGCACACTCGGCCGAGCGGGCGATGGCACCGAAATTACGCACATCTGTCACCCCGTCGAAGGCCACCAGCAGCGGTGTCTCATCCTCGGGCACCCGCTCGCGCAGGTCGTCGAGCGTTGCATACTCGATAAGGGCCGTTTGCGCCACCACCCCCTGGTGGTTGCCGCGTGTAAGACGGTTGAGTTTCTCGACCGGCACCTCCTGATAGCGCAGGCGATGACGCATGATGAGGTCTTTGAGCTCCTGCATCAACTGTCCCTCTGCCCCCTTGCGGATGTAGAGTTTCTCGATTTGCTGTCCCGACTCGATGGCCTCGGCCACGGGACGAATGCCGAAAATCAGATTGTTATTCATGCTGTCTACTTAATGTTTACGATTCCGATATCTCCAATTCGTAGCACGCCTTCTCCCACTCGTGCATCTGG
>CAZTCM010000101.1:0-6331 GCA_964612285.1 uncultured Alistipes sp.
TGTTGAAGCCCGACGACGAACTGCTGTCGCCCACCCACATCGTGGCGCGGAGGTTCTCGGCCACGGCCTGTTTGAAGAGGGTCGTTTCGGCCTCTTCGAGCAGCGTGCCGCTCAGGTCGTCGAGGTTGACATCGGCGCGTGCCGTGATTTGCTCATAGACGAGCGAGAAGTAGTCGGCGGCCGAGAAGGCCAACTCGGCCTTGACGCGGTGCATCTGAATCGTCTTCTGATACTTCGCGGCACTTGCGCCGCCATTCCAACCTGCGTCGGTGTATTTGCGCAACACGTTGCGGTAGCCGTCCCAGAGCTGCACGGTGGTTGGGGTGGGCATGTTGTAGAGCACGCGCACGCCCAACTCCTGGGCCGAAGAGCCGGTGAGCATCGGGCGGAAGAAGATTTTCTCGATATCGTTGCCGGTGTACTGTTTTGCTGTTTCCAAATAAGCCATAATCGTAAATTTTTAGGGGGTTGTTCGAAAAAAAAGGGTGGTTTGATTAGCGGTTGCGGAGGATGCGGGCATCTTCGGCATAGGCTCGCTCGTTGGGCGAGAGCGAGGGTTCGTGGTGCGACGGGTCCTCGACCGGTTGTGTGCGGGTCGGGGCGATGCGTTGCAGCGAGGCGGCCGCAGCGGCTGTCGAACGGCGACGCAAAGCCCGCTCCTCCTCCTGAAAGTGGAGGATGTTGCGATCCTCGGGGAGGGGCTGCGACGAGGGGGTTGCGGGGAGCGTTTGCAGACCGATGGCCCGCATCAGGCGTCGCCAGCCGCTCACCTCACCGGCACCCTCCTGCACCTCCTGCGGCGGCTGCGGTGCGACCGAGGTGTCGCTTCCGAGGATGCGGTCGGCCAGACCGGCCGCAATCGCTTCGTCGGGCGAGAGCCAGCGACCATTGCCGTTGTTCTCCTCCATCAGGGCGCGGAACTCTTCGGCCGTGCGTCCCGAGCGGGTGGCATAGAGCGTGGCGAGGCGTTCGTCGGTCGCTTCGAGCAGGTCGAGCTGCTCGGCCAGCTGCGAGGCATTGCCTTCGGTTGCGCAGGTGGCCTGATGAATCAGGTAGAGGGCGTTGGCCGAGATTTCGCGGCACCCCTCCGAGGCTGCCTGGGCGATGATGGTGGCTGCCGAGGCGGTGTAGCCATAGCAGCGTGTGGTGATGTGTCCTTTGATTTGACGCAGGGCGTCGTGAATCAGCAGGGCGTCGTTTACATCGCCACCCGTTGAGCGGATGGTGACGAGAACTTCGGGAGACTCGATTTCGGCAATGCGGGCCACCGCTTCGCGGAAGCGTTCGTAGGTCGCCACACGGCTGTCGGGCTCCTCGAACTGCCACGCTTCGGGTACGCCGATGGTGCCCTCGATGTCGATGTGGCAACACTCGGCTTCGTTCTTGATGCAGATGTTTGCTTTCATGGTGGTTGTTTAGTTGTTTTTCCGATAATAGATGCCGCGTGCCTTCTCGTAGGAGCAGCAGAAGGCCTCGGCGGCGTGGAGGATGGCTTGTGAGGTGCGCTCTCCGCGACGCACCGCTGCGCTGATGCGGCGACGGATGGCGAGTGCCTCGGCGGCACGACGGTCGATGAGCCCCGCCTCAAAGAGCCGTGCGACTACCTCTTCCGACGTGCTCCCTGCGACCTCACGGGCGACGATGCGACGCAACCCCTCTTCGTGTTGTGTCAGCTTCATCGGTCGGTGCGTTGGAAGGTGCAACTGATGGTGCCGCGCGCTACGTCGTAGCTCCCCAGACGGGTGAGTATCCCCCGAAACTCCCCGAGGGGGCTCCTCAGCCGAAAGGTCGAACACAGGTTCGGCCCCTTGTCGCCCATTTGGCGCAACGCCTCCACTTCGTGGGGTGCAAGGTGGAGTGTCAGCGTCACCTCGCCACCCTCGACCTCGTGGCGCAGGTTGCGGTCATAGAAGCGGTGGAGCCCCTCGTGTCCGTCGCGGTCCTCGAAGCAGAGGGTCCACCCTTCCATCGACTCGTCACCGGCGAAGTGGAAGGCCGCCAGCGGATAGCACCCCTCGTTGGCGGGCCAGCCCCAATGCTCCCCCTCGGAGAGCGGGTGCTCGCCCCGATAGCAGACGATGCGTGGTGCGAAGGGTGCGCCCTCCTCCTCGGCTGCATCGCGGTCGCCCACTTGGAGCATCATCGCCGAGGGGGCGTTGCGATAGTGCCCCGTGGAGAGCACCGAGGGCCGAAAGAGGGGGTTGCGCATCACCTCGTCGCCCTGCAAGGCGGCACTGCTCTCGGTCGGCCGGATCCAACTGCCGAGGGTCGTTTCGTGTGCACTTTCGAAGCGGCCTACCGCCCCGTCGCCCTCGCCATAACACCAGGTGCGCACTTCGTGCAGGGTAGGGCTGAGGTCGGTGAGGGTGACCGGCCGGGCGAGGTCGACCTTCTCGCGCCAATCGACCTCCTCGCCGCCGTAGAAGTCGTCGTAGGGCTCGACCCACACCGTGCGGCGCTGCTCGTCGGTGTAGAAGCGCAGGTTGAAGAGGTGGGCCAGCGCTTCGAGCAGTACGATTTGACGCACGCGGTGCTGCGCCACATCGGCAAAGGTGAGCGAAGCGCCAAAGCCCGGGGCTGCGACAAAGCGCGGTCGCACGGAGCACTCCTTGTGCAGGGTAAGCCGCTGCCCCTCTTCGGCCCCCGAAAAGTAGCAGGTGTAGAAACGCTTGGGTTGCGTGGTGGAGAGCTGCTCGGCGGCGGTCTGGATGCGCAACTCGACCGTCGTCTCACCCGTCTCGCCGATGTAACCGTCGTAGAGTGCCCAATCCCCCGCATAGGCGACCCACGATGTCCCGTCGTAGATTTCGAGCGAGGGGCTCCCGACCGTGCCCGTCGAGGGGGTTGTGACGAGTGTCGAGCGCACGTTGAACTCCTGCCACAACACATGCTCCTCACCGTTGTAGGTGTAGTGCAGGCGGTAACGCGACCCTGCGACGTGGTCGAAGACGATGATGCGATACTGATAGCCCGTCGAGAGGTTGTCGCGTCGGTCTTCATAGCGATTTGTCAGGCGGAATCGCCACTCGTTACCCGCCCCGAGGTAGAGCGCATCGAAGCCTGTGAGCTGCTCTCGTGAACAGATGCGATGCTCGGTGGTGTAGCGCAGGTAGTACTCGAAGCCGGCACTGATGTCGGTCGTCGGCGTGAAGCAGATGGCGCCCTCGGCATCGTGGGCAAAGCAGCCGCTGTGTGCAAAGAGGTCGAAGCACTGCTCACCATCCTCGTCCACGCTCTGCGGCGAAGCCGATTCGACCAGGTTTCCCACCGAAGCCACGCTCGTGAAGGGGTTGGCATAGACACGGCCGGCCCAGTCGGCCACTGCCGAAACGGTCGTCAGACGCCGTGCCAGAAAGCCCATGCGGGCGGCAATGGCCGTGGTGTCGCGCGAGGCGTAGGCGCCACTCATGTAGAGCGAGCGAAACTCCTCGCCGGCGAAAAAGCGGCTGCGAAGTGTGTACCCGCTCTCTCGAAAGAGTTGTTCGACGAGCGTTGCGATGTGCAGAAAGGGGTGGTAGTCGTCGGTCGAGAGCATTCGCTCGATGGGTTGCAGGTCGAGCGAGGAGTTTTGTTGCGGGTATTCGTCGCGGTGGATGGGGAAGAAGCGCACGGGGGTCTCCTCGCGCCAACTGCGGTGGATGGTTGTCGGGGTCAGCGACGCGGCATAGGGAACTCCCAGTGTGTTGAACATCCGCAGGGCCGCCTGCGTGGCCCATCCCGCCCCCGCTTCGCGCAACTCGACCGTATAGCCCTCCTCCGAGGCGGATATCAGATGCAGTCGCCCCTGCATCAGGGTGCTCCCCTCGGCCGTGAGGGTTGCCGTGTGTGTCGTTGCATTGAACCGGCGGGCTGTTTCGGGGTCGCGGCCAAAGCCAAAGAGGCGGTCGTTACGCGGTGTGGCGGGGAGCACCAGGCGCAGACGTCGTCCCTCACGGGCGGCTTGCAGGTCGCGCATCGCGGCCGTGTCGACAGGGGGCAGGGCGAGGTGGTCGCAGGCGAGGTCGCCCGGCTGTGTGTCGATGATTAACTCCATAGCGGTCGATTTTTTTGTGTGGAACGAATCTTGATGGTGAGTCTGCCGAGCGTGTCGCGCCGATGTACCTCGGCCTTCTCGCTCAGTACATCGACCGGCTCATACCCTGCGGCGGTCACCCGCCACACCTCCTCCGTGGCAATGAGCTCGGCGAGGGCCTGCATGACGGCCGCACCCTCGTAGGCCGAGTGCAGGGTGAGGTGCTGCTCGCAATTGCGCAGATGCGAGCGATACCCCTCGGGACCGTAGGTGTGCACCCGCTCGGTGGTGAACTCGATGTGCTGCACCGGCTCGAAGGTGTAGTGTTCGATGGCTCCGCAGCGACTGCGCCACGCCAGACGCACCCCCTCGTCGTGCTGCGGCAGCAGGGCATACTGCACGCGCCCTGCCGAGCCGCCATCGAGGGTCAGTTGCGCCGCCTCGGGAAAGTCGGCAGCAGCGAGCGAGAAGGCGACAAGCCCGCATTCGGTGGTTGTGTAGCTGTGTTGGGCGCTCGTGCCGTCGTGGTGCTCGACGGTGAGTGTCAGTGTCAGAGGTTCCTCCGTGCGCCAGAGGAGCAGGTCGCTCTCCGCGGGGGCGATAAGACGCATCGCGGGCAACGTGGTGAGCAACTTCGGGGCCTCGGTCGATACACCGACGGGGAGCAGGGTGCGCGGCTCGGAGGTGAGTTGCTCCGTTTCACCGACGGCCTCGACGAAGATGGTGCGTGGCAGTGCCGGCGGGGTGATGAATCCGGTCGTCGCAGGTTGGGGCGTGGCTGCGAGGAGGGGGCGGAGATAGGGGGCGATGTTGCATCGAATGGTCGGTTGGTCGACAAAGCGTTTCGTGCCGAGCAGTTCGCCTTCGGCGGTGTAAATCCGCAGGTCGAGCGTCGACGGAGCCTCGGCGAGGGTGTAGTGGAGCGGTGCGCCCATGGGGGCGTAATCCGCAGGAAGGGAGGTGAAAACCATGCAAAAGAGGGGTTAAAGGGGTTGTTCGGGGCCACTGCGGCCACGAAAAAAGGGGAGGTGCGGCGAGGTGCGTCGCGGAGTGTTGAAAAGGCGTTGATGCGCTGTTGAAAGTTGTTGATAACTCTCCTTTTACGCCTTATTTACAACGATTTGCAGATTGTTGAAAAGTTGCCGACGGGCAACTGTTTGTGTCGAATTGCAGGACAAATATACAACCGCGAATACCCCCTTGTCAAGAGGTTTTTGCACTTTTTCTAAATTTTATGGAAAAAACTCGCAAATTTTGTTTACTTTTGCGAAGATTAACCAACACGCATTGAACCCGATATGGATGATGGCCATAGTATCACGCATAGTTTCAGCATCGTCGTTTGTCACGATGCCCTGTCTCTATGGGGTTCAGCACGAAGCCGCTGCGCTGCGTGCCGCTGCGTCGTATGGTGCGCGTAATCAACGAGCTTGCTCCCTTAAAAAATGTTGGGAGGTCGGCATCCGTATCGAACCGACTCCCAATCCCGGCTGAAGAGGTTAGCGAACCCACGAGGTTCGCCATAGGTAAAAACGAGAGAGACGTACAGCCAAATTTTTTAAGCGACCTATGCCATGATTACCATCTACCTCAAACAATACAACAAGATTATTCGCAACGCCGACACCCGCCTCTTCGATGAGTTGGGCTACGACGACATTCTCTGGATCGACATGATGCAGCCCACCATCAAGGAGCAGCGTGCCGTCGAGAGCTTCATCGAAATCAGCCTCCAAACCCGCCAGCAGGTCGAGGAGATTGAGTCGACCTCGAAGTATTCGGAGAACGAGAATGCGATTATCTCCAACGCCAACTTCTTCATTCCCACCGACGATACGTTTGTCGTCGAGCCCGTCTCGTTCATCATCTCGAACGAGGGTGTGCTGGTCTCGGTGCGCAATGCAGAGTTCCGCACCTTCCGCGAGACGGAGAAGCGCTTGCAGATGAACTACCGCAGCTATTCGACCGGCTACCACATCTTCATCTCGCTGCTCGAAGTGCGTATCGACTACGATGCCGACCTCGTCGAGCTCATCGCCAAGCAGGTGGCGGCCCTCTCGAAGGACATCAACTCGGAGGATACGATTGACAAAGAGGTGCTCTACCGCATCAGCGCCTTGCAGGAGAGCACGATGTTGCTGCGCGAGAACATCTTCGACCGCCAGCGCGTCTTGTCGAGCATCCTGCGCTCGGAGCGCTTCCCGAACGATATCTATCCGCGCTTGCAGCTGATGATCAAGGACGTCAACTCGCTCATCAACCACGCCGATTTCAGTTTCCAGCGTTTGGACTATATTCAGGATGCGGCGTTGGGTTTGA
>CAZTCM010000102.1:0-6266 GCA_964612285.1 uncultured Alistipes sp.
AGGGTGTCGGTGTGGGTGGCCCGCACGCCCCCTATCGTCAGAGCGAGCGCCGCGAGATTTACCTCAAATATGCCCTGCAACTCGTCGAGGCGGGTTGGGCCTACTACGCCTTCGACTCGGCCGAAGCACTCGACGCGCTCCGCAAGGATGCCGAGGCAGCCGGCAAGGCCTTCGCCTACAACCACGAGGTGCGCGAAACGCTCGAAACCTCACTCCGTCTCTCAAAAGAGGAGGTCGAGGAGCGCATTGCGCGCGGCGATCAGTGGGTGATTCGTTTCAAGATGCCCGTGGACGAGGTGGTCAAGATGGACGACCTGATTCGCGGCCATGTCGAAGTCAACACCTCGACCCTCGACGATAAGGTGCTCTACAAATCGGCCGACCAGTTACCGACCTACCACCTGGCAAAGATCGTAGACGACCACCTGATGGAGATTTCGCATGTCATCCGCGGCGAGGAGTGGTTGCCGTCGTTGCCGCTGCACTACCTGCTCTACCGTGCCTTCGGTTGGAGCGACTCGCAGCCCGAGTTTGCCCACCTGCCACTCTTGCTGAAACCGACCGGCGGCGGCAAGCTCTCGAAGCGCGATGGCGACAAGATGGGCTTCCCCGTCTTCCCGCTCTTCTGGACCTCGCCTGCGGGCGACACGGCACGCGGCTATCGCGAGGATGGTTACTTCCCCGAGGCCTTCATCAACATGCTGGCCCTCTTGGGATGGAACCCTGGCACGGAGCAGGAACTCTTCTCGATGCAAGAACTCATCGACGGTTTCTCGCTCGACCGCGTTTCGAAATCGGGAGCACGTTTCCAGCCCGACAAGGCCAAGTGGTTCAATGCGCAATACATGCACCGCAAGAGCGATGCCGAGCTGGCAGCCCTCTATCAGCCCATCCTGCGCGAGCACGGCATCGAGGCATCGGATGAGGTGGCAGGTAAGGCAGCCGGCATCATGAAGGAGCGTGCACAACTCCTCTCCGACCTTTGGGACCTCACCTCGTTCTTCTTCGTAGCCCCCACGGTCTACGAGGAGAAGCAGGCCAAGAAGTATTGGAAGGGCGACAATCCCCGTATCTTGAAGGAGGTGCGCGAGGTGCTGGCCTCCATCGACGACTTCTCGCTCGAACACACCGAGCAGGTCGTACACGCCTGGATTGAGGAGAAGGGCTATGGCATGGGGCAGGTGATGAACACGCTGCGTCTGGCGTTGGTGGGTGCCGGCAAGGGTCCGGGCATGTACGACGTCACAAGTTTTATCGGCAAGGAGGAGTGCTTGAAGCGCATTGACAACCTCTTTGCCAATCTTCAACCCGCCGAATAGGATGATGACCATCGAACAGGAAGTGTGGGGCATGACCCCCGAAGGCGAAGGCATCATCCGCTACACAATGCGTAACGAGCAGGGAGCCTATGTGCAGCTCTCGAACTATGGCGCCACGATACTCTCGATTGTCGTACCCGACCGCACCGGCACACCGGCCGATGTGGCCCTCGGATACAAAAGCCCCGAGGATTATTTCGGCGACGGCCCCGCCATGGGCAAGAGTGTAGGACGCTATGCCAACCGCATCGCCTTCGGGCGGCTCGAAGTTGAGGGAAACACCTACCGACTCGAAATCAACAACGGGCGCAACCACCTGCACGGCGGCACGAAGAACTTTGCCAACCGCGTGTGGGAGAGCCGCGTCGAGACCAACCGCGTGGTGATGTCGCTGCACTCGGAGGAGGGCGACCAAAACTATCCGGGCGAACTCATGGTCGAGGCCATTTTCGATTTCGACGAGGAGAACCAGCTGGAAATTACCTACCTGGCCAAATCCGACCGCACGACGGTTGTCAACCTCACGAACCACGTCTACTTCAACCTCGACGGCGAGGCATCGGGCTCGGTGCTCGACCACGAGTTGCAACTCAACTGCTCGCGGGTCTTGGAGATGAATCGCGACCAGATTCCGACCGGCGAGTGGCTCGATGTGGCCGGCACGCCGCAGGATTTCCGCACGTTCCGTCGTTTGGGTGACGGCATTGACGACGACTTCAACCACATCCACGACTTCAAAGGCTACGACCACCCCTTCCCGATGGATGGGTGGCAGAAGAACATCCTGAGCGAGGTAGGAGCCCTGCGCTCACAGCGTTCGGGCCGCATCGTGAAGGTATTCTCGTCGCAGCCCAGCGTGATGATTTACACGGGCAACTGGCTGGAAGGATCGCCCGAGACCAAATCCGGAGGTCGCTATCGCGATTATGACGGCGTGGCCATCGAGTGCCAGAACTACCCTGACGCCCCCAACCAGCCTGCCTTCCCGTCGGCCACGTTACAGGCAGGAGAGCTCTACTGCCAGAAGATTGTCTACCGCTTCGAAACCTATTAACTTACCTATACTTTTTGTTTAATTTAACCAACCTATCACTCACCTGTCATGAAAAGTTTAGGCATTGACATCGGTTCCTCGTCGGTCAAGGTATCGCTGCTCGACATCGCGTCGGGCGAGTGCATCGCCTCGTCGACCAACCCGCAGCAGGAGATGCCCATCGAAGCGCTCCAAAGCGGATGGGCCGAGCAAGACCCCGAGATGTGGTGGCACTATGTCGTGGAGGGAATCCGTGCGATTGCAGCCGAGCATCCGATGCGCGACGTGGTTGCCATCGGCATCACCTACCAGATGCACGGCTTGGTGGTACTCGACAAGGAGCACAAGCCCCTGCGCAAAGCCATCATCTGGTGCGACTCGCGTGCCGTGGAATTGGGCGCCGAGGCCCTCGAAGCCATCGGCCGCGACTACTGCCTGGAGCATGCGCTCAACTCACCGGGTAACTTCACCGCCTCGAAGTTGGCCTGGGTCAAACAACACGAACCCGAGCTCTTCGCACGGGCTGCAACTTTCATCCTGCCGGGCGACTACATCGCCTACCGTCTTTCGGGGCGCGTATCGACCTCGGTAAGCGGATTGTCCGAGCAGATTTTGTGGGATTTTAAGGAGGAGCGTCGCGCCGACTTTGTCGCCGACCACTACGGCATTCCCACGACCATGATTCCCGAAGCGGGCGTTTCGATCGGCATCGAGGCCCGCACAAACGAAGCCACCGAAACACTGCTGGGGATACCGGCAGGTACGCCCATTGCCTATCGCGCCGGCGACCAACCCAACAACGCTTTCTCGCTTAATGTGATGGAGGCGGGTGAAATCGCAGCCACGGGAGGTACGAGCGGCGTGGTCTATGGGGTGGTTGACACTCCGAAAGCCGATGCGCTCTCGCGCGTAAACACCTTCGTGCATGTCAACCATACGCCCGCGACACCGCGCTATGGCATCCTGCTCTGCATCAACGGCACGGGTATCCTCAACTCGTGGATGCGTCGCCATGTCGTGCAGCAAACGATGGATTATGCCGCAATGAACGACCTCGCCACAACGGCACCTGTCGGCTCGGACGGCCTGGTGGTGCTCCCCTTTGGCAACGGTGCCGAGCGCGTGCTCGAAAATCGCACCACGGGGGCTGCGGTGGTCGGCATCGACCTCAACCGTCACACCACGGCACACCTGCTTCGTGCCACGCAGGAGGGCATCGCCTTCTCGTTCCGCTATGGCATCGACTTGATGCGTGAATTGGGGCTGAAACCCGATGTGATTCGTGCAGGCAAGGCCAATTTGTTCCTCTCGCCCCTCTTCCGCCAAACCCTTTCGACCCTCACGGGTGCCCGCATCGAACTCTTCAACACGGATGGTTCGCTGGGTGCGGCCCGCGGTGCGGCATTGGGTGCCGGCTACTACAAGAGTCGCGAGGAGGCCTTCGCGTCGCTCCGCTGTTTGGAGGTGGTCGAGCCCGTCGAGGCCGACCGCGAAGCCCTCGAAAAGAGTTATGCGCTGTGGAAAGCAGCCGTCGAAGCAAGATTACAATAACCAACTAAAAACACTCATACAACTATGGCAAAACAGTTTTTCCCCGAAATCGGTAAGATTCCGTTCGAGGGCAAGGATTCGAAGAATCCGATGGCATTTCATTACTACAACCCCGACCAGATCGTAGCCGGTCGCAAGATGAAGGATTGGCTGCGCTTCTCGATGGCGTGGTGGCACACGCTCTGCGCCGAGGGTGCCGACCAATTTGGCGGTGGCACGAAGCAGTTCCCCTGGAACGAATCGGCCTGCCCGCTCGAACGTGCCAAGGCAAAGATGGATGCAGGCTTCGAGTTTATGCAGAAGATGGGCATCGAGTACTACTGCTTCCACGACGTAGACCTCATCGATGAGGACCCCGATCCGAAGAAGTATGCCGAGAATCTGCAAGCAATTGTCGCCTATGCCAAGCAGAAGCAGGCCGAGACGGGTATCAAACTGCTGTGGGGTACGGCCAATGTCTTTGGCCACGCCCGCTACATGAACGGCGCTTCGACCAACCCCGACTTCGATGCTGCGGCACGCGCCATGTATCAAATCAAGAACGCCATCGACGCAACGATTGCGTTGGGTGGTGAGAATTATGTCTTCTGGGGCGGCCGCGAGGGTTACATGTCGCTGCTGAACACCGACATGAAGCGCGAGAAGAGCCACTTGGCCACGATGCTGACGATGGCTCGCGACTATGCACGCAAGCAGGGCTTCAAGGGCACGTTCCTCATCGAGCCCAAGCCGATGGAGCCGATGAAGCACCAATACGACGTGGATACGGAGACCGTCATCGGCTTCCTGCGTGCCAACGGTTTGGACAAGGATTTCAAGGTGAACATCGAGGTGAACCATGCCACGCTGGCCGGTCACACCTTCGAGCACGAGTTGCAGTGCGCCGTCGACGCAGGCATGCTCGGTTCGATTGACGCCAACCGCGGCGATTATCAGAATGGTTGGGATACCGACCAATTCCCCATCGACCTCTACGAGTTGGTACAGGCCATGTTGGTCATCGTGCGTGGTGGTGGTCTGCAAGGTGGCGGCACGAACTTCGACGCCAAGGTACGTCGTAACTCAACCGACCCCGAGGATCTCTTCATCGCCCACATCGCCGGCATGGATGCCATGGCTCGTGCCCTGCTGATTGCAGCCGACATCATCGAAAACTCGCCCTACGAGCAGATGCTCTCTGCACGCTACGCTTCGTACGACGAGGGTATGGGCAAGGCCTTCGAGGAGGGTAAACTGACCTTGGAGGAGGTTGCCGAGTATGCCCTGACGCACGAGCCGCAGCAGAAGAGCGGCAAGCAGGAACTCTACGAGGCCATCGTGAGCATGTACATCTAACCGACTCAGAATCAATCATCGAACAATCCGGAAAGTCAAAGCAACTTTCCGGATTGTTCGATTGATAAATAGGCCTTGCGAAAAAACAATCCTCAAATTTTGGATTCTACCCGTTTGGGTTGTATCTTTGTCGCGACAAAAGGGGTGCCTGACAAAGAGTCGGCCGTCGGCGCGAAGGAGACAATGGCTTCGCAGCACAACCACCCGGTGCGCAACGGGTGTGACGCGATTCTTGGGCTGAGATTATACCCATTGAACCGGATACGGGTAATGCCGAGACCGGGAGACGATAATCAACACACATTGCCCCTTTTCAGGTTTCACTTAACAAAAAGTAAAACAATGAAAAGGTTTTTTCTTTTTCTTGCGGCACTCGTAACCACTGCCGCACACGCCGAAGGAGAAGACTCCCTGCGGCTCTACCACCTGCAACAGGTCGAAGTGAAGGCGACTCGTGCCTCGAAAACCACACCGGTAGCCTATGCCGACATCGACAGCGAGGCGCTCACACGCAACTCCTACGGCGCCGACATGCCCTCGGTATTGGCACTCACCCCCTCGATGATTGCCACCAACGAGACCGGTATCGGCATCGGAGGCACCTCGATGCGCCTGCGTGGCACAGACGCTACACGTCTGAACGTCACCATCAACGGCGTGGCGATGAACAACCCCGATTCACACGCGATGTATTGGTATGACACACCCGACCTCATCTCGGCCGTCGGCTCGGTGCAGGTGCAACGTGGTGCAGGTGTAACGACCAATGGCACGGGGGCCTTTGGCGGCGCCATCTCGATGACCACGGCGCCCCTCTCCACCTCCTTCCAAGGTGATGCGTCGCTCTCCTACGGCTCCTACAACACGCAGAAGCAGGCACTCGGGCTCTCGTCGGGACTACTTGGGGGGCACTGGGCCTTCGATGCCCGTCTGACGCACATCGCCTCCGACGGATACATCGACCGTGGAGCAACCGACCTCACCTCCTACCTGGCGCAAGGTGCCTATTACAATGGGAATACGGTTGT
>CAZTCM010000103.1:0-6218 GCA_964612285.1 uncultured Alistipes sp.
CAAAGAAAGGTAACCGAGTGCAGGTCATTTTGGAGTGCACCGAGCAGCGTGAGAGTGGCGTTCCCGGCATGTCGCGCTACATCACCACGAAGAACAAGAAGAACACGCCCGAGCGTCTGGAGCGCAAGAAGTACAACCCGTACTTGAAGCGTGTAACCGTACACCGTGAAATTAAATAGTTTGGATAGACTATGGCAAAGAAAGTAGTAGCAACCCTGAAAACGGGTGCAGGTAAGCAGTACACGAAGTGTATCAAGATGGTGAAGTCGGAGAAGGGCGGCTATATGTTCAAGGAGGCCGTTGTGTTGAACGCCGACATCAAAGATTTCTTCGAGGAGAAGAAATAGTGTTTTTAAGAGTTTTCTCTTAAAAAACAAAGGGTATCCCAAACGGATACCCTTTGTTTTTTTTGCCCCAACTCTTTTTCGCTTCAAAAAAAATAACTACCTTTGCGTAGAACATTAAAACGATTTAATCTATGAAACAGTCTGTTTGGAATACAATGTTGCGCCGATGCTGTTGGGTGTTGGCCCTGCTTTGGGCCGGTGTGAGCCTGGCGCAGGAGTATAATGTGACGGGTCGTGTACACTGCGACGGGGTGGGCGTTGCCCGGGCCGTTGTCTCGGACGGCGAGCAGGTCGTGACGACCGATGCCGAGGGCTACTACCGCATGCACTCCACGAAACAGTGCGGCTATGTCTTTTTGTCGATACCTGCGGGCTATGAGGTCGAGGCCGACGGAGTGCTGCCGCGCCACTTTGTACACCTGAAAGGGGAGGCGGTCGATTGCGCCGATTTCCCCCTGAAAAAGGTGGACAACGACCGCTATACGCTTGTGGTGATGAACGACATCCACCTCACGAATACGGTGGCCGACGAGGATATTCGCCAATTTCGCGAGAAGTTTGTCCCCGACTACCGCGCCCTGTTGCAGTCGACCCCGGGCAAGCTGTATGCCTTGACGCTGGGCGACATGACGACCGATTCGCGCTGGTATCGCAACAACTTCGGTCTGCCCGAATATTTGAAGGAGATGGAGCGCATCCCCTCGATTCCTATTTTCCACGAGATGGGCAATCACGACAACGATCCCAAGGGCAAGTACACCCCCGAGGCGTGGGATTCGGTGGCCGTGAAGACCTACCGTCGCGTGGTGGGCCCCAACTACTACTCGTTCAACCTGGGACAGGTGCACTATGTGATGTTGGACAACATCGCCTACCTCGGCCCGCGCAAGGTGGGAAAGAAGACGCGCTGGGATTTCCGCGTGGAGGTGGATGAGGTGCAGTTGAAGTGGCTCAAAGCCGATTTGCGCCATGTCCATCGCTCGACTCCGCTGGTGGTGTGTATGCATGCCCCGATGTGGGGTTGTTTGGCGCTGGAAGAGGGCAAGCCGATGTTGAAGAGCCTCTTCACGGATGAGGCGAATGCCGAGCAGTTGCTGGCGGCGTTGCGCGGCTTCAAGCGGGTCTACATTTTGAGCGGCCACACCCATGTCAATCGCCACTACGACTACTCGAAACGCATCAGCGAGCACAACAATATCGCCGTCTCGGCCTCGTCGTGGAAGATTGACGGCGAGGGTCGTCGCCACATGGCCAAGGATGGCACGCCGGGCGGTTATGCCCTCTATCAGGTGGATGGCAAACGGGTTGAATGGGTCTATAAGGCGCTGGGTCGCGCTGTTGACAGCTGCCAATTCATCGCCTATGATATGAACACGGTGCCGAAAAAGTATGGCGGCCTTCCGGGGATGAATGAGGTGTGGCTCAATCTCTACAACTACGATGCGCGGTGGAGCGTCGAGGTGCGCGAAAATGGGCGCAAGCTCCCCGTCGAGCGCATCCGTGACAAGGACCCCCTCTACCGCCTGATTTCCGATGGCGTAATCCCCACGAAGGGGAGCGCCTTCTCGCCGGCCCTGACCGACCACCTCTTCCGCGTGGTCACCTCGGGCCCCGATACGACGCTCGAAATCACGGTGCGTGACGGCTTCTCGAATTGCTGGCAACAGACCGTCGAGCGCCCCAAGGCCTTCCATTGGCAGATGGAGTAGCGACGTTCAGTGTTCGGTAACCGACTATTGTTAGGGAGTTTAGGGATTTTCGCGCAATTCCCTAAACTCCCTAACTTCTCACCCCACCCATACTAATCCCTAACTACTAACCACTAACTACTGTTGAGTAAAAACCCCCGTTTATTCGTATCAACAAACAAGACCAAACGAGTTTGAATCATGCGATTGACACGAATTTTACCTTGCGCCACCTTCCTGCTGCTGCTTGTGGCGAGTATGCACCCCTTGCGGGCGGCTGTTGTGGAAAGGCCTCATCCCGTGACCGGCTGTTACTGGATGTGGATGAACGGAAATATCTCCACCGAGGGAATCACCAAGGACTTGGAGTATATGAAGCAGGCCGGCATCGAGAGCGCCTTCATCTTCGATGTCGGAGTAGGTGTCGAGCGTGGTCCGGTGGACTACGGCTCGGCGGCATGGGTTGCGGCTGTCGAACATGCTTGTCGGGAGGCGCAGCGCCTGGGCATCACCTTAGGCCTGCACAATGCCCCGGGGTATACGGCGACCGGTGGCCCGTGGATTCGTCCCGAGGAATCGATGAAGGAGCTGACATGGAGTGTTTCCGACACTCCGAATCCCCCGATACCTCCTCATAAGTGGGGCTTTTACCGCGACCTTGCCACCTTCGAGGTCGATGCTGCCGATGAGATGCAGTCGCTGAACCGGCGCCTCGAACGCGAGGAGTCGGTGGTAGTCACCCTTTCGCGCGAGAAACCTCTTGTGGGCTTTAATCTGTGGCGGGGCGAACGCGAGAAACCACTGCATCCGCACGATGGCCCTCGCGATTATCCGCCTCGTCTGCGCGTGGAGGTAAGTTGTGATGGGAACCATTGGCAGGAGCTGGGTACGGCTGCCGGTCCCGCTTTGAAGGCCCGCGACCTGCCCATCTACTTCGCTTGTCCGGCGACACCTTGTCGCTACCTGCGTCTGACGAGTAATCGAGGCACCAACCTGACACGCATCGAGTTGCTGACGGCTGCGGGCTCGGGCCGTGCATGGCGTCGCCTAGGCTACACGACCAACGGACAGCAGGTGACCGCGGCCGGTGACTCCGGCCTCGGCTTGGAGTGCGACAAATTGTCGCGTCGGGGTATCGAGGCGCATTTCTCCCGTCACCTCGGGCCGCTGCTCGACCGATTGCGCCCTTATTGCGGCACTACGTTGAAATACCTCCTCATCGACAGTTGGGAGGCCGGCGGCCAGGATTGGACCGAGTCGCTCGGTGTCGAGTACCTCACGACGGGTGAGGGGCGCGATTGGCTGCGGGGCGGTTTGGGCAAACGTACCTCGACCAAAGAGCGGCTCTTCATGGAGGAGTACTTGTTGCCGTTGAAGCAACTGATTGCCCCTTATGGTCTGCAATTGGCAGGTGAGCCCTATGGAAATGGCGATTTCGACCGCAAGACGTATGGCTATGCCTTTGACCTGCCGATGAGCGAATATTGGGCTCGATGTCACTATGGAACCATCGAGCGCCCCCGATTTGTGTCGCGCTACGGCCACTCGGCAGGGCGTGCCATCATCGGTTGCGAATCCTTTACGGCCTACCCGGGAGATGCCGATATTCCGGCTACACTGGGCTCCTTCCGCCGCGATGTCGACGCCTTGTGCGATGCGGGGGTCAACTACTTTGTGCTGCATTGTGTCGCCCATCAGCCCGACGATACACGGCCGATGACCATGGGCCCCTTTGGCACGCGCTTCGACCGTCTGCATGCCGAGGTCGATTCGGTGCGTTTGCTCACCGATTATATGCGTGAGCGTGTTGTGCTGCAACGTCACCGTGCCGAGTTCGACTTCTGCACGGGCGAGGAGGGAGAGCGTGCCTATCTGCGTCTGCCGCGAGGTTGCAAGGAGGTGCAGGCGGTGCTCTACTGCCACCAGAATATGACCGAGGAGGTGCTCTTTCGCAGCCGTGAGTTTTGCCGAGCGATGGATTCGCTGGGGGTGGCGATGGCCTTCGTGCAGCGCGGATCGCAGAATTGGGATGTCACGAAGGGGTGCCAGGAGCGTTTCGAGCAGCTTATGAAGAAGTTTGCGGAGGGCACCGAACACCCCGAGCTGGCCACGGCCCGCATCATCCCCCTCGGCCACTCGGCGCAAGCCACCTTCCCGTGGAACTTTGCCGCCTGGAATCCCGACCGCACCCTCTGCGTCATCTCCTTCCACGGCGATGCCCCGCGCACCAACCTCTGCGGCTATGGCGGCCCGAATCTGGAATGGGGCCGCACGCGTAACATCGACCACATCCCGGGGTTGATGGTCGAGGGCGAATATGAGTGGTGGGAGGCGCGTGTGCGCCCCGCATTGGCCTTCCGCATGATGTATCCCGAGAGCCGCATCTCGTTCCTCTGCGATGCCGGTCGCGGCCACTTCGACCTCGGCCTGCCGACGCAGGAGTACCTCGTGCACTTCATTGCCAAGGCACTCGCCGACCCGCGCCCCGAAGGGGGATGCTACTATGCCCGCTGGCGTGAGGATGGGGTCGAGAGCGAGGACCCGCACGACCAATTCTGGTACCAGGATGCTGCGATGGTCGAGCGTACCCGTGCTCGCTATGTGGCCTCGCGCGGGAAGGAGATGCAATATCTCTCGGCACGACTCAATGGCGAAGAGCTCCTCTATGACGGGAAGAGCCACATCACCTTGAAGGGGGTGTGCCGCACGCAGGAGTTCACCGTCGAGCCCTTTTTTGTGGATGCTGCGCGCAGCTCTGCGAGCGATGCCCATGCCGCGGTGCGTCCGCGCGTGGTGCTCATCTCGGGGCCGGCCATCCAAACGGGCGAATACACCTTCCGCTACGACCCCGACTACTTCGGTTTCGACCCCAAGCGGATGTGGAGCGGTATTACGCTCTGTCTCGAAGCCGAGGGCGATGACCGCTATAAATCCACCGTGCAGGAGCTGAACATTCAACTGCGATTTGACAACTAAAAAAACAAGAGGAAAGAACGAATTTCTTTCCTCTTGTTTTTTTAGTTGTTTGGCCGAGCCTCGTTAGAACGGCAGGTCGTCCACCTCGGCAGCCGGTGCTGCGGCATAGGAGGGTTCGGCAGCGATGGGCGGCAGGTCGGGCATTGCCGGAACTGCGGCAGGGGCCTCCGCCTGCTTCGGTTGCAGACGCCAGGCACGAATGTCGGTGTACCAGCGGCCGTTGTACTCGCGCGACTCGATGTTGACCGAAACCTGATAGGCGGCACCCTCCTGCAACTTGGCGACATCGTCGGGGCGGTTGAAGAAGGTGACGCAGATTTTGCGCGAAAAGTTGCCTCCGTCGTTGTAGTCGAAAACTACATCCTGACGCTGCCAGGGCCCACGGGCCGATTCGCCCTTCGTGGCGGGCAGGATTCTGTATACGGTTCCTTCAAATTCCATAATGCGGTGTGTGTTTAGTGTTTTTTTGCAGGGACAAAGATAGCGGTTTCGGCGAAAAAAGGAAAAAAAACTTGAAAAAGAAAATCGGCAGTTTTTATGTTTTTTGTTCACTCGGTCGTTCATTTGGTAAAATGGCTCCAATACGCCCTTCGAAACGACGCTTTTTTCGGGCGAAACGACGTTTGTTTTATTTTGTGGTCTTGAATTTAAGTCGTACCTTTGCGCTGGCGAAATTGTAACTAACCCTTTGGTATAACCAAAGCAATAGATTTTTAACCATTAGTCATGCAAAGATTTTTCACGTTTTGTCTGCTTGCGGCGACGTTGCTGCTGTTCCCTACGGCTGTTGAGGCACAGGGGGCAAAGGTGACCGTGAGCGGTGTGGTGACCTCGGCCGAAGATAAGCTCCCGCTTATCGGCGTTGCGGTGGTCACGGAGGCGATGAGTGGCGTGACGACCTCCATCGACGGTGACTACACCATCGACGTTGAGGGCGGCACGAAGCTCACGTTTCAGTATGTCGGCTACCAGAGTGTCGAATTTCTGGTGCCGACCGATCAGACGGCTGTGACCTACGACCTCGAAATGTTGCCCGAAGCGCAACAGGTCGAGGAGGTGGTGGTCATCGCCTATGGAGTCCGCAAGAAGGGCACGGTAGCCGGCTCGGTCTCGACCATCAAGGCCGAAAAGATTGAGAACACCCCGACGGCCGCCTTCGACCAGGCGTTGCCGGGACAGGTCCCGGGCCTGACGGTGCTCTCGAATA
>CAZTCM010000104.1:0-6135 GCA_964612285.1 uncultured Alistipes sp.
TTTATTATATACAAAAACCCGCCTAACAAAAAACTTGTTAGACAGGCTCTTTTTTTGTGGGCAACCGGCAATGAGCATTCGGTTTCGGGCCACTGTAAAATTCCGGTGGAGCAGGGGGCAACATGTAGAATTCAAAATTCAAAATTAGGCTGACGCGACCTATCGCGCATCACTGCGTCTGTTCAGATTGCTGCGCTCCCTAACGCTCGCTCGCAATGACGTTTTTCGGCAACTTATTTATTTTGTATTTTGGATGCTACATTTTTTTACTGACTTTTGTCGGGGGTTCTAAAAAATAGGATAAAAAACTTTTCGCTGTAAATCAAGATGATAGGTGGTTTTTGCGCCCTTTTTGCGAAATTTTTTCTGAAAATCATTTGCAGGAACGAAAAACTTGCCTTATCTTTGCACCACAAAACCAATGGTGGATTCATCTAAGGGCTAGGATACGTGCCTCTCACGCACGACATAGGGGTTCGAATCCCCTATCCACTACCAAGCAAACAAGAAGGTGTCGAATTTTCGGCACCTTTTGTGTTAAAGGCTGTTCCTTAACATGGGATGAAAAGAGTAAGGAGCGTATTATGACTGCACTATTCGAAGAGGTAATTTTTGGTCCGGTGCGTTCGCGCCGTTTGGGTATTTCGCTGGGGGTGAATCTGTTGCCGGTTCATGCCAAGCTCTGCACCTTTGACTGCATCTATTGCGAATGCGGATGGAACGAGGAGCGTCGCGGTGAGCGTCGATTCAATGCCCGCGAGGTGGTACAGGCTGCGTTGGAGAGCAAATTGGCAGCGATGGCTGCCGAGGGGGCGCTGCCCGATGTCATTACCTTTGCCGGCAACGGCGAGCCGACGATGCATCCCGATTTCGAGGCTGTCATCGGCGATACCATCGCTCTGCGCGACCGTTATTGCCCCACGGCACGCATCTCCGTGCTGTCGAATGCTACGCAACTACACCGTGCCGACGTGGTGCGGGCCCTGCGGCGGGTCGATAACAACATCTTGAAACTTGATTCGGCCTTCGATGCGACGGTGCGTCGGATGAATCGCCCCCAGCAGGCCGACTATACGGTGGCAAAGATTGTGGCGCAGCTCAAAGCGTTTGAGGGAGATTTTATACTGCAAACGATGTTCCTGCGCGGGGAGTGTGCCGGCGAGCCGGTTGATAACACCACGCCTGAGGAGGTGGCTGCCTGGTTGCGTCTGGTCGAGGAGTTGCGACCGTGTCAGGTGATGGTCTACTCCATCGACCGCGACACCCCCTGCCAAACCTTGGAGCGGGTGCCGCGTGAGGAGTTGCAGCGCATTGCGGCTCACATCGAGGCGCTCGGTATCGCCTGCTCGGTAGCCTGATTCGAGGCGGGCTGCCTTACGAAAATCAGTTCGCCGGTGGGGTAGCCGCGTTGGCGGGCGAGGCGCAGGATATAGTCGAGGGTCGGCTGGTCGAGGTGCGGCTCTCGCGCCAAAATCCAGAGGTATTTGGGCGATTTGCTCCCGATGAGCGCCCAGGAGTAATCCTCGGCGACCTCCATAATGTTATAATCCGAATAGAAGAATAAGAAGAACGAGACACGCAGCTGCCCGGGTTGTGCGGTGGTGTGTGCTTTGCCGCGCGCCTCCTTGACCTTCCCTGTGCGGCGGTCGATGCCGCGGTTGAGCACCTCAATGTCGCCGTCGGGCAGTCGGATGTAGTCGGTCTCTACCGCCTCCAAGTGGCGTTCGAAGCGATGGTCGAAGCGGGCAATCTCATACCAATGGCCCAAAAAACGGTTTAAGTCGAGGACGCGAGTCGTGCGTCGATCGATGCTTTGTGCCGGTGCGCTGTATATGCAGCCGACGAGCAGCACCAAAATCAGGGAGATTAAAAGATATTTCATAGCATCGCCTGTGGTGCACAGACCATGCCAACATTGGTCGGGCGAGGTTGCGTTGTCGCAGGTATCGAAAATCGGAGAGGGAGGGGGCTATTGCAGAATGGCACGCAGGATGCCGGCCTCGTCGTAGCCGCATTGGGCATGCAGCTCGGCCGGCGAGCCGTGCTCGACCCATTGGTCGGCGATGCCGAGACGAATCACCTCGGGGTGGAGCCCCTGCTCGGCAAGATGTGCCGCCACGGCCTCGCCCACGCCTCCGCGTAACGCGCCATCTTCGAGGGTGATGATGCGGCGGAACCGACGTCCTGCCTCCTCGATGAGTGCCGTGTCGAGCGGTTTGGCAAAGCGCAGGTCGTAGTGAGCCACCGAAACCCCCTTTTGTGCCGCCTGCTCGGCTGCACGTTGTGCCGCCCGGGCCGTGGTGCCGACCGAGAGGAGGGCCACCTCCGAACCTTCGCGCAGCAGGCGACCTTTGCCGGTGGCGATTTGCTCGAAGGCTTCGCCTCGCCATGCCACCCCTGCACCCGTACCGCGCGGGTAGCGAATCATCCAGGGCGAGCCGGCGTGCAGGGCCGTGTACATCATGTTGCGCAGTTCACGTTCGTTGGCGGGTGCTGCGATGGTCAACCCGGGAATCGAGCCGTAGGCCGCCAAGTCGAAGGTGCCGTGGTGTGTCACACCATCCTCACCGACAAGCCCGCCGCGGTCGAGACAGAAGACGACGGGGAGGCCTTGAATGGCGACATCGTGAATCACGTTGTCGTAGGCGCGCTGCATGAAGGTCGAGTAGATGGCGCAGAAGGGGACCATCCCCGTGGCAGCCAGGCCGGCAGCGAAGGTGACGGCGTGCCCCTCGGCGATGCCGACATCGAAGGTGCGATGGGGCATCTCGGCCATCAGGCGATTCATGCCACATCCCGAGGGCATCGCGGCGGTGATGCCCACGACACGCTCATCCTCGCGTGCCAGGTCGACCAGCGTCTCGCCAAAGACATCCTGATAGCGTGCCGCCTCGTTCGGGGAGGCGATGCGTTCGCCCGTCTCGGGGTTGAAGCGCCCGGGGGCGTGCCATACGGCCTGATTCTGCTCGGCCGGCGTGTATCCTTTGCCCTTGACGGTTAATACATGCAGCAGTTTTGGCCCTTTGATGTCGCGCAGGGCGCGCAAGGTGCGTACCAACTCGGTCAGGTTGTGCCCGTCGATGGGGCCGAAGTAGCGGAAATTGAGGCTCTCGAAGAGGTTGCTGCGCCCCAGAATTACCTGTTTCAGGGCGTTACCCATCTTTTGGAAAAGGTGCAACAGGCGTGGCGTGTGGGAGAGCAACCCCCACATCTGCTGCTTGAAGCGGTTGTAGTGCACCGACGAGGTGATTTTCACGAGGTAGCTTTTCAATGCACCCGTCGCCTGGTCGATGGCCATGTGATTGTCGTTGAGAATCACCAGCAGGTCGGTCGCCCGATTGGCGCCGGCGTTGTTCAGCCCCTCGAAGGCCAGGCCGCCCGTCATCGAGCCGTCGCCGATGATGGCGACAATCTTCTCGTCGCGCCCCTGCAACTCTGCCGCTTTGGCCATGCCGAAGGCCGCCGAAATCGAAACCGAGGCGTGCCCCCCGCCAAAGGCGTCGTAGGGGCTCTCGCTCATGCGCGGGAAACCGCTGATGCCCCCCAGTTTACGCTGCGAGCGGAAGGCCTCGCGGCGCCCCGTGATAATCTTGTGGGCATAGGTCTGGTGCCCCACATCCCACACCAATTTATCCTTCGGCGTGTCGTAGACATAGTGCAGGGCTGCCGTGAGTTCCACGGCGCCAAGGCTCGATGCCAGGTGCCCGGGATTGACCGAGCAGGCCTCGATGATGTAGTGCCGCAACTCGTCGCAATAGGTGCGTAACTCCTCCTCCGAAAGCCCTTTGAGCGCCTCGGGAGAGTCGATTTTATCCAGATATTGCAATTTCTCTGCGGTCATGACTGCACAAAGATAGGGAATTATGCCTATTTTTTCAAAGAATTTTTCTATCTTCGCGATACGAACTAACGAATTAAACCTTTTTCGACCGATGAAATACAAGCGTATTCTTCTCAAATTGAGTGGCGAGTCGCTCCAAGGAGCCCAAAAATACGGTCTTGATCCGGCCGTGCTGCAATCCTACGCCGAGCAAATCAAGGCGGTAGCCGCAGCGGGTGTTCAGGTGGGCATCGTCATCGGAGGTGGCAACATCTTCCGAGGTATGACGGGTGCCAAACGCGGTTTCGACCGCGTGAAGGGCGACCAGATGGGCATGTTGGCCACCATCATCAACTCGCTGGCCCTGCACTCGGCCCTCGAAGACAACGGGGTGAAGTGCAAAGTGCTGACCTCGATTCGCATGGAGCCCATTGGCGAGTACTTCTCGAAGGCGAAGGCCATCGAATACCTCGAAGCGGGCTATGTGGTCATCATCGGTGGCGGTACGTCGAATCCCTATTTCACGACCGATACGGCCTCGGCCCTGCGCGGCATCGAAATTGAGGCCGAGGTGATGTTGAAGGGCACACGCGTCGACGGCGTCTATACGGCTGATCCCGAAAAGGATTCCTCGGCCGTGAAATTCGACGAGATTACCTTCGACGAGGTCTTGGCCCGTCGTTTGAAGGTGATGGACCAGACGGCCTTTACGCTCTGCCGCGAGAATGGCTTGCAGATTATCGTCTTCGACATGGATACGCCCGGCAACTTGGGCAAATTGCTTGCCGGTGAACAGATAGGTACGTTGGTAAAATTGGAATAAGTTATGGCAATTCAAACGCGTAAAAAGAGAAAAAGCGGCCTCCAACTGGGGCTCATGCTGGCGTTGATTGTTATCATCGCCGTGGTGCTCTTCCTCCCGATGGGTGAGCAGGAGCAGCCCCTCGAAGCCGAACCGGCAGCGGCGACGGCCGAGCTCTCTGAGAGTGATGCGCTGGCCGCTACGACCCTGGTAAAGGCCGGTATGCCGGCCCCCGATTTCACGGTCACGATGTTCAATGGCCGGCAGGTAACCCTCTCGTCATTGCGTGGCAGTGTCGTGTTGCTGAATTTCTGGGCAACGTGGTGCCCGCCGTGTCGCGAGGAGTTGGCGCGTGTGCAGCACGACATCATCGACCGCTTCCGCGGCGAGGAGTTTGTCTTCCTCCCCATCTCACGCGGTGAAACCCGTGAGGCAGTGGCCGCTTTCCGCGAGCAGATGGGCTACACCTTCGCCATGGGACTGGACCCCGAGCGTGCCATCTACGACCTCTACGCCTCGAACTACATCCCGCGTAACTTCCTCATCGACCGCGAGGGGAATGTGGTTGTCGCTTCGGTGGGTTATGAGCCCGAGGAGTTTGAGCAGCTGGTGCAGCAGATTGAGAAGAGCTTGAAAAACTAATAAACAGATAAGACTATGGACACCAAAACGATTCTGAATGATGCCTCGACCCGCATGCAGAAGGCGGTCGACCACCTGGAAGAGGAGCTGCTGAACATCCGTGCCGGCAAGGCCTCTGTCAATGTACTCAATGGCGTGATGGTCGAGTACTATGGCTCGCAGGTACCCGTTTCGGGCGCCGCTTCGGTTACAGTGCCCGATGCCAAGACCATCCTGATTCAACCGTGGGACAAAAACCTGATTCGCGTGATCGAGAAGGCTATCATCGACTCGAACATCGGCCTGACCCCCTCGAACAATGGCGAGCAGATTCGTCTGACGATGCCGCCGCTCACCGAGGAGCGTCGTAAGGAGCTCGTGAAGCGCTCGCGCAGTGAGGCCGAGACGGCCCGTGTCAGCCTGCGCAATGCGCGTCGTGATGCCATCGAAGCCTTCAAGAAGGCCCAGAAGGAGGGTATGCCCGAGGATGAGTCGAAGGATGGCGAGACGCAGGTACAGAAGCTGCTCGACAAATTCTCGAAGTCGCTGGATGAGATTTTGGCGAAGAAGGAGAAGGAGATTATGACCGTATAGGAATAATTTCCGGACAGCTTTCTGCCAATCATTTACGCCCTCGTGTATTTACGAGGGCGTGTTTTTTGTTTTTACCATACTCATGCCCAAGATTGTTTTGGGGCAGAGCCTGTGTTGATACAAAATTCTCACCCCCCCCCAAAAAAACAAGGGTGTGCCCCAAACTTGTTGGTCACACCCTTTGGCTATCTATCGAAAGCTCAACCTTAGTCCAGCTTCGGACCGGCAGCAACGAGTGACTTGCCCTCGTCGTTGCCCGTGAACTTCTGGAAGTTCTTCACGAAGCGGCCTGCGAGGT
>CAZTCM010000105.1:0-6106 GCA_964612285.1 uncultured Alistipes sp.
CGGGACGGCTCAGGTCGAGGCCGTAGTACTCGCCCATCGTGCGCATATCCTTCAAGGCCTTGATTTGCTCGGCCACCTCCTCGCGCAGACGAATCGTCGCATCGGACATCGGGCTGGTGAGGTTCTTCAAATCCTGCTGCTTGGCCTCAATCAGGCGGTCGGTGCCGTAGAGGGCCAGGCGGCGGTAGTCGCCGATGATGCGGCCGCGGGCGTAGTTGTCCGGCAGACCCGTCAGGAATCCCAGCGAACGGAACGTGCGAATCTCCTCGGTGTAGACATCGAAGACGCCGTCGTTGTGGGTCTTGCGGTAGTGGGTGAAGATATCCTTCACCTTCTCGTCTACCTCGACACCCTGCTCGCGGCAGGCGCGCGATACGACGTTGATGCCGCCAAAGGGCTTGATGGCGCGTTTGAGCAACTCGTCGGTTTGGAGGCCGACGATGAGCTCGTTTTCACGGTCGATGTAACCGGCCTTATGGGAGGTGATGGTCGATACGGTTTTGTTGTCGAGCGAACGCACGCCGCCACGGGCACGCTCCTCTTCGATGGCTTCGAGGCACCTCTTCCACACCTTCATCGTGCGCTCGGTGGGGCCCACCAAGAACGAGGCATCGCCATAATAGGGGGTAATGTTGGTCTGTACGAAATTGGCTACATTGATGCTGTCATTCCACAAACCGGCTTTGAAATTGTTGTAAATTTCCATAGAATTGCGTAATTTAACCTAACTTAATATCAGCGGGCGCAAATATAGCATTTTTTGCCCGTCTGTGCAAGATTTGACCAGTTTTCGGGGGTAAAATACCAATTTATAAGATGTCCGGTCAAAGTTGCCGCGTTTTTTTACCCATGAAACGTACGATTGTTTCAAATATTTTGTAAATTTGCCACCTATTGTGTCGATGAAATTTTACGAACGATGAAGATACGCTTGTTTACGATACCCAACCTGCTGACCCTCTCGAACCTGCTTTGTGGCGCGCTGGCCACGGTAGCCGCGCTGGTGCACGGCAACCTGACACTCGCCTTTTGGCTCATTGCCGTCGCAGCCGTATGCGACTTTTTCGACGGTATGGTGGCGCGTCTGATGGGCATCAGCGGTCCGCTGGGCGTGCAGCTCGACTCGCTGGCCGACGACATCTCCTTCGGCCTAGCCCCTTCGGCCATCCTCTTCGTGCTCTTTGGGCGCGTAAACGGGGGCGCGTTGCCCGAGTGGACGGGGTATACGGTATTCCTCTTTTCGGCCTTTGCAGCGCTGCGCCTGGCCAAATTTAATATCGACGAGGAGCAGCATGCCGAGTTTCGAGGGCTGCCCACTCCCGCCGCAACGCTCTTTGTGGTGAGCCTGGGTTGGTCGGTCGAGCATGCCGGCATCTATGCCCATCTCAACGCCTGGGGAGTGCTCGTTTCGGCTTGGCTGTTGGCTGTGTTGATGGTTTGCAGCCTGCCGATGTTTTCGCTCAAATTCAAAGGCTTTGGCTGGCAGGGCAACGAGGTGCGCTACCTCTTCTTGTCGGCTTCGTTGGCATCGCTGCTTATCTTGGGCGTGGAGGCCTTCCTGTTGATTATCCCTGCCTACATCGCCATCTCGGGCGTGTTGTCGGCGATAAAACGCTCGAAGTCATAAGTTTTTGCGTTTTGAAATTTTTTTAGTAACTTTGCCCCGATTTTTGTCCGAATAGTTCTGAAATGCGTATTTTGCGATGGATAGGATGTGTGCTCTGCTGCCTGTGTTGGATGGGTGGCAGTGAACTCTATGCGCAGAATATCAGTGCGCGCGACATTATGCGTGCCCAGCGCAACGGACAGGGGGGTGCCCTCTATGGCTCGAATCCCTACGAGGATACCTCGACCGAGGAGGGCGAAGAGGGCCAGCCGCAAGATACGACCAAGAAGGAGAAGCGCATCAAAAAACCGCTCGAATCCTACTATTTCAGCGACTCGATTCGCGCCCTGCCGAATTTCCGTTGGAATGTGAGCGACCGCTTCAACCGCGTGAAGATTATTCCGCTCGACACGACGCTCGAAAACTTCCGCATCGACTACCCCTTCAACCTCGAAGATGTGGGCGATATTGCCCAGGGTGCTTTGGGCCAGACCTCGTTGCCGCTCAACTATTTCCGCCGGCCGACGGGCTTCGATTTCACCTTCGCGCAGCCCTACTATGCCTACACCTTCGACATGACCAATGTGCCCTTCTATAACGTGAAGCGACCTGTGACTCGCATGACCTACATCGAGTCGGGCCAGAAACGCTTCCGCGAGGAGCAGTTCAACATCGTTCATGCGCAGAACATCTCGCCGACGACCGGCTTCAATGTCGATTACAAGGCACGCGGCACGCGCGGCCAATACGACCGCCAGCGCACGAAAAACCACAACCTCTCGGTGGCTGTAAATCACACGGGGCGTCGCTATTCGGTACACGCCGGCTACTACAACAACCACATCGAGCAGGAGGAGAATGGTGGCGTGGTAGGCGAGTGGGCCATTGCCGACACGACCTTCCAGATGCCGTCGGGTGTGCCGATGAAGTTGGCCGATGCCGAGGCTGAGAACATCTACCGCAACAACGGATTCTATGTGGTGCAGACCTATGGTATTCCGTTGCAGCGTCTGACCGATACCGACTTCTCGATGGCCCCCTTGTCGGCCGTCTATGTGGGCCACGCCTTCGAGTATACGGCGTGGAGCAAGACCTACTCCGACATTCGGGCTTCGTATACGAACGAACGCGACCACCGCGACGAAAATGGCGAATTTGTTTCGTCGACCGGTGAATATTATAAAAATTGGTACATCAATCCGGAGATGACGCGCGACTCGCTCTATGAGCGTCGCATCTCAAACCGTCTGTTTGTCCAGGCGCAGCCGTGGGACCGCGACGGCGTGGTGGGTACGCTCGATGCCGGTGTGGGCTTCGATATGTACACCTACGCGCAGTTCGGCATCGACGACTACCTCTCGGGCAGTTATCGCAAGCAGAAGGAGACGGCCTACTATGTCTATGGGGCTGTCAGCGGAAAGATTAAGAAGTATGTCGATTGGGATGCGAATCTGGAATTCTTCCCGAGCGGCTACCGAGGCGGCGACCTCCAAGTCGGAGGCCATGTGGCCCTCAAAGGGCAACTCCTCGGTCGACCCCTGATTCTCGACGGACGCTTCTCGTTGGAGCGCCGTACGCCGAGCTATTGGCAGGAGAATCTATACTCGAACCACTATATGTGGTCCACTCCTTTGAGTAAGGAGACTGAAACCCGATTTGAGGTATCGCTTCAAGTGCCGAGCCTGGCCTTCGAGGCCGGTTTGTGGCAGAGTGTCGTGTCGAACCAGATTTATTATGGTCCCGATGCACACGTTGCCCAGGCATCGGATGAGGTATCGCTTTCGGGGGTGTATCTGCGCAAAGATTTCCGCCTTGGCGGACTTCATTTGGACAACAGGGTATTGTTGCAGTGGAGCACGGACGAAGAGGTCGTACCGGTTCCCCTTGCCGCGGCTTACCTCTCGTATTACTACGAGTTTTGGGTAACCCGCAACGTACTGCGCGTGCAGCTGGGTCTCGACGGTCATTTCCATACGAAATACTATGCCCCGTCCTACGACCCGTCGCTCTCGGCGTATTACAACCAGCGAGCGTTGGAGGTGGGAGGTTATCCCTACCTCGATGCTTTCCTGATGGCAAAGTGGAAACGAATGCGTATATTCATTAAATACCAGCATTTGAACAAGGGTCTGATTGGCGACGGCGCCTACTTCTCGGCTGCCGGTTATCCGCTCAACCCGGGGATGTTCAAGCTCGGTATTTCGTGGGGCTTCTACGATTAACGCGTGCTGTTCGCAACGGGAGAGCTGCCCGCAAACGAACCATGTATGTTAAAAAAGAGAATTTTCATTTTTTCGTTCTTTACTTTATTAACCCTTTTTTGCGGCTCGTACGACCGCCTGGATGCCACCACGCGTGTCGCTACGCCGATGATGGCCACCGATTTTGAGGACAACTCGTTACTCGCCGAGGGCGAGTATGCCATCTCGGTCTACGACAACCTCTTTCGCAACATCAGCGAGCGGGAGGGCAACGATTGGCGACTGATGTCGGCCATCGCCTACCACGAGTCGCGTTTTATGCCGGCACTCTGCTCGAAGAGCGGTGCTCGCGGCATCATGCAGATTATGCCCTCGGTGGCACGCCAGTTTCGGGTAGACCCCGAGAAGTTGGGCGATTTGAAGACCAACATCTGGTTGGCCAACCGCCTGTTGAACGAGCTCTCGGAGATGATGCGTATCCCTGCATCGACCTCGGAACAGGATCGTTTGAGCCTGGTCTTGGCAGCCTACAACGGAGGTATCGGCCATGTGAGCGATGCACGCCGTTTGGCCCGGGCGCATGGTGCCAACCCCAATGCCTGGGAGGATGTGGCTCGCTACCTGGCTTTGAAGGCCGAGCCCGAATATTATCAGCACGAAGTGGTGCGTAACGGCCGTTTTACGGGCTATAAGCAGACGGCAGCCTATGTGCGCGACGTGCAGAACCGCTATGCGAGGTATTGCAATCGCGTAGCACGCTAATTGAAATAAAGACAAGGCATCCGATGAAAGGATGCCTTGTTGTGTATGATAAGTCATGATACCGACCGAAGAACAACCGATGTGGTTTGCCATGCGAGCCACCTATCGCCGCGAGATGATTGCCAAGCGGGCCTTGGAGGCTGCCGCTATCGCGAGTTTTGTGCCGATGCGCCAGGAGGTGAAGATGATCTTTGGTCGTCGCAGCCATCGTTTGGTGCCGGCCATTCACAACTTGATTTTTGTGCATGCTACGCCCTCGGCTTTGCAGGCAGCGAAGGCACGAATGCCCTACCTGCAATACATGATACGCCCCGTGGCCGGTCAGCCGCGCGGGGAGAAGTTGGTGGTGCCCGATGCCGAGATGGAGGCCTTTATTGCCGTGAGCAACTCGTTCGAGGAGGGGCTGACCTATTTCGCTTCGGAGGAGGTGAACCTCACGCGCGGGCAGCAGGTGCGGATTCACGGAGGGCCTTGTGATGGTCGTCAGGGTTATCTGGTGAAGGTCCCCGGGTCGCGCAGCCGACGGGTGGTTGTCGCCATCGAGGGGGTTGTGGCTGTGGCGTTGGCCGAAGTAAAGCCGGAACAAATCGAAGTTATTTCATAAAAAAACGAGGTTGCAAGTGCTTGCAACCTCGTTTTGGTATAGCGGAAAATCCTTCTATTTCACATACTTATCCAACCATCCGAAGAACTCGCGGTTCCAGACGAGCGAGTTTTGCGGTTTGAAGACCTGATGGGCCTCGTTCTCGAAGGATACGAGGCGTGCCGGAATCCCTTTCAGACGGGCTGCCGTGAAGGCTTCGAGCGACTGCGTGTAGGGGATGCGGAAGTCGTATTCGCCCGTGATAATCAGCATCGGCGTGTCCCAATTATTGACAAACTTATGCGGCGAGTTGGCATAGGAGCGTTGTGCCGTGGCATTGCGCTTGTCCCAGTAAGCTCCGCCGTAGTCGTTGTTGACAAACCACAACTCCTCGGTATGGCCGTACATCGCCTCGAAATTGAAGATGCCGCAGTGCGAGATGAAGGCCTTGAAACGCTTCTGGTGGCAGCCGGCCAGGAAGTAGACCGAATAGCCGCCATAGGAGGCACCGACGCAGCCCATGCGCTCCTCATCGGCCCACGGCTCTTTGGCCACATCGTCGATGGCTGCGAGGTAGTCGCGGATGTTCTGACCCGAGTAGTCGCCCGAAATCTGGTCGAGCCACTCCTGACCGAACGAGGGCAGACCGCGACGGTTGGGCGATACGACTACATAGCCCTGTGCGGCCATGAGCTGGAAGTTCCAGCGGTAGCTCCACGACTGCGAAACAACGCTCTGCGGACCGCCCTGGCAATAGAGCAGGGTGGGGTATTTCTTTGCGGGATCGAAGTTGGGGGGCAGGGTCACCCAGACAAGCATCTGCTTGCCGTCGGTGGTCTTCACCCAACGCTTCTGTACCTCGCCGAGCGTCAGCTGGTCGTAGATCGGCTGGTTGATGAAGGAGAGCTGTGCCATCGCACCGTTTTGGGCGTCGATCGTGAAGAACTCGGTAGC
>CAZTCM010000106.1:0-6073 GCA_964612285.1 uncultured Alistipes sp.
AGATGGCCTTGTCGCCCTCGATGGTGACGAACTCCTTCTCGGCCGCGAGGTTGCGGTCGAAGACGTTGGCCGTGACGACCACCGTCTCGTTTTGGGCGAAGCGGCGCGCCGTATCCTTCATGATGGCGAAGGCCTCGGGCAGAATCTCGTCCAGCACCTGCTCGATTTTCTCGTCGATGCGCTTTTTCAGCTCGTCAATCTCCTTCGAAAGGCGCTCCTTCTGGGCCAGGGCCGTTTCGGGGTCTTCGAGTTCGGCTTTGAGTGTGGTGATGCGCGTTTCGTCGTCGGCGATGAAGTCGGCGATGCGCTGTTTGAGGGCCTCGCTACGCGCACGCAACTCGTCGTTCGAGAGTTGCTCGATGGTGGGGTATACGGCCTTGATTTTCTGGATGTAAGGTTCGATTTCTTTGCGGTCTTTGTCCGCCTTGGAACCGAAGATGAATTTGATTAATCCGGCAAGAATGTCCATATCGTTGTTTGTTTATTTTCGCATAAAGTAGATAAATCCTCCAAAGGTAGTGATTTTCTGCAAAAAAACAAAAACGAAGCTGAAAATGGGAGCAAAAAGCCTACTTTGCATGCACGATGCGGTGGGCCACGGGGCAGTCGGCGCAGGCGTGAGCGGTGCAGTAGGTGGTGGCGAGTTGCAGCAGCGCCTGCGACTCGAAGGCGTCGCGCGGACGGATGCCGGCCGCCTGCCAAAGACGCATGTAGCGGTTATCCTCGGCCGCCAAGGCTTCGAGCAGCGCCAAGGCCTGATCGCGTTGGTGGTCGCTGCCGGTCAGCGTGCCATAGGCAAATTGCAGCACGGCCACCAGGTTGATGCCGATGATGTTGGCCTTGAAGGCCCCCAGACGGTGCGGATGGGTCGCCTGCTCGGCTTCGGGCAGGGCTTCGCTTCGCCAAAAGGGCGAGCATTCGGTGCAGAAGAGACGCCGTACCTCCCGCTCGTTGCGGCAGGCGAGGGTACGCTGCATCAGGAACTCATCCTGCTGAAAGAGTACGGCAGCTTGTGCTAACCGCAGAATGGGGTGGTTGGCCGGTCGCACCTCGCGCAGTGTCCACCGCTCGGCCGACATCGGTTGCAGGTCGTATTTGGCGGCGTAGTGTGCATATTCGCTGCGCAGCAGCCTGATGAAGGGAAGGTCGTCGTAGAGGTCGAGCAGTCCCGAGGTGCCGAAGAGAATCGCCTCGACACTGTGGGGGATTTCTCGTTCGCGCAGCAGCAGCCGATAGGGGGCTCGGCGGGCCAATTCGAGGTAGGCTTCCTGGTTGCGGTGGTCACCCAGCGTGCGGAAATAGAGCTGGTAGAAGGTTTGATTCCAACACCCTTCCGAGGCGGTGTAGAGCTCCTCGACGAGCCGCATCTTGCGCTCCAAACGGGCGTAGAGCAGGTCGGTGAAGAGCCGTGTGCGGGCCAGCGGGTCGAGCCCCGCCACGAACGAGCCGCAGGGAATGGCTCCCGACTCGGCGCAGGCGGCCAGTTGTGCCAAAAGGCGTTGCTGCTCGTGGGTCTCC
Organism: uncultured Alistipes sp.; assembly: GCA_964612285.1. Classification (GTDB taxonomy): domain Bacteria; phylum Bacteroidota; class Bacteroidia; order Bacteroidales; family Rikenellaceae; genus Alistipes. The sequence continues at coordinate 1,519 of CAZTCM010000106.1, forward strand.
ATGGCCGGCGGGGTTGGCTTATAGCAGGTTGAGTTCGAGGAGTGCCTCCTCCGACATCATGCTCTTGTCCCACACGGGGTCGAAGGTGAGAATCACATTGACCGAATCGACCCCCTTCACCTTGCCCACCTCGCGGTTGACATCCTCGACCAACAGGTCGGCCATCGGGCAATTGGGCGCCGTGAGCGTCATGCGGATGTTGGCCACACGGTCGGGCGTGTAGTCGATTTCGTAGATGAGCCCCAGGTCGTAGATGTTGACCGGAATCTCGGGGTCGTAGATATTTTTCAAGGTCAGGACAATCTCCTTCTCGACCTGTAAAATTTCGTCGGGTGTCATCGTGGACGGATTATTTGTTGGCAAAGGCGAGGGCGTAGAGCCGCATCTGCTTAATCATGGCCACCAAACCGTTGGCGCGGGTGGGCGAGAGGTTGGCTTCGAGGCCGATTTGCGGAATGAAGTAGAGGTCGGTGTCAAGCACCTCCTGCGGGGTACGGCCGTTCAGCACGCGAATGAGCAGGGCGATGATGCCCTTGGTGATGATGGCGTCGCTGTCGGCGGCATAGTAGATTTTGCCCTCCTCCAAGCGGGCATCGACCCAGACGCGCGATTGGCAGCCGCTGATGAGGTACTGCTCGGTGCGGTGCTCGGGGGCGATGGCGGGAAGCTGCTCGGCGAGCGAAATCAGGTAGTCGTATTTATCGAGCCAGTCGTCGAACATCGAAAACTCTTCGATAATCTCTTCTTGAATCTTATCCATGGGGTGAAATCAGGTCGGATGGGGTGTTTGGTCTATTGTGTGATGAACTTCAACGGCTCACCCTCGGCGGCCGCCGGTTCGGTGATGCCCAGGCGTTGTGCCAGGGTGGGTGCGAGCGAGGTCATGTCGGCCGGCGAGTCGATGCGTTGCGGGGCGATGCCTGCACCGCTGAGGAGGAGCGGCACCTCGCAGTCGTAGCGGTACATCGAGCCCGAGGTCGAGCAGATGCCCTCCTCGTCGGAGGTCATCTCCGGCATCAGGTTGAGCAGCACATCGCCCGAGCGACGGGCATAGAAGCTGTTCTGCATGCGGTGGGCATAGCCGTCGGCGAAGTAGCCCGAGCGCAGGTCCGTGGCGGCCACCGCATGCGATACGCCGCTGAATTGGAGGGCGAAGGTCGCCACTTCGTTTTGCAGGCGTGCGAGGTCGAGGTTACGCTCGTAGATGAGCGTGTGGTTGAGGTAGAGGGCCTGGTTTTGGTAGCCCAACACCCAGTGGCCGGCGCCGTAGCGCACGTTGAGGAAACCGTTGGTGATGACGCGGAACTGGCTGGCGTTGAAACGCTCGGCGGGGTGCTCCGTGTCGAGGTCGTAGGAGGGGCTGGTGCCGTGATCCGAGGTGAGCACCACAAGACATTCGGCCGGAGCGACCTGCGCGTAGAGGAAGGTGAGGAAGTCGCTCAAATCGCGGTCGAGACGATAATACATATCCTCCACCTCAATCGACTCGGGGCCATAGCTCTCGGTGAGGTAGCGCGACGTGTCGAGGTAGATGTTCAGCAGGTCGGGCACGGCATCTTGTCCCAACTGCTGCTGCGCGATACACTGCTTGGCGAAAGCCAATACGGCCGTATTGCCGGCGGGGGTGTAGCGCAATCGTTCGATGTAGCTGCGCGGGGTGAGCCGGCGTAGACCGGCAGGGGGCACGCTGCGTTTGGCTCCTGTGTTGAGACGGATGTCGAAGGTGCGCGTGTTGCGGTACTGCTCCTTGTCGAGCAACTGCTGCCAATAGGGCATCAGGTAGGCGATGTTGAACCCTTCGCGGTTGCATTGTGCCAGCCATTCGGGGAGCGACAGGGTGTAGTAGAGCGACGAACTCCACTCGGCTGTCTCGGGCTCCACCCAGTAGACCTCGCCCGAACGTCCGCCGAGCAGGATGGCGGCGTGGGCATCGAGTGCCAGGCTGACGGTGCGGCTCTTGGGGTGTTGTGCCCGCAGGGTCTCGGCCAACGTGGGGGCGATGAGGTGGTAGCCGCCCGCTCCGCGACGTCCCTCGATGAGCCCGACCGTGTGGTTGGTCGTGTAGTCGAACCAGCCGCTGCCCACAACGCCGTGCATCGAGGGGTTGGCTCCCGTGGCGAGGGTGGCGAGGGTGGCCGGCGTGGTGGTCTGCTGGAAGTCGTAGCAACCCTGCGTAAAGTAGGCACTCTCGCGCATCAGGCGACGGAATCCTCCCTCGCAGAATTGCTCCTCGTAGCGTTCGAGGTCGCCGGCCCGCATCGAGCCGACCACAATCTGGACCACCAAACGGGGTCGCTCGGCTGCCTCCATCGTGAGCGTGGAGGCAGCGAGCAGAAGTATCGTGAGCAGTTGTTTCATCTTCGTGTATCGCTTCAACGGACAAAGGTACGAAAATTCGGCTTATAATTCCCCTTCGAGTGCTGCTATTTCGGCCGAAAAATCAAAATAGGAGCGCTGCATCTGTTCGATGACCCGACGACGCAGGGTGCGATACTCCTCCGTCTGCGGGTCGTGGGGACGATGGCGGCAGAAGGCCGTCAGTCGCTCGACCTCGCTCATCTCGCGGCGGGTGTCGGCCGAGAAGGCCGCCTCGGCGAAGCGCTCGCGGATGTAGGCGAGGGCCTGTGTCGAGGGGTGGCAGAGGTCGTCGGCATAGTAACGGTAGTCGCGCAGGTCGTCGAGCAGGATTTCGTAGGCCGGAAAGTAGCAGCAGTTTGGGAATCGCTCGACGAGCTCTTCGACTGCCAGGCGCAGGGTCGCTTTGCTGGCGGCATTTCCCGCCAGTCCGTCGCCGAGGTGGCGGATGGGGCTCACGGTGAAGATGACCTGCTTGTCGCTGAGCAGCCCTTCGAGGAGTGCTGACCAGCGTTCGACAATCGCTGCGACCGTAAGACGCTCGCGGCGAAAGAGTTCGGCCGGCTGTCGGTGGCAGTTGGCTACCACCTCGCCCGTCGATTGCAGGCGGTAGACCCAGGCCGTGCCGAAGGTGATGATCAGGTGACGCGCTTCGCGCAGCGCCTCGGCGAGTTGCGCATCGAGTGTGGTACATTGGTGCGCCACGGCGTGGGCATCGCGTCCGGCAAAGAGGGTCGAGGAGTGAAAACTGAAATAGCGCCCGTCGTCGTAGCGTGCCAAATCGATGGCGCGGGTCGTGTCGCCCCGCTCGGCACGCTCGATGGCATCGGCGATGGAGTGAGGGTTGAAGAGCGTCCCTCGGAAATTGCCCGAAGCGCGAAATTTGAGTTGTGCGAGCCATTGGCGCATCTCGTCGGCAAAGCACGAACCGAGCATCAGCAACGAATCCTTGTAGCGAATCTCGTGCGGCAGGGCAGTGACTTTTATCTCGGTGCGAAATTTCATGGGACAAATGTACAAATTTTTGCTATCTTTGTCCTATGAAGATGCGTGCAAACTGTAAAATAAATCTCGGATTGGATATTCTGCGTCGCCGCGAGGATGGGTATCACGACCTCGAAACGGTGATGGTGCCCGTCGTGGGGCTCTACGACGAACTCTCGGTCGAGCCGATTGTGGGCGAGGGGGTGCTCTTCGAAAGCAGGGGCCTCGCTATTGATTGCCCGCCCGAGAAGAATCTCTGCTTGAAGGCCTATCGGCTGATGCAGCAGCGCTATGGGCTGGATGCCGTGCATATCTGCCTGGACAAACGGGTCCCCTTTGGGGCCGGACTCGGCGGTGGGTCGGCCGATGCGACGATGACCCTCGTGGCGCTCAACGAGTGCTTTGGGCTGCATCTGTCCGAGCAGGAACTGATGGCGCTGGCGGCCGAATTGGGAAGCGATACGGCCTTCTTTGTGCGCAACACCCCGCAACTCTGCATGGGGCGCGGCGAACAGATGGAGCCGATAGACCTCGATTTGAGTGGGTTGTGGCTCGTGCTGGTCAAGCCCGACGAGGGAATCTCGACGCGCGAGGCCTATGCAGGTGTGCACCCCGCCGTGCCTGCCGTGCCGCTGCGCGAACGCATCGCCCGACCGCTGCACGAGTGGCAGGGGCTTGTCAAGAATGATTTCGAGCCCCATATCTTTGCGGCACATCCGCGCTTGGCGGCCATCAAAACGGAACTGTTGCAGGCAGGGGCACTCTATGCCGCCATGTCGGGGAGCGGCTCGACCATCTTCGGGCTCTTTGACGACGAAAAAAAGGCGCGTCTTGTGGACACGCCCTACATCTATTGCCTCTGATTTTTATTGTTGCACGGGAATCTTCGCCACACGCGCCTCGTGACGACCGCCCTCAAACTCGGTCGAGAAGTACTCGTCGAGGATGGCTACGGCCTCATCGTTGGTGATGAAACGGGCCGGCAGCACGATGACATTGGCGTTGTTGTGCTGACGAATCAGGTGGGCAATCTCGGGCAACCAGCACAGACCGGCGCGGATGCCCTGATGCTTGTTCAGCGTCATCGCCATCCCCTCGCCCGAGCCGCACAGCCCGACACCGCACTCCACTTCGCCATTCTCGATTGATGCCGCCAGCGGATGGCCGTAGTCGGCATAATCGACACTCTCGGGCGAATGGGTACCAAAGTCGTAGA
>CAZTCM010000107.1:0-6047 GCA_964612285.1 uncultured Alistipes sp.
CGCATGAGCGGTGTCGCCACGCAGACCGCTTTCTATGTCAAGCACCTCGAAGGGTTGCACACGAAGGTACTCGATACGCGTAAGACGACGCCCGGCATGCGCGTGTTGGACAAGATGGCCGTGAAGATTGGTGGCGGCGAGAACCACCGCATCGGGCTGTTCGACATGATTCTGTTGAAAGACAACCACATCGACTTTGCAGGCGGCGTACGCAAGGCGGTCGAGGGGGCGAAAAAGTACCTCGCCGAGCGTGGCAAGAAGCTCCCCATCGAGTGCGAGGTGCGCTCGTTGGAGGATATCGACGAGGTCTTTGCAGCCGGAGGTGTCGACCGCATCATGTTCGACAACTTCTCGCCCGAGATGACGCGCGAAGCCGTCAAGAAGGTGGCCGGTCGTTGCGAGACGGAGTCGAGTGGCGGCATCACCCTCGAAACGATGCGTTCGTATGCCGAGTGTGGCGTCGACTTCATCTCGGTGGGTGCGCTGACCCACCAGATTCGCTCGCTCGACATGTCGCTCAAAGCGTGTGAGTAACCCCCGATAAACCATGATACCCTTCCGCCCCATCACGCCGGCTGACCGCCCCCTCATCGAGCGTTATACGCTCCCGAGCCGATTGCAGAACTGCGATTGGTCGTTTGCCAACATCTATTGTTGGCAGGGGCTCTACCACAGCGAGTGTGCCGAGGTGGAGGGGATGCTCTTCGTGCGTTTCCGCATCGACGGAGGGCAAAAAATCGGCTATATGCAGCCGCTTGGGGCGGTCGATTGGCCGCAAGCCATCGCACTCCTTGCAGCAGATGCCGCGGCGCAGGGCGAGCCCCTGCGATTGATGGGACTCACCCCCGAAGCGTGCCAAGCGTTGCAAGCGCACTTTCCCGGGCGTTTTGCCTACGATGTGCAGCGCGGTTTGAGCGACTACATCTACCGACGCAGCGACCTCTGTCGCCTGAGCGGCAAGCACTATCAACCCAAGCGCAACCACATCAACCGCTTCTCGACCGCCTATCCCGAAGCACGGTTTGAGCCCCTCTCGGGGGCACACTTCGAGGCCTGCATGCAACTCGAACAGGAGTGGTGCCGCCAACACAACGGGTGCCGCGAAGCCTCGTTGCAGGCCGAACGCGAAGCGATGCAACGCGCCTTTGCCCACTTCGAGGAGTTGGGCTTGCAGGGCGGTGCACTCTATGTCGGCGAGCGGCTGGTGGCCTTCACCTATGGCTCGGCCGTGAGCGACGAGTGCTTTGTCATCCACATCGAGAAGGCCGACACACGCTACGAGGGAATCTTTGCGATGATTAATCGCGCGTTTGCCACCTCGCTCGACACGCACTACGAATGGATTAACCGCGAGGAGGATATGGGATTGGAAGGGTTGCGCAAGGCGAAACTCTCCTACGCCCCGACACATCTGGTCGAGAAGTGGAGCGCCGTGCAACTCTGCGAGCAGGGCACTGCCTGCCGCACCTTATGGCAACGCTGCTTTGCCGAAGACGAGGCCTCCTTTGTCGACAGTTTTCTCGCGCGCTACTTCGACCCCTCGACCTGGCTCACGGCCCAACGCGACGGCAAGCGGGTTGCCATGGCGCACCTCCTGCCGTTTCAGACCGTATGGGGGCGCGTGGGCTACCTCTACGGCGTAGCGACCGACCCCGCCTATCAACGACAAGGGTTGGCCGGCGAACTCATCGCACGGGCCAAAGCAGCAGCCGTCGAACGCCAAATGGCAGCCCTTGTGCTGATACCGGGAAGCGACACACTCCGCGATTTCTACCGTCGGCACGGCTTCGAAGGGGCTGTTCCCATCCGGTTCGTCACCCCCGACGATTTTGATTTCGGCACGGGGGATGTTACGCGCGATTGTGCCATGTGGTACTTTCCGGCAGAAGCACACCCCATTCCCGACGAATTGCTTTGTCACTACGACGCAGAAGAAACCAACCTCAAACTACGACCATGTACCGATTGCTGATGTTGTGGGCAGGGCTGCTGATGGCGGCCTGCACCAATCCCAAGCAGGAGTTTTATCCCGCCAAGGGCGAGCGTAATGTCAATCCAGACACCCGTCTGGCCATCAATTTCCGCTCTGAGCCGACCATTGGCACAAGCGGCAAAATTCGCGTGTGGGATGCCGAGACCCATACGGTCGTCGACAGCCTCGACCTCTCGATTCCCGCCGGTCCCACACGACGCAGCAAACTGCCCAAGCCCCCCTATGCCTGGGAGCCCTACAACTACGACCAACCCCGTCGCACAAATGCCGACACGACGCCCGGCACCCCGTCGGGTATTGCCGGCCCGACGTCGCGCGAATACCAGCTCACCATCATCGGCAGTTTCACCGACGGCTTCCACTTCTACCCCATCATCGTCACCGGCACGAAGGCCGAAATCTACCTTCACCACAACCTGCTCGAATACGACAAGAGCTACTATGTGACCATCGACGACGGGGTGCTAACCACCGAGCGTGACAATTTCCAGGGCATCACCCGCAACGACGGATGGGTGTTCCACACCAAGAGTAAAGCACCGGCGGCACACAAGCGCGTGCTGACCGTAAATGCCGACGGCTCGGGCGACTTCACCACCGTGCAGGGGGCCATGGACTTCATTCCGGAGCACAGCACCGAGCACTACACGGTCTATATCCACGACGGCGACTACGAGGAGTTGGTCTATTTCCGCAACAAATGCAACGTCACCATCGAGGGTGAGAGTCGCGAAGGTGTCTACATCCACTACCCCAACAACGAGGTCTTCAACCCCCACCCCGCCGATGTAGCAACCAACGAGTGGCCCGGGACCTTCCCCTCGCGACGTGCCACCTTCATGGCCGACAACTGCTCGGACATCACGCTGCGCAACCTCACCATCGCCACCACCCTTCGCGGACAGGCCGAGGGGTTGTTGCTCATGGGCGAGCGTTTCCTACTCGAAGAGGTGACCATCAACGGTTCAGGCGATGCCTTGCAGGCCAACGGCTCGACCTACCTCTACCGCTGCCGCATCAAGGGTGACGGTGACACGATTTTGGGGCGTGGGCCCTGCTACTTCGAGCGATGCCGCATCGTCTCGCGCGGCCCCTTCATGTGGATTCGCAACACCGAGGCCAACCACGGCAACATCTTCTACCACTGCCGTTTCCAGGGCATTGGTGGCCTGCAGCTGTTGGCCCGCACCAACCCCAAATACCCCTCTTCGGCCACCTGCGAGGCGGTGCTTATCAACTGCCAATTGGAGAACGTAGCCCCCGAGGGATGGGCCGGTCTTCCCGAAGATTGCTCGCGAGTGCGCTATTGGGAGTACAACAGCCGCGACACGGAGGATAACCCCATCGACATGTCGCAGCGCATCAGTGGTTCGCGCCGGCTCGATCCCGCACACGACCGCGAGGCGATTGCCTACTACTCTTCTCCGGCCAACATTCTCTACGGCTGGAATCCGCGCAAGCGATAGCCGCAACAACCGGTAACCTCGAAAAACCAGGGTAAAGATGCAGATGAATCGTGAAATCCTACGGTTGGCCATCCCCAACATCATCTCGAATGTAACCGTGCCGCTGATGGGCATCGCCTCGACAGCCATCGCCGGCCATTGGGGGGTCGATTCGGCAGCCACCATCGGAGCTTTGGCCATCGGAGCCTCGATTTTCAACTTCATCTATTGGAACTGCTCGTTTGTCCGCATGGGCACCAGCGGTCTGACAGCCCAAGCCTATGGAGCCAGGGATTATGCCGAGTGCACCACGATGCTGGCTCGTGCGCTGCTTGTCGCGGCCGTGATTGGTCTGCTGATTCTGGCCCTGCAATGGCCCCTCGGCGAGTTGGCCCTGCGCATCATGAAGGGCGACCAGATGACGCGCGACTACTTCTATGCCCGCATCTGGGCCGTGCCGGCCGGCATCCTGCTCTTTGGTTTCAACGGCTGGTTTACGGGGATGCAGAACGCCGTCATCCCGATGGCTACGGCCATCATCGTCAATCTGATTCACATCGGGTGCAGTTTTCTCTTTGCCTTCGGACTCGACCTCGGCATCGTCGGTATCGCCTACGCCTCGGTGCTGGCACAATACACCGGTGTGGTGCTCTCCATCGTGCTGTTGTGGATACGCTACCGCCACCTGCTGACAACGCTCGAGTGGAGAAGGGTTGTCGAGCTCGAACCGCTCAAAAATTTCTTCTGCATCAACCGCGACATCATGATTCGCACGTTGTGCAATGTCTGCGTCTACACCTTCTTTACGGCCGCCTCGGCGCGAATGGGCGATGCGAATATTCTGGCCGTAAATACGCTGCTCATGCAGCTCTTCACACTCTTCTCCTACATGACCGACGGTTTTGCCTATGCCGCCGAGGCCCTGACGGGGCGCTTTATCGGGGCACGGGACCCGAAGCACCTGCGACTCTGCATCAACCGTTCGTTGTTGTGGAGCCTGGCCATTGCCCTGCTCTTCGTGACGCTCTATCTCTTCGGGTGGCGCGAGCTGCTCGCCCTCTTTGTCGATGAGTCGCAGGGGACTGCCCATGAACTGCTCGCCCTGGCCGAGCGCTATGTGGTGTGGGTCGTACTGATTCCGCTCTTCTGCGCCCTCCCCTTTGCCCTCGACGGTATCATGATTGGAGCCACCGAGAGCCGCGTGATGCGCAACTCGATGGTCTTGGCCACCGCAGCCTTCTTTGCGCTCTACTACGCCGGCGTACCCCTCATCGGCAACAATGCCCTCTGGGCCGCCTTTACGCTCTACATGTTGTGTCGCGGAGGGTTCCAATACCTGCTGACGCATCGCTTGCAGACCCTCTACGAAAAAGGGCTGCCCAAGGTGTAATCGGGCAGCCCTCTATCGGCATTTTCACGCTTATTTCTTGCCGTTTTTCGTCGTTCGGAACCAATCGACATCAATCCATCCGCCGTCGTTCTTCAAAATCGAAGCGTCGGTATAATAGCCGATTTTGGCGCCAATCCAATGGCCGGCCTGGCCCTCGAACTGCTCGCCCAGCTCCTTGAAGCGCTTGCCGTCGGTGCTGTACGAGAAGCGGCAGAACATGCGGGGCTGCTCGCCCTTCGTCCACTGCTGCTCGATGCGGCAACGCAGGTAGACATCGACCACCTCGCCATGCCCGGCATAGGGAAGCGATGCAACAACCTCCTCGACAGCCGCCGTCTTGATGGCCTCCTTGCAACGAAGCTGCTCGATAAGAATTTTCCCATCCGCATAACGCAACCCGATGGTCGCATAGTCGTGGCCCATCACAATCAGACCGGCACAGTCACCCTCATACGCGGGACGGAACGAAAGTTTCGTCGTAGCCGTATAGTCGGGAGCATTGACCTTCTGCAACAGCAGGTTGCCGTTGTTCGAGAGGTTCTTCCACGCGGCGTCGTGCGCACGGCAGTAGAGACGAATCTCCCCCTTCGAGGGATTGGTGAACATCCAACGCACCTCGGGATTGGCGTGCCACTGCCACTGCAAGCCCAGGCGGTAGTCCGTAAATTCGTCGTTGTCGGCCGGCGTCTTCACCGTCGCAGGCACCTTCGAAGCGGGCTTGCGGTAGGTAGTCACCGGCTCACCGATGCCGTTGCCGTCGTAATCCTCACCCATCGTACACCAATCATCAGCGGTCCACTGCATCGGTTGCAGATGGCAGACACGTCCATAGGCATACATATCGACAAAGTGCATGAACCAGCAATCACCCGCCGTATCCTCGACCCAGCCGCCTTGGTGTGGGCCCGGAATACCGGTCGAACCCTCCTCCAATACGGTACGAATCTCGTAGGGACCATAGGGCGAACGCGAACGCAGCACCACCTGCCAGCCGGTCTTCACACCTCCGGCAGGCGCAAAGACGTAGTACCAGCCGTTGCGCTTGTAGAACTTCGGGCCCTCAATGGTCGGATGCTCGCCGTGACCATCGAAAATCATCACCTCGGGACCAATCAGGCGCTCGCCATCGGGCGACATCTCGGCGACCGAGAGTACACTCTTCAAGCCGGCACGCGAACCTGCCCAGCCGTGTACGAGGTAGGCCTTGCCATCCTCATCC
>CAZTCM010000108.1:0-6019 GCA_964612285.1 uncultured Alistipes sp.
CAATTTGCGAATGAAGCCTACCGTATCCGAGAGCAGGAACGGCAGGTTTTCGAAGACCACTTTGCGCACCGTCGTGTCGAGTGTGGCGAAGAGCTTGTTCTCGGCAAAGACCTCGCTCTTCGAGATGAGATTCATCAGCGTCGATTTTCCGACGTTCGTATAGCCCACCAACGCCACGCGCACCATGTGGCCGCGATTCGAGCGTTGCACGGCCATCTGGCGGTCGATTTTTTTCAGCTCCTCTTTCAGTTTTGAGATGCGGTTGCGCACGATGCGGCGGTCGGTCTCAATCTCGCGCTCACCGGCGCCACCGCGCGTACCCGTACCACCGCGCTGACGTTCGAGGTGGGTCCACATACCCGCGAGTCGGGGCAACATATATTCGTAGTTGGCCAGCTGCACCTGTGTCTTGGCATAGGCGGTCTGCGCGCGAGAGAGGAAGATGTCGAGAATCAGGCGTGTGCGGTCGAGCACGCGGCAGGGCATCGCCTGCTCGATGTTGCGCGTCTGTGAGGGGTTCAGTTCGTCGTCGAAGATGGCGACGTCGATTTCGTGCTCCTTGCAATAGTCGGCAATCTCCTGCAACTTTCCCGGGCCGACATAGATGCGCGACGAGGGCTGGGGCAGGCGTTGTGTGAAACGACGCATCGTCTCAATATCGGCCGTGGTGGCCAGAAATTCCAATTCATCGAGAAACTCCTCGGCCTGACGCGGCTCCTGGTTATCTCGGATGACAGCTACTAATACGGCTCTTTCCAAAAAATCAATCTTTAATTGGGGTTATCCTCACAAATAAGGGTATCTGCCAACGATGGCCGATACCCCCATTGTGTTTGTGTGCGGTCTTCCGCCGGCGATTAGTTCTGTACGCGGAAATCAACCGGCAGCGTGTACTTCACGCGAACGACCTGGTTGCGCTGCTTACCCGGCGACCACTTCGGCGACTTCTCCAACACGCGGGTTGCCTCCTCCGAAAGCGAACGGTCGGGCGTTTGCAGTACCTGGATATTGGTCAGACGACCATCCTTCTCAATCACGAACGACAGCACGACGCGGCCCTGAATACCGTTTTCGAGGGCAATCTGCGGGAACTTCACGTTCGACTGCACCCAGTTGCGGAACTTATTGAGGTCACCGCCTTGGAACGAGGGCATCGTCTCGGCGATGAGGAAGGGCTCGTCTTCGGTAATCTCCTCCTCGACAACCTCTACCTGCTGCAACACCTCGGTATCCTCGTCAAACTCGGCGAAGTCCACCTCGGTCGTAATCTTCGTATCGTTGGTCACCACCTGCAACAGGTCGGCGATCACCTTCACCTCGACCTTCTTCGGCGGCTCGGGCGGCTTCTGGTCCTGGCGCGTAATCTCGGTAATCTCCTCCTCGATGGGGGCGTAGTTCAAGTCTACCTTTTCAATGCGGTGCTCTTTCGGTGTCCAGGCAAAGGCGATGATAACGACTGCCAACGACACGGCAAGACCGATTTCCAGCAGAAGACCGCGTTTGTTTTGCAGGTCTGCTTTGGGGCTCTTTTTAATCTCCATTGTTATTGTAGTTTTTAATTGTTTCGTTTGAAACGACGACGTGTGAAAACGCCATACGCACCACAAATATAAACAGAAAAATTCAAAAATCTACCATTGTCCCCCAAAAATCTTTAATTTTTACCTATTTTTGTGCATCGGAAGCGAAAAAAAAGGAGCATGATGAGGGAACAAACGAGTCTTTACGGCAAAAATCCGACCGAGTTGGCGGCAATTTGCGACGAGCTGGGGATGCCGCGGTTTGCCGCTCGGCAGCTGGCACGATGGCTCTATGTGCGCCACGTCGAAGCGCCGATGGCCATGAGTGATTTGGCCTTGCGGCATCGCGAGATGTTGGCCGCTCGTTTTCAGCCCGTGCTGAGTGCGCCGATGCGTGTCTCCGAGTCGGTCGACGGCACCAAAAAATACCTCTTCAAAACGACGCAGGGAGCCCACATCGAATCGGCTTATATCCCCGATGGCGAGCGGGCGACGCTTTGCGTATCGTCGCAGGCGGGGTGTCGCATGGGGTGTCGCTTCTGTGCCACCGGACGCCAGGGGTTGCAACACTCGCTCTCGGCGGCCGAGATTCTGAATCAGATTGTCTCGCTTCCCGAGCGCGACCGCCTCACGAACCTCGTCTTCATGGGGATGGGCGAGCCGTTGGACAATACCGACGAGGTGCTGCGGGCCTTGGAGGTAATCACCTCCGAATGGGGTTGGGGCTGGTCGCCCACGCGCGTTACGCTCTCGACGGCGGGTGTGGTGCCTCAATTGCGCCGTTTCCTCGACACGACCAAGGTGCATCTGGCCGTCAGTCTGCACAACCCCTTCCGCGAGGAGCGCACCGAGATTATGCCCGTCGAGCGGGCGTGGCCCATTGCCGAGGTGGCCGACATTCTGCGCGAATACGACTTCACGCATCAGCGACGTGTCTCGTTCGAATATATCGTGATGAGTGGCTTGAACGACTCGCCGCGCCACATCCGCGAGTTGTGCCGATTGCTCGATGGCATCAAGTGCCGCATCAACCTCATCCGTTTTCACAAAATCCCCGACTCACCCTACTTCTCGCCCGATGATGCTGCGATGTGCCGTTTCCGCGACACACTGACAGCCAAGGGTATTCAGACGACGATACGCGCCTCGCGCGGCGAGGATATTCAGGCCGCTTGCGGGTTGCTCTCGACCGAGGCAAAAAGCCCGTCAGGTCAGTGAGTTAGTCGGCAGGTTGCTTTTTTGCGTGCGAGAGAATCCGTTGCAGGTCGGCCATCAACTTTTCGGCGCTCGACGACCCCTCGATGCGCCCCAGCAACTCCCCGTCGGTGGAGAAAACGAGGTAGAGCGGAATGGCTCCACGACCGTGGCGACGCATCAGTTGTGAGCCGGTCGGCCGGTCGACATTGTATTTCGCCGCCACAAAGTGTTGCGCAAAGAAATCACCCACCTCCCGACGCGAAAAGACCTCGTTGTCCATCACGCGACAAGGCCCGCACCACGGGGCATAAAGGTCGATGAAGAGCAGTTTCCCCTCCTGTGTGGCGAGTTCGCGCAACTTCTCGGTTGAACCCGAGACAAAATGCACCTGCGCCTCGGCCGTGCCGAGCGCAAAGAGCAGCATCCAAAGAAGAACAATCCGTTTCATGCCGTCGGCTGTTGCAAATTTGCCTCCAAACTTCACGTCAAGGCGCTCTATTTAGCGGTGTAGACCACCTTTTTGGTCTCAAAAAACTCCTCGTCGAAGAACGCTCCGATGTCGTAGAGGTCCCAACGCTTGCCCGTGAGCGCCAGCTCCTCGGCCAGGTCGCCACCCTTCAAATAGAGGATGCCGTTGGGCAGGGTACCGCGCTTGCCGCGACGAATCTTCTGCCAAATCCACCCCACAAACTCGGGCATGGCGGTCACGGCGCGTGAGACGACATAGTCGAAATGCTCGGGAATCTGTTCAACCCGTGTGCAACGCGGTTCGATGTTCGTGAGCCCCAGCCCCTCGACAACCCCCTCGACCACGGTAATCTTCTTGCGAATCGAGTCGGCCGCGACGAAATGTGCTTCGGGAAAGAGGATGGCCAGCGGCACGGAGGGAAATCCGCCACCACACCCCACATCGAGGATGCGGGCTCCGGTCTCGAACGTGCAGACCTTGGCGATGGCCAACGAGTGCAAAACATGGCGCAGGTAGAGTTGGTCAAAATCTTTGCGCGAAACGACATTGATTTTGGCGTTCCATGCCGCGTAGAGGTCGTAGAGGGCGGCAAAGCGGGCACGTTGCTCCTCGCTCAAATCGGGGAAATATTTCAGAATCAGTTCCATCTCTCTTTATCAACGTGTTTCGCCGCGACGAATCAGTTCGCACATCCGTTCGCGGGCGCGGTGAATCTGGGTTTTGACCGTGCCGAGCGGCAGGGCCAGCTTTTCGGCAATCTCTTCGTAAGAGTACTCTTCCAAGAATCGCATCCGAATGAGGCGGCCATAGCGCGGCGGAAGCGCTTCGAGGCAGTGCTCGATTTGCGAGCGCTCTTGCAGGCGAATGACATTCTCCTCAGGAGTTGGGGCGGTTGAGGCGGGGGCGGAGAATCGCTCGTCGATGGGCAACTCCTCCTGTCGGCGACGGACATAATCGATGAAGGTGTTGCGGGCGATGGTGTAGACCCACTGCCCGAAGGTGTAGTCGGGGTTGTAGTGGTTCAGTCGCAGGTAGACCTTGATGAAGGTCTCCTGCAAGAGGTCGTCGGCATCGTTGCTCGAACCGGCGCGTTGGATCAGCAACCGCAAAATGGCGTCGCGGTAGCGGTTGAAGAGGTACTCGAAGGCGGTATCATCCCCCGCGAGCGCCAGTTGTACCAAGGCTCGGTCGTCAGCTACGATATAGTCGGCTATCTCCATACACGATGGTCTTTGCGCAGGAGCAACAAGCCCAACAAGAGCGACCACAACGGGCTGAACAGGTCGTAGAGGAGGTAACCCGCGAGCACTCCGCGTTCACCCAAACGGTGAGCCAGGCGGCGCACCTGCCACCACACCAACAAGTAGCGCAATACCAGCAGTACGCCGACTGCTATGCGGTACTCGAAAGGCATCACGACGAGTGCATAGACAGCCGTTGCAAAGAAGGCGACGCGTGACAGCAACTCCCAGAGGTAGGAGAGACGCACTCCCCGCGGATAGAAGCGGATGGTTGCCCCGTAGTAGGTGAGTTGCGAGAGCCACCATCGCAGTCCGCCCCAGGCGCGCTGGTCTACCGTGGCGGCCGGCGAGAGGATGATACTCGTGTTGGCCTTCGTGGCGACGCTTTGGATGAAGAGGTCATCCTCGCCGATGTTCATGCCGAGGTGGTTGAATCCGTTGCTCTTGGGGTCGAAATAAATCGATTTGGTGAAGCCGAAGTTGTGGAGAATACCTCGGTAGGGGAGCCCCTTGGTGGCGCGAGCAAGCCAGGTGGCGCTGCGCATCATGCGCCCCGTGCGGAAGAGCCGGTTCATGAGGCCTCGCTTACGTTCCAAGCCGCAGTATCCCAGCACAATGTCGCCGCGCGAAAAACCCTTGGCCATCAGTGTCAGCCAACGCGGTGAGCGGGGCACTACGTCGGTCGACGAGAAGAGCAGGCACTCGTGGTGGGCCGATTTGATGCCGATGTTGAGGGCCATTTTGCGCGAAATGGGGTAGCGCGGGTCGTGGTGAATGCGCGAGATGGTGAGGTGCGGATAGTGTTGGCGCAGCCGCATCAACTCCTCGTGGAAATCGCTATCCTGACCCACATAGACCACCACCACCTCGAAGTGGGTATACTCCTGACTCAGCAGGAGCGGGAGCCGCTCCTCGATGAAGCCGTAATCTTCGGAGAACATCGGGATGATGAGCGAGAGGGGCGGGTTCTCCTCGCGAATGGCTTTGCGGCGGTTGTTCTTATAACCGGCAGCGCGACCATAGCGGAAATAACAGATGATTTGTGCTACGAAGAGCAGCAACAGCCCACCGGCCAAAGCCGCCCCTTCATAACCATATCGGGCGAGAAAAAATTCGAGAATCTGCATAGTGCGACAAAGATACAACAAAAAACAAATATTCGCAATGGAGGGCTGACAGTCTGACTTTTTGGGGAGGGGTAGGAGTTGTGGGAATTTTAGGAGTGACGGGAGCGGATGGATTTCAAAACCTTCAAAAGTCCCTGATTTTGCATTTTGAATTCTACATTTTGAATTTGGAAATGCGCCTCGGCAATGCCCTTTTTTATCATCGAAAAAAGCGTCATCCTGAGTGAAACGAAGAATCTCTATTCAGTCAGACTGCTACGACAGAGATCCTTCGCTAACGCTCAGGATGACGCTTCTCTTTAATCTCTTTCCTCTTCTATCCTCGCAGTCGATAAAGCCTTAGGCGCGGCATGACACGCTGGCGTACCACGCGGTAGATCGAACGATAGGTCGGCTCGATAACTTTCCGTGGGCGGATACCGCTATAACGCAACGTAAGGCCAATCAGGCAACCGATAGCGAGCA
>CAZTCM010000109.1:0-5980 GCA_964612285.1 uncultured Alistipes sp.
GAGATGTCGAGACACCCCTTGCGCGTATCCTTCATGAAGAGTTGGATGATGCCGCGGTTGTAGTAGGCCTCGGCAAAGTGCGGTGCCACCTCGACGGCCTTCGTATAATCCTCGAAGGCGGCCGGCAGGTCACCCGAGAGGGCCTTCAAATTGGCCCTATTATAATAGGCGTAGGCAAAGTCGGGGAAGAGTTTGAGCACCTTGTTCAGGTCGGCCACCGCCTCGTCGTAGCTGTATGTGCGCTTCGAATTGTTGTGCAGACGGTTGGCAGGGTCCGAATCGATTGTGATGCGTTGGTACGAGTTGTCAATCGAGGAGATGAAATCAATCATCTCGGCCCGCGTCGTCGAACGATTCAGGTAGAGGAACGGATTCGAGGGGTTGAGATCGATGGCCGCCGTGTAGGTATTCACCGAGTTGGTATACTGCTTGATGAGCGACTGGGTGATACCGCGCTGAAAGAGGGTGAGCCACGATCCCTCGACGCTTGTCTTAATTTCGTGCGCCAGACGCCGGTCGTAGGCCATCAGCGAGTCGGTCGGCACCGAGCTGTCACGCCACGAGAGGGTCAGCTGCGGATTCTCGACCCGCTTGTAGAAATCCTCCAAACGCTTGGGTTTGTAGTGGGCCACACGCAGCGTCGTGTCGGGCTCCATGAGCGTAAATTTGAAGAGGGGCAACAGCCGCATCTCATCGCGGCCACCCCCCGGGCGCCCCGTGATGCGTTCGAAACTGCTGCCGGCGAATTTGCTGTCGAACGAGAGCAGGCGGTCGAAGTGTTGCGTCGTATCGGCATAAATCGAATAGGTGCTGTCGCTCAGACGCTCGCGGTAGGCGGCAATCTTCTTCTGGGCCGTGTCGCGGTCGCTGCGGGCACCCTTCGAGTCGCGCAGCAGGGCACGCAGACGACCTCGGTAGATGTAGGCATTGGCGAAGTCGGGGTAGAGTTCGATGGCCGACGTGTAGTCCTCGACCGCCTTCTCTATCTCTCCGAGCTGGGCATAGACCCCCGCACGGTTGTAGTAGACCAGGACATTGTTGGGCGAATAGAGGGCCACCTTGTCGTAATCTTCGAGGGCGCGGTTGTAGTCGCCGATTTGGCTGCGCAGCATCGCGCGGTTGAAATAGGTCAGCGAGTTGGTCGAGTCGAGCTCGATGGCGCGGTCGAAGTCGTCGAGGGCCGCCAGCGGGCGGTTCGTATCGGAGTAGACCAGCGCACGGTTGAAGTAGGAGAGCAGGTAGGTCGAGTCGCAGGAGATGGCCTTGTTGAAGTCTGCTTCGGCCTCGCCAAAACGACGTTGCTGCATGTAGAGCGTACCGCGACGGTTGTAGCCGTTGGGACTTTCGCGGTTGGTGCGGATGGCCGTGTCGTAGTTTTCGTAGGCACGCACCGTATCTTTGAGGTGGAGGTAGCTCAATCCGCGGCAGATGTAGGCATCGGCCACCTTCGTCTCCTGACGGATGAACTTGTCGAAGTCGGCGATGGCCTCCTCGAATTGCTGATTCAGCAGGCGCGTCACACCGCGGCTGTAATAGGGCCCCGGCAGGTCGGGGCGCAGTTCGATGGCCTCGCGAAAATCCTGCAAAGCGTCGTCGTAGTTGCCCAGGCGCGAGCGGGTGATGGCGCGGTAGGTGTAGGCCTGCGTGTAGACCGGATTGAGGCGGATGGCGGTCGAGAAGTCGGCTTCGGCGCCCAGCAGGTCGTCGAGGTTGTATTTGGCGATACCGCGCAGGAAATAGCCCTCGAAGGCCTCCTCGTCGAAGCTCAGCAGCGTGTTGAGCGTGCGAATCGCCTCCTGGTAGTCGTTGTCCATCATGCACTGACGCCCCACCCAGAAGAAGTAGTTCCGGTTGTATTGCGCCTGTGCGGAAATTGCACCGAGCAGCAGCAGGGTCAGCAGTATGCGGCGAAGCGTTCGCATGATTCTCTCTCCAAACGTACGAATGCGGGGGTTTATTATTCGAGTTCGTAGCCGAAACGACGCAACTCGCGTTCGTTGTTGCGCCAATCGTCATTCACTTTGACGAAGAGTTGCAGGAAGACCTTCTTGCCGAGGAACGCCTCCATATCCTCGCGGGCCGCCTGCCCCACCCGTTTCAGCCGCTCGCCCTTGTGGCCGATGACGATCCCCTTCTGCGAGTCGCGCGAGACGTAGATGGTCGCAGCGATGCGGTCGATGGTCGGCTCCTCTTTGTAGGTGTCGATGGCAATCTCACACGAGTAGGGAATCTCCTTGTCGTAGAAACGGAGAATCTTCTCGCGGATAATCTCCGAGGCGAAGAAGCGCAGGGTCTTGTCCGTCAGCGTATCCTTCGGGTAGTAGGCCGGTCCTTCGGGCAGCAGTTCGACAATCGTACGAAACAGCCCGTCGGTGTTGAACCCCTCCTTGGCCGAGGCGGGCACAATACGCGCCTCGGGGAGCTCGGCATGCCACCGCTCGACCAACTTTTCAAGCGCTTCGGGCGTCGTGAGGTCGATTTTGTTGATGACAACGATGACCGGAATCGAGGTCTGCTTCAAGCGTTCGAGAATCTCGGCGGCGCGGTCGCTCTCCTCGACCGTGTCGGTCACGAAGAGGATGATGTCGGCATCGGTCAGTGCCCCCGTCACGAACTTCATCATCTTCTCCTGCAACTTGTAGTTGGGTTTCAAGATGCCGGGCGTGTCGGAGTAGACGATTTGGAAGTCGTCGCCCGAGACCACCCCCATGATGCGGTGACGGGTGGTCTGCGCCTTGGAGGTAATGATCGAGAGCTTCTCACCGACGAGTTGATTCATCAGGGTCGATTTCCCGACATTGGGATTTCCGATGATATTGACGAAACCGGATTTGTGTGCGGCCATTGGATCAGTGTACTACTAAAAACATATTTGGGGCAAAGATAGAAAAAATCTCCGATTTTTACGTCATCGGTGTCGAAAAAGCGGTCGGCAGCCGACGGCCAGCGGTCAGTGGCCTGAAAGTTTGGGCGTTTTGGGCGTTTTGCCCCCTCAAAAAACAATTTTGAATGCTAAATTCTAAATTTTGAATTTTGTTTCCTACCTTTGTGGCGCAATCGTATAGCACAATGAAAGTCTACAAATTTGGTGGTGCGTCGGTCAAGAATGCCGACGGGGTGCGGAACCTCCGCACGATTATCGACGACGAGCAGGATCTCTTCATCATCGTCTCGGCGATGGGCAAGACGACCAATGCCTTAGAGCGGGTTTTCACCGCCCTGCAACGGGCCGACAAGACGACGGCACAGGCCGAAATCGACCAGATTCGCCAGAATCACGCCGCCATCATCGAGGATTTGTGGCACGGGCCGCAGCGCCTCGACCGCGTCGAAGCGCTCTTTGCCGACCTCGAACAGTTTGCCGCCCGGGAGGTCTATCACCCCGAGGAGGCCGAGGCGTGGTACGACCGCATCGTCGCCTATGGCGAGTTGGTCTCGACGACCATCATTTCCGAATACCTCAACAAGGCAGGCCTGCGCAACACCTGGATTGACATGCGTCAGGCCCTGCGCACCGAGCAGCGCCACAAGGATGCCGAGGTCGATATTGTTGCCTCGACCCCCCTCTTGAAGGAGGCGACGGCCCACGCCGACACCTCGATATTCGTAGGTCAGGGCTTCATCGGCGGAGCCCCCGACGGCACGACGACCACCCTCGGGCGCGAAGGTTCGGACTACTCGGCAGCCGTCGTGGCGCACATCCTCGATGCCGAGTCGATGGCCGTGTGGAAGGATGTCGACGGTGTGCTGAATGCCGACCCGAAAATTTTCCCCGACGCGGTACAGATTGTCGAGTTGAACTACCTCGACACGATTGAGTTGGCGTACAGCGGTGCGCAAATCATCCACCCCCGCACCATCAAACCCCTGCAAAACAAGAACATCCCGCTCTATGTGCGCCCCTTTGGCGACAAGCGCAAGCCGGGCACGGTCATCCGTGGCATGTCGGCCAAGGTCGACGTGCCGATTCTGATTTTGAAGAAGGAGCAGGTGCTGCTGACGATTCGCTCGCGCGACTTCTCGTTCGTCTTGGAGGAGAAGTTCGCCACCATCTTCTCGCTGCTCGAAAAGTTCCGCATCAAGGCCAACCTCGTGCACAATTCGGCCGTCAACCTGAGTCTCTGCGTCGATAAAAATTGGCACATCGACGAGGCCATCTCAGCCCTGCGCAAAGCGGGTTTTGACGTGATGAAGGCCGAAGAGATGGAGCTGCTGACGATTCGCGGCTATACGAACGAGTTGTGGCAGAAGTATGCCCGCACGCCGCAGGTCTTCATCAAGCAATCGACCCAGTCGACCGTGCGCATCGTGCGCAAACGCAGTTAACCTCACCCCATGCGCTACCATTTCGACCTGCTGGGTTCGACCAACGACGAGGCGCGTAAGCCCATCTACGGCCACGGCGACATCATCTGGGCCGAGCAGCAGACGGCCGGACGTGGTCAGCGCGGCCACACCTGGCTCAGTGCCGCGGGCGAGAACCTCACCTTCACGCTGGTCGTCGAGCCCCGCTTCTTGGAGGCGCGGCTCCAATTTCAATTGCTGCAAACCATCGCCCTGGCCCTCTGCGACTGCTTCGCACACTTCGCCATCGATACGCGCATCAAGTGGACCAACGACATCTACCACGCCGACCGCAAGCTGGTCGGCATCCTCATCGAACACTTCTACACGGGGCAGCACCTCCGTCGCACGCTGGTCGGTATCGGTATCAACGTCAATCAGACCCTCTTCGACCCCACGCTGCCCAACCCCACCTCGATGCACCTGATTTCGGGCAAAGATTTTGCACGCGAAGAGGTCTTGGCGCGCTTCGAGCGCTGCTTTGCAATCCGCTATGCGGCCCTCGAACAGGGCGATGCGGCCCATCTAGCCGACGACTACCACACACGCATGTATCGTCGTGGCGAGGAGCAGGCCTTTCTGCTTCCCGACGGCACCCCGCTGAGGGCGCGTATCGAGGGTGTTGAGGCCGACGGCCGCCTGATTTTGCAACACGCCGACGGCTCACGGCACCACTATTCGTTCAAAGAGGTGGAATTTGTCGTAAAAAAGTAGCCCTTTTTGCTTGCTGTTAGAAAAATAACAACTATCTTTGCGCTCGGGAAATAACACTTTAATAAAGAGATACGATTATGAGCAACATTCCGGCAAATTTGAAGTATTCGAACGACCACGAGTGGTGTCTGTTGGAGGGCGAGGTAGCCACCATCGGTATCACCGATTTTGCACAGAGCCAGCTGGGCGACATCGTCTTTGTCGATGTTCCGACCGTAGGCGAGGAGTTGGCTGCCGGCGAGGTCTTCGGTTCGATTGAGGCCGTAAAGACCGTGAGCGATGCCTTCCTGCCGATGGGTGGCGAGGTGTTGGAGTTCAACGAGGCGGTCGATGCCGATCCGGCTTTGGTGAACAAGGATGCCTATGGTGAGGGTTGGCTCATCAAAGTAAAGGTCTCGGATCCCGCCGAGTGGGAGAACCTGCTGACGGCCGAGCAATATGCCGAGCTGATTGGGTAGAGTACCCGGAAAGGGGCGACGAAGCAATCGAAACCGATGCTGCGACCATCACGGCACCGGTTTGGGCAGCCATGCTCCCTGCCGTTCGTGCCGAATGATGCAGGACGAAAGCCGGTCGCTGACAGCTGATAGCTAAATAAACCGATATATAATTAAACAAACTATGTCAAAAGTAACTGTTGTCGGTGCAGGTGCCGTGGGTGCTACCTGTGCCAATGTACTGGCGGCTCGCGGCATTGCCAGCGAGGTGGTACTGGTCGATATTAAGGAGGGTCTGTCGGAGGGCAAGATGCTCGATATGTTCCAGGCCGCAGCCACTTGTGGCTACAAGACGAAGCTGACGGGTGTGACGGCTACCGACGCCGAGGGCTACAAGCCGACGGCCAACTCGGATGTGATTGTCATCACCTCGGGTATTCCCCGCAAGCCGGGTATGACGCGCGAGGAGCTGATCGGCATCAACG
>CAZTCM010000110.1:0-5959 GCA_964612285.1 uncultured Alistipes sp.
GCGAGGCTCCCGCCCGTCAGCACCGCGCCAAGGTCGATGTCAATAAGTTGCAGGCCTCGCGCATGCAGGCTGCCGCACAAGCCGGTCAGGGCGAGAAGCAGAAGCCGATGCCGCTGCATGTCGAGAAGAAAATCGGCCGCAACGACCCCTGTCCCTGTGGGTCGGGCAAGAAGTACAAGCAGTGCCACGGAAAAGGAATGTAGTGGTTTTCAGACAACAGCATTCCTTGAATTCTAAATTTTGAATTGCAAAGCAATGGGCTACCAAGAAGAGAAACAACGCCAATTGGACATCCGCTATTTGAAGATGGCGCGCATCTGGGCCGAGAACTCCTATTGCGTGCGTCGCAAGGTGGGGGCGTTGATTGTCAAGGATAAGATGATTATCTCGGATGGCTACAACGGTACACCGTCGGGCTTCGAGAACATCTGCGAGGATGAGGAGGGCAAGACGAAGGCCTATGTGCTGCATGCCGAGGCGAACGCCATCACGAAGGTGGCCAAATCGGCCAACAACTGCGACGGCTCGACCCTCTACATCACCGCGGCCCCCTGCATCGAATGCTCGAAGCTGATTATTCAGGCGGGCATCAAGCGCGTGGTCTATGCCGAGGAGTACCGCTCCGAGGAGGGTATCAATCTCCTGAAACGGGTCGGCATCGAGTGTGTCCACTGCGAAGGATGCTAACCCAACGAACTACCCTTCCAACAAGAACGGCGACCCGAAAAGGTCGCCGTTCTTGTTAGAAGGGAAGATCATCCGCATCCTCCTGCGGTTGAGTGGCAGGCTGTTGCGGTGCCTGATACTGCGGCGCCGGTTGCGCGGGGGCTGCCGGACGCGGGGTTGCGGTGTAGGTTCCCGTATTGTCGGCCACCTGACCACTGTCGCCGCGACGCCCCAGGAGGTTCATCGTGTCGGCCAGAATCTCGGTCGTATAGCGTTTCTGTCCCTGCTGGTCGGTCCACTCGCGGGTGCGCAGACGCCCCTCGATGTAGATTTGCGACCCCTTGCGCACATAGTTATCGACCACATCGGCCAAGCCGCGCCACAGCGTAATCGTGTGCCACTCGGTGTGCTCACGATTTTCGTTCGACTGACGGTCGCGATAGCGCTCGGTCGTTGCCAGGCGCAGACGCGCCACCTTCACGCCACCCTCCATGGCACGCACCTCGGGGTCCATCCCGACGTTGCCGATTAGAATTACTTTATTTACCATTGTTCTGTTTTATTTAAGTGCTCGAATCATCGCCTTGAAGAGGGTCTCCATCCTTACGGCTGCCCGCTTACCCTGGCGTTGTACATCTTCGTGGTCGCCCAACTCGTCCGACAAACCGCAGTTCGTGATGACCGAGACGCCAAAGCAGGGAATCCCCATGTGGCGTGCCACAATCACCTCGGGCACGGTCGACATGCCGGCAGCATCGCCGCCAATGGCCTTGAAGTAGCGGTACTCGGCCTGCGTCTCGAACGTGGGGCCCGTACCACCCACATAGACACCATACTGCAACTTGATGCCCTCGCGCTCGGCGATGGCCGTTGCCTCGGCAATCAGCGCCTTGTCGTAGCAGTTGTGCATGTCGGGGAAGCGGGGGCCCAACTCGGCCAGGTTGGGGCCGATGAGCGGGTTGGGCATCAGGTTGATGTGGTCGGTGATGATCATCAGGTCGCCCGTGCGGAACGAGGTGTTGATGCCGCCCGAGGCGTTCGACACAAAGAGGTACTCGATACCGAGCAGCTTCATCACGCGCACCGGAAAGGTGACCTGCGACATGTGGTAGCCCTCGTAGTAGTGGAAACGGCCCTGCATGGCGACCACCTTGCGCCCCTCGACCGTACCGAAAATCATGCGGCCCTTGTGGCCCTCAACCGTCGAGACGGGGAAGCCCGGAATCGAAGCGTAGTCCAACGTGCAGTGGGGCTCAATCTTATCGCCAAAATCGCCCAACCCCGTACCGAGGATGATGCCCACCTCGGGGGTAAAACCACCTGTTGCCTCACGAATCCAGGCGGCCGTCTTTTTAATTTCCTCGAACATCTTGCTCTAATTTTTGGAGAAAATCCGTTGCCGAATCTTCGATGAATGAAATATTGATTGGCATGTAGTACAGCGCCCGACGCACCTCGGGCGGAATCCGCTCGGGACGGCACATCTTCACGGCATCCTTCTCGGTCGTGACGATGACCGCATCGGGATGTTTACGCAAGAGCTGGGCCAACAACTGCATGTCGCGCACGCGGTAGACATGGTGGTCCTTGAAGGTCAACTCGTCGACCACCTCATACCACTCGCGGAGGGTTTTGAGGAAGGGCCCCGGGTTGCCGATGCCCGAGAGGGCAATCACACGGCGTCGCTTCACGAGCGGCCCGCCCGCCACATCGGCCGGAAAGAGCGGCTGGGGCGTGAAGCTCTCCAAGCGCGTGAAGTAGATTTGCTGGTAGGCATATTTGATGAGCACCTTGCGCAGGATGCGTCGCTCGATGGGGGCCATCCGCTCGGGGCACTTCGTCACGACGAAGTAGTGGGCGCGATAGATTTGGTCGGGGAGGTCGCGCAACGTGCCGAGCGGCAGCATGCGGTCGGATTGTATCGGCCGCGTCGCATCGACCATCAGCACATTGACCTTCGGGTCGACATAGCGGTGCTGGAAGCCGTCGTCCATGACGATGAGGTCCACCTCGGGATGCTCGGCACGGATGCGGCGAATGCCCTCGACGCGCTTCTCGCACACGACAACCACGGCATCGGGGAATTTGCGCTTGATTTGAAGCGGTTCGTCGCCCACATCGCGGTAGTGGGCCGTCGCCTGCACCTCCAAATAGCCCTTCGTGCGGCGACCATAGCCGCGCGAGAGCAGCGCCACACGATGCGTGCGCGACATGTAGGCCAGCACCATTTCGGCCATGGGGGTTTTGCCCGTGCCCCCCACCGTGATATTTCCGATGCAGATAATCGGAATATCAAACTTTTCGCTCTTCAAGATTCCCCAATCGAAGAGATGATGTCGGAACGACACCACCAACCGATAGAGGAAGGCTAACGGAGCAAAAAAGAGGTCACGCATGAGGGTATTCGGTTCGTCTATTTATACAATATCTTCAAAGGTAGTGATTATTTTTCGATTCGGCAAACGAAACGCCGCTTTTCTTTTCCGCAAGCAGGAATATCGACAGAAAGCGACCGCTTTTTTCATTGTTTTTTCCTATATTTGCAAAAACAACCGACACAACACCATGAAACAACTCCATCATAGCTATATCCTTGCCCTTCTCTGGGGCGCAGTGTTGCTGACGACGGGCTGCAACACCACTTCGTCCGAAGCACCCGAAGCGCCCGAGGTGCGTCTGGTCTACGGCCTGCCGGCCGACGACTACCGCCTGGATGAGGGGCAGATTCGCTCGGGCCAGACCGTGGGCGGCATCCTGGGCAGCTACGGCATCTCGGCCCGCACCATCGACCGCCTCGACCGCACCTCAAAGTCGCTCTTCCCGCTGCGCAACATCCGCCCGGGGCACCACTACACCGCCTTCGTGCGCGAGGACTCGGTGGCCGGCGACCACCTCGAATACCTCGTCTACGAACGCTCGGTGACCGACTATGTCGTCTTCGGTTTTGTCAATGACTCGGTCACCATCACCACGGGCGAGAAGCCCACGACCCTGCGTCGCACGAGAAAGTCGGCCACCATCGAGAGTTCGCTCTGGGGAGCCATCATGGAGCAGGAGCTGCCCTATGCCCTGGCGGCCGAGTTGGAGGATATCTACCAGTGGTCGGTCGACTTCTTCGGCATCCAGAAGGGCGACAACTTCACGGTCATCTACGACGAACGCTTCATCGACGACACGCTCTCGATCGGCATCGGCCGCATCTGGGGTGCCCGCTTTGACCACGCCGGCAAAGAGTACTATGCCATCCCCTTCCGGCAGGGCGACCGCCTGCAATATTGGGAGGCCGACGGCGGCTCGTTGCGCAAAAATATCCTGAAAGCCCCGCTGAAATATTCCCGCATCTCATCGGGCTTCTCCTACTCGCGCCTGCACCCCGTGCACAAGGTGCGACGCCCCCACACGGGAGTCGACTATGCCGCCCCGACGGGTACGCCCGTACACGCCGTAGCCGATGGCGTGGTGACCTTCCGCGGCTGGGGTGGCGGTGGCGGCAACACGATTAAAATCAAGCATGCCGGCCAGCTCGTCACCGGCTACCTCCACCTGAGTCGTTTTGCCAAGGGCATTGCCGTCGGCAAACACGTCTCGCAGGGGCAGCTCATCGGCTATGTCGGCTCGACGGGCACCTCGACCGGCCCCCACCTCGACTACCGCATCTGGAAGAATGGCACGCCCATCAACCCGTTGAAGGTGCCCCAGAAGCCCACCGAGCCCATCTCCGAGGCCAACCGCGCCCAATTTGAGCATGTGCGCGACTGCATCATTGCCGAGTTGCATGGCGAGGCGACTCCCGAGCAGATCATCACCCAACTCGACTCGATTGTCCTTCCCGCGGTCGAGCCGACTGCAAACCCCGAAACGAATCGTTAACATGCCACGCACTGCCATCATCATCGTCGCCGGCGGGGGTGGTACCCGCATGGGCGGAGGGGTGCCGAAACAGTTCCGCATCCTCGGCACAAAGCCCGTGCTGGCCCACACCATCAACCGCTTTCACGAGGCCCTGCCCGAGGCACAACTCATCGTCGTATTGCCCGAGGCACACCTGCGCTTTTGGGAGGATTTGCGTGCCCGCTTCGAGGTGGCCCGCCACACGGTGGTCACAGGGGGCACCGAGCGTTTTCACTCGGTAAAACGAGGGTTGGCCGCCGTCGGTTTCGACACGGAACTCGTCGGCGTGCAGGATGCCGTGCGGCCGTTGGCCTCGGTGGCACTGATTCGCCGCCTGGCCGAGGAGGCCGCCACACACGGCTCGGCCATCCCTGTGGTCAAGGCCATCGACTCCTACCGCCGCATCGAAGGCGAGTTGTCACACATCGTCGACCGAGCCCCGCTGCGCATTGTGCAGACGCCGCAACTGTTCCGTCGAGCCCTGCTCGAAAGTGCCTACGACGTCGATTTCAGGCCCACCTTCACCGACGATGCTTCGGTGGTCGAAGCGATGGGCGAGCAGATACATCTGGCCGAGGGTGAACGCAGCAACTTGAAGCTGACCACCCCCGAAGATTTCTACATTGCCGAGGCGCTGCTGACGGCACAACTCGAAGCCCAAGAGCGATTATGACACACCAATTCACCTATCGTCGCGACCGTCGCACCCTCTATTGGACGGCACTCTATGTGGTGGCCTACCTGGGGTTGGGTGCCGGACTCTACTACCTCTACGAGGGGGATTATCTCTCGGCGTGGTTCATCTCCTGCGTCGGGGCCTTGTTGGTACTGATGGCCCTCTCCATTCCGCGAAAAATCGTGGTTGACGAGGAGAAGGTGGAGATTCGCTGCCTGCTCGACCTCACCGAGTTGCCGCGCGAGGAGATTGTCGCTGTGCGGCGCGTCGAGCCGGCCGAGATGCGGTGGGTGCTGCCCCTCTTTGGCGGCTGCGGATTCTTTGGCTATTATGGACACTTCCTCGATGTGCGGCATTTCGAACGACTGCGCATCTACGCCTCGGAGTGGCGCAACATGGTCGAAATCACAAACATCTACGAGGAGCGGTTGTGGGTCTCGTGCAGCGACCCCGAAGCGTTGATTGCCGTGCTGAGAGCCTCTACAAAAAATGAGGCTGCTTAAAACGGATTACCTGCAAACGCTCCACCGGAAATTCACAGCAGTCCCTTAACACAACAAACCCGCTCAACCGAATTGAGCGGGTTTGTTGTGTTAAGAAATCTTCTCTATCCCAGATAGGATTTGAGCAACTTTGACCGCGACGAATGACGCAGACGACGAATCGCCTTCTCCTTAATCTGGCGCACACGCTCGCGCGTGAGGTCAAACTTCTCGCCAATCTCTT
>CAZTCM010000111.1:0-5939 GCA_964612285.1 uncultured Alistipes sp.
GGAGAAGATGTGCCGCGAAATCGAGCAGGGGGTCAATACGATTCTGCGCGAGCAGTATGCCCGTCAGAAGAGCATCCACATCGACGACATCATCGCTGCGGCCAAGAACGACGACAACCTCTCGATCGAACTCATCGAGGAGGCGGGCGAGAAGGTGGGCAAGGCTGTGGCCTTCCTCATCAATACCTTCAACCCCGAGACGGTGATTGTCGGTGGTAACCTGGCTGCGGCAGGCGACTATGTGATGCTGCCGCTCAAATCGGCCACGAATAAATATTCGCTCAACCTCGTCTACAAGGATACGAAATTCCGCATCTCGAAGATGTCTGAGAATGCCGGTGCATGGGGTGTGGCGATGCTTATCCGCAACAAGATTATCGGCTTGTAATGCACATCGAAGGGGAGCATATCCGCCTGCGTGCCGTCGAGCCGGAGGACCTCGATTTGATGTACCGTTGGGAGAACGATGCCGCGGTGTGGCAGGTGAGCGGCACACTCATGCCCTTCTCGCGCCACACGCTGCAACGCTTCCTCGACGAGCAGCAGTTCGACCTGCTCCAAACCCGTCAGCAGCGACTGATGATCGAGACCCGTGCGGGGCAGGCCGTCGGAGCGCTCGACCTCTTCGAACTCGACATGATTCACCGCCGTGCCGGCATCGGGATATTGGTCTATGCCCCCGAAGAGCGGCGCAAAGGGTATGCACGGGATGCCGTTGAGACGCTCTGTCGCTATGGGCGCGAGGTGCTCGGCCTGCATCAGTTGTGGTGCAATGTCGGAGCCAAAAACGAGGCCAGCCTGGCACTGTTCCGCCGTTGTGGCTTTGTCGAGACGGGGCGCAAACGCGAATGGCTGCGACGGCCCGACGGCTGGGAGGATGAGGTGATGATGCAGTACCTAATGTAACAAAGCGGGCTCTCTGGGTATTCCAAGAGAGCCCGCTTTGTTAGCGTTTAGAGAAGTATCACAGCCGTCGTGCCCCCTCCGAAATCACAATGTCATAGACGAGCGGTTCGTGGCCATAGCGGGCGTTGAACTGCGTGCGGGCCGTCGAAACAAATTGTTCGTAGAGTTCCTCTTTCACCAAATTAATCGTGCAGCCGCCAAAGCCGCCACCCATGATGCGCGAGCCACTGACACCGCACTGCTCGGCCACCTCGACCAATAGGTCGAGCTCCTCGCACGACACCTCGTAGTCGCGTGACATGCCCCAGTGGGTCTCGTACATTCGTGCACCGACCGTCTCGTAGTCGTTGCGTTCGAGGGCCTCGCAGACATCGAGTACGCGGCGCTCTTCACCAATCACATAGCGGGCACGTTTGTAATCCTCCTCCGAGATTTGCGGGCGCAGCGCCTCCAACTGTTCCATCGTAGCTCCGCGCAGGAACTCCTGGCCCAGGGCTTGCGCGACGCGCTCACACGAAAGACGACGGTCGTTGTAGGGCGAGCCGGTCAGCTGGTGCTTCACGCGCGAGTTGAGCAGCATTAGGCGATAGCCGTGTGCCGAAGGGTTGAAGGGGAAGTAGGCAAACTCCATCGAGCGGCAATCGAGGCGCATCAGGCACCCCTCTTTGCCAAATACCGAGGCGAACTGGTCCATGATGCCGCATTTCACGCCGCAGTAGTTGTGTTCGGTCGATTGGCCGATGCGGGCCAGTTCGAATTTATCGAAACCGCACTCGAAGAGTTCGTTCAGTGCAAAGGCGAAGGTCGATTCGAGGGCGGCCGACGACGACATGCCTGCGCCAAGAGGTACGTTGCCGGCAAAGAGGGCGTCGAATCCGTGAATCACGCCACCGCGCTTCTGTACCTCGCGGCAGATGCCGAAGATGTAGTGCGCCCAAGCGGCCGCAGGCTTATCCTCTTCGCGAAGGCCGAATTGCGCCTCCTCCTCCAAGTCGAGGGCGTAGACGCGCACCACATTTCCGTCGTTGGGGCGGATGGCGGCAACGATGCCTTTGTCGACGGCTCCAGGGAAGACGAAACCTCCGTTGTAGTCGGTGTGTTCGCCGATGAGATTGATGCGTCCGGGCGAGGCATAGAGTACGGCACCTGCACCGTACATCTCCTCAAACTTCTGAATGACCTTTTGTTGCATGTTGGGTAGTGGATTGAATGGTTCTTAACTGTTTAGAAGAGTCTTTTCTTGGAGGTGGTTACCACGAAATCTTTCAGGTAGAAGGGCTCGAAGTAGGCGATATCCTCGAATTTTCCGTCGCGGAAGGCCTCTTCGGCCGGACGGGCCAGGCCGCGTGCCGAGGGGGCTACATCGACCACCACGGCATCCGACAACACCTCGGCACACTTCGCGGCGCCGTTGCCAAAGAGGACAAAGGGACGTCCGTCGGCACGCACTTCGAGGAAGCTCTCGGGCGTGACCACCTCGGCACGCACCTCGCTCTCGGCCTCTCCTCGGCTGTTGAAGAGTTGCGTGTAGACCTCCATGCGTCGGGCATCGACCATCGGGCAGAGGTGTGCCTCATCCCATCCCTCGACATCCAGGATGCCGGCTTCGAAATCTTCGCGGGCCACCTCGACCAGTGCATCTAACGAACCGATGGCAATCAGCGGCTTTTCGATGCCATAGCAAAGCCCTTTGGCAAACGATACACCGATGCGTAATCCCGTATAGGAGCCCGGCCCTTTGCCGACTGCCACGGCATCCAGCGCTTCGGGTTGCAGCCCCTGCTCGCGCAGCAACTCATCGACAAATACACCCACTTGGCGGGCGTGGTCGCGCCCCTCGTCGCTCTCGCGCAGGGCCAGCAGTTCGCCGTCGCGGGCAATACCCACGGAGCAGATGTCCGTGCCGGTTTCGATGCAAAGTATCAGTGCCATATTCCGTTATCTGTAATTTTTCATTGCCTTGTCCATCTCGCGTTTTGCGTCGTTCTCTTTGAGGTATTCGCGCTTGTCGTAGGCCTTGCGCCCTCGGGCCAGGCCGATGGCAATCTTGGCCAGGCCGCGCTCGTTGAGGAAGAGACGCAGGCCGACGATGGTCAGCCCCTTGTCCTGCGTGGCGCGTTGCAGTTTGGCCAACTCGCGTCCCGTCAGCAGCAACTTGCGATCGCGACGCGGTGCGTGGTTGTTGCAGGTACCCCAGGCGTATTCGGCGATGTTCACCCCGCGAATCCACAACTCGCCTCGGTCGAAATAGCAGTAGGAGTCGACCATCGAGGCTTTTCCGGCCCGTATCGACTTGATTTCGGTGCCCACAAGCACTACGCCGGCCACCCACTCCTCCAAAATTTCGTAGTCGAAGGTGGCGCGTTTGTTCTTTATCTGTATCTTTTTTTGTTCGCTCATCGCTCAAAACGGCACATGAATTGCACTTTTCATCCCCGAGGATGGGTATCGGGTCAAGGTAACTAATTCTTTTATCTTTGATATGTTTTACACATCTTTCTGTTTATTTTCTGTTTGCACACGGTATGCGCAGCGATGCGCATACGCCCCGAACTCCATCCTCGCCTGCTTTTCCGGTTGAAGAGCAGGCTTTTTTGCGCGTGCAGGCTACAAAATCAGGCGTTGCAGGCGGTTGGCAATGGCCACCTTCACGGCGTTGAGTTGCGAGAGGTGTTGCAAGACGGTGCGCTCCTCCTCTTCGCTCAACATCCCCTCGGAGAGTTTCTGATGCTCCTCGCGAATCAGCCGCTCGACGACCTTCGATTTGTAGAGCGTCACGGCCTTGGGCACGCCATTGGCCAACAACTCCTCCTCGCTCTCGACGTGTACCTCCTTGCGGCGCCACAAGGCACTCGGCACATAGTTGTCGTCGGCCATCAGAATGTCGACCGAGAGGTTGCACACCTCGGGGTTGGGATGGCTCACAAAATGGTCGTGCGGTACCTCGACGCCCGTGCCCAACCGCTGCCACTCGGCGCGGTAGGTCTCCAAAATCTGGTTGTAGAGCGGGTTGGTGAAGTGGAGATTGTCGGCATCTAACTCGCCGAAAATCACCTCGGCGACGTTGCAATCGACCATCGTCTTCCCCTCCTTGAACTCGAACGAGCGGTGCCCGTATTTGAGCAAATCGCGGACCAACTCGCGCTCCAACGCCTCGACCGAACTGCCCACCTCGATACGGGCGCGGAACTCGGTCTCCGTGGTCGGCTCCGGTGTCGGGGGCAATACGGCCTCCTCGCGGCGACGCTGCGCCATCTGGCGGCGTACGAAGTCGTCGGCCTCACGGTCGCCGGTGGTCGAAAGGCGTTTGCGAGCCACCTCGCCGATGAGGATTTGCTCGTCGATATCCATCGTGCGAGCACACTCCTTGATGTAGACCGAGCGTTGTATCGAGTCAGGAATCTGGGCAATCGACTGCACCATGTCAGTGATGAGCGACGCCTTGCGTATCGGGTCCCCCTGCGCCTCGGCCAGTAGCAGGTGGGCCTTGAAATCGAGGAAATCCTGCTCGTGGTCGCGGATGTATTGACGCAGCTCCTCCGAAGAGTGGGCGCGCGCAAAGGTGTCGGGGTCTTCACCCTCGGGGAGCAGGACGACGCGCACGTTCATCCCCTCCTTCAAAATCATGTCGATACCGCGCAACGAGGCCTTGATTCCGGCCGAGTCACCGTCGTAGATGACCGTCATGTTGCGCGTGAAACGCCCCAGCAGACGAATCTGCTCGGTGGTGAGCGACGTGCCCGACGAAGCGACGACATTCTCGATGCCCGCTTGGTGCATCGAAATCACATCGAGGTAGCCCTCGACCATGATGGCGCAATCCTGTTGCTGGATGGCGCGCTTGGCGAAGTAGAGGCCGTAGAGCTCGTTTTTCTTGCTGTAAATCTCGCTCTCGGGCGAGTTGAGGTATTTGGCAATCTCCTTGTCCGTGCGCAGGGTGCGGGCACCGAAGGCCACGATACGTCCCGAGATGTTGTGCACGGGGAAGATGACGCGGTCGCGGAAACGGTCGTAGAGCGAGCCGTCGCTTTCGCGCTCCTTCGAAAGGCCGGTCGAGAGCAGAAACTCCTTTTTGTAACCCGCCGCCAACGCCTCTTTCGAGAGTTGGTCACCACGCGAAGGGCAGAATCCGAGTCCGAATTTCTGAATCGTGGCATCGGTCAACTCGCGCTTTTGGCGGAAATAACTCAGACCGACAGCTACACCCTCGTTGTCGCGGTGGAGGTAGTTGGCGAAGTAGTCGGCAGCCCACCCATTGACGGCAAACATACTTTCGCGGTCGTTGTTGCGGCGGATATCCTCCTCGGTCTGCTCGCGCTCGTGCACCTCGATGTTGTAGCGCTTGGCCACCATCTTCAAGGCCTCGGGGTAGGAGAGGCTCTCGTGCTCCATGAGGAAGGTTACGGCATTGCCGCCCTTGCCGCAGCCGAAGCATTTGTAGACCCCTTTGGCGGGCGATACGATGAATGAGGGGGTCTTCTCGTTGTGAAACGGGCAGCACGCGGTGTAGTTGACGCCCTTGCGTTTGAGCGTCACGAAATCACCGATAATATCGACGATATTAGCGGCCGCGTAGATTCTGTCAACGGTTTCACGGTCAATCATAAGTGCACAAAGATAGTGAAAGAGGAGCGCAATGCCAAAAAATTTGGCGGAGAAAAAACGCAACGGCGGCACACGACGAGGAGAGGTTGCGGTTTATTTCGCCTTTCGTACCCTCCGTAGGAGGGACAAGATAAGAGATGCTACCGCACTCCAAGCTAGCTTGAGGTCGGTAGCATCTCTTACCTTGTCTATTACCTTCGGCAAGCGAAAGGCGAAATAAATTAGTCCAAGAGAGGGGTAATCACCTCTATACTAAATAAATATAAAATATAGACAATCCCTCTAAATCCCCCTTTGAAAAGGGGGACTTAGTCGCTTCGCTCCTTGGGTAGAGCTGACGACCGTTGTGTTTTTCGACGACAAAAAAAGGGTCGTGGCATTGCCGAGGCGCAGCCTACCTAAACCGAGCGGCGGGTGGCGGAAGCCTA
>CAZTCM010000112.1:0-5859 GCA_964612285.1 uncultured Alistipes sp.
TGCCCGATGTCTATGTGCGCTGCAAGGCGTGCGGCGGCAACCGCTACAACCGCGAGACCCTCGAAGTGCGCTACAAGGGCAAGAACATCAACGACGTGTTGAACATGACGGTCAATATGGCCGTGGAGTTCTTCGAATCTATTCCGGCCATCCACCAGAAGTTGAAGGCGATTCAGGAGGTGGGCCTCGGCTATCTTACACTCGGGCAGCCCTGCACCACGCTTTCGGGCGGCGAGAGCCAACGCATCAAGCTCGCCTCGGAGTTGGCCAAGAGCGACACGGGGCGCACGCTCTACATCCTCGACGAGCCCACCACGGGGCTCCATTTCGAGGATATCCGCCTGCTGCTCGATGTGCTCAACAAGTTGGTCGACCGCGGCAATACGGTGCTGGTCATCGAACACAACCTCGATGTGATTAAGGTCGCCGACCACCTGATCGACATCGGTCCCGAGGGGGGTGCCGAGGGTGGCCGCGTCGTCGCCGAGGGCACCCCGCACGAGGTAGCCCGATGCGCTGAAAGCTATACGGGACAATTCCTGGCCAAACTGCTGTAAGTTTCCGGAAATACGCTTTCCGTTGCCGTTCATCGTTCAAATCGGTCCGTTCGTCGTTGCGAATGGGCTGATTCGCAACTTTTTTTAATCATTTAAGCGCATTTTTTAATATTTATTACTATATTTGCGCCTAATTGTATGACAACAGAAAGTCTAACCAATACAACTAAACAAAAACAAACATGAAAACAAACAAAAATTTGTGGGGGGGGGAAATCTCTCCTGCTTACGAGGCTCCTGAGCTGAGCGTCGTTACGGTGAAAGTCGAGAGCGGCTTTGCCACCAGTTTTGAAGGCGACCAAACGCCGACTTATGATGAGCCGGTAGACATTTGGGGCGGCAACAACTAACAGATGTCAAACAAACGAAAAAGAAGAAACACGATGAAAAAGTTTTATTCGTTTTTGGTTGCAGCCGTGCTGTTGATGGGTGCAACGTCGTGCCAGAAGGAGGCCACGGAGAGTGGCTTCGAGGGCGAGAATATGGAGTTTACCGCTTCGATTGCCGGTGGTCGTACCGAGCTGGATACCGATGGTCGCAAAGTGCTGTGGAACTATGGTGACAATATCCGTATCTACACGCAGGAGAACTTGGCCGGCACGGTCTTCAACAGCGATGTAGAGGAGACTGCGGCAACAGCAACCTTTACCACAACCGCGAACTTTGTCGCATCGGAGAATGGCTATTTGGCTGTCTATCCTCACAATGCGTATTACGACAACGCCAACGGATTTTCGACGCAACCTGCCACTTTCGAGAATAACACATGGAGTGTACCGGTAAAGATGATGGGCACAGCTATCCAGGATGTACCACAAGACTCGTTCCATGAGTTACAGAACGTCATGATTGCTTTCACCAAAGGGAACACGCTCCAATTTAAAGCTACTACTGCTCTGCTTAAAATTAAAACCCAAGGTGAAGGATGGGGGGCATTCAAAGCTTTTGGTGCTAACTTGAATGACGCAGCAACCATTCATTATAACACAAGCACCGACATGGTCAGCTGCACGTTGAACGGCACTGGCAATACGTATATTGATTTTAACTACGCAGGTACGAGCGCAACCGCCTATTTGGCAATTTTCCCGGGTACAGTAACCGGTTTCGAGGTATACGACGGTCAGACAAAGGTTGCCGAATACACCGAGTCGTTCACCTTCGAGGCCGGTAAGATTTACAACCTCGATGTTGAGAATGCCGGCGGCAATGGTGGCGACGAGAATGAGAATGTTAGTCCTTGGAGAATCACCGATGGCCGCATGAATTCTGATTACTCGGGCATGAATGTGGTTGCCGCAATGACCATTGAGAACGGATATCATGTAGCCAAAAATGTTCCTCTCAACGAAACGGGCTATTATTTGATTGACACCGATTTGAACTCGTTGACTGTAAACAGTGCCACGATGAACACCTGGATGGAATTGCAGCAAGGAATGGAATTCTTTACGTTCGAGGCTGATTATGCAGACATCTACATGACCGAGGATTGCTCGATGCTTTGCATCGTTCCTGCCGGCACGACAAGCCTGCCTGCCCTTCCGGAGAAGGTGGTAAGCACCTGGTTGCTGAGCACAGATATGGGTGCCGAAGTTACGATGTATGTGGATGACAATGGTTTCCACTATGCAAAGAATGTTCCTGCCGGTTCGTACTGGATTTGCCCTAATGATTCCTCGCTGTCGTATGGTGTTGCGGCTGACTATGTTGATGCTGGTACATGGTATAAGACGACCGCAGTCGCAACAGGTGTATACTCATTGTGGCTTGAAGAGTCCATGCATGTTTATCTGTCGCCTGATGCCGATCAGGTATGTCTGGTATGGCCCGGCAGCGAAGTACCCGAGTTGCCGACCACTACGACTTATTTGAAACCCAACACGGATTGGGCTTCGGCAGGTGCTTGGTTTGCGGCATACTACTATAACAGCGAGAGCGATTATGTATGGGTTAAGGCCGTTGATACGGATAGTGATGGAACGTATGAGTGCACAGCTAATGGCACATACGCAAATGTTACTTTCTGCCGCATGAATCCCGGCTTTGACACGATGGAGTGGGGCACAAGCGAAGAGAATCGCGTTTGGAACAAAGTGGAAGGATTGACCATTCCGACCACCGAGGAGAACTGCTGCTATGTAACCGATTGGAATGCCGGTGAGTGGAATGTTCTGAATTATACTTTGACAGTAAAGGAGAATTGCCTCTATTTGTATCCGAGTGCTAGTTGGAAAGAGGCAGGCGCCCGTTTTGCTGCGTATTTCTTCAATGACAGTGGCTATACATGGGTAGACATGAAGCGTGTTGGCTATGAGGGTTATTATGAGGTTGAAATTCCGACTGGTTATACCAACGTAATTTTCTGCCGTATGAATCCGAGCACCACTGCGAATAATTGGGATAACGGTGTAATATGGGGTCAAACCGCAGACTTGACTATTCCGACGAATGGCAATAATCTGTACACGGTTGTTGGCTGGGCTGAGGACGGTAGTGCGTGGTCAACCCTTGAATAATCCGAGAATCTAAGGCTCTTTTTACCGCCCCGACAGATTTTGTCGGGGCGGTTTTGTTTTATGGGAGAGGGTGAGAATGATGAGAAGAGCCACACCACGTCATTGCGAGCGAACGCAGTGAGTGTGGCAATCTAAACAAGCGCAGTGAAGGTCGTCACATGCAAATTTCCCATTTTGTATGCAAAACACCCCCCTTTATTGCATCATCCGACAAAAAAAACTATTTTTGTCAAACCACAAGCAACAGGCCGTTTACCATGAACTCTTCCATTGCTCTCTTTGCCGAATTGGGGCGCAGGCTCGCCACCTTCGGGCAGTGTGCCGCCACACAAGCCGTCATCGCGGCGGCATGTCGTGAAAACGCGTGGTTCACGCCCCAAGCCATCCGTGCTGCCGTGGAGGCAATACGGGTCGAGATGCTCGACGAAGCGAAGCTGCGCCTCTGGCTCTCCGCCTACCGTGTGCCGGTGGAACAGCCCAAGCGCGTATTGCTGATTCTGGCCGGCAACATCCCCCTGGTCGGATTCTTCGACCTGCTCTGCGTCGTGGCGGCGGGTCATCGGGCCCTCGTGAAGCCTTCGTCGAAAGAGCGCGTGATGACGGGTTACCTCATCGACCTGCTGCGCGACATCGACCCCGCGCTCCCCATCGACTACTACGACGGCTCGCAGCAGCCCGAGGCGGTGATTGCCACGGGCAGCGACAACACCAACCGTTATTTTCGGGCGCAATATGGCCACATCCCTACCCTGCTGCGCGGCTCGCGCCAATCGGTGGCGGTGCTGACAGGGCATGAAAGCACAGAGGAGCTGCACGGTCTGGCCGAGGATATTTGGCTGCACAACGGGTTGGGGTGTCGCAACGTGTCGTTCGTGTGGCTGCCCGCCGGCGCTGCCTTCCCCACCGCGCTACGGCCGCACTCCCTGCATCCCAAATACCACAACAACTACCGGCAGACGAAGGCGCTCCTCACGATGACCGGTCGGCCGCACATCGACCTCGGGGGTGCCATCGCCATCGAGCAATCGACCTTCCCCACAGCTTTGAGCACGTTGGCGTACAGCCACTACCGTTCGCTCGACGAGGTGCAGGAGTGGCTCACGGCGCACGACCGCGAATTGCAGTGTGTCGTAGCCTCGGGGCTCGACCATCCGCGCCGGGTCTCCTTCGGGCAGGCGCAGCACCCCTCGCTCACCGACTATCCCGATGCGGTGGATGTGGTTGCTTTTTTGGAAACAATATAGTATCTTTGTTTTCGTTCTAACCCCAAAAAAAGAAGAAACGCGATGTCAATGGTATTCCGATTCCGCATGTTGAGCGACGAAAACGACCACTTCGTGCGCGACTACGAGGTGTTGTACGATATGACGCTGCTCGAATTTCACGAATTTTTGCTCGAAGCACTCGAATATGAACCCTGCATGGCTTCGTTCTTCACGGCCGACGACCGCTGGGAGAAGCTGCGCGAGTTTACGTTGATGGATATGGGCGATGGTGGCGACGAAGGGCCCGAAGCAATGGACAATGTCACCCTGGGGCAGATTATCCACCATCTGCGCGACCGCCTCATCTACCTCTTCGACCTATTCGCCGAGCGTGCCTACTACCTCGAACTGACCGGAGCCTACGAAGCCGATGGCGCCGGACACTATCCGCGCGAAATCTATGCTGCGGCCGATGTGCCCGACCAATACGATCCCTCGAAGACGGCGGTCGAGGAGGATGGCTCGATTTTCGACGACATGATGAGCGACTTCGACGACTTCGAGGGCGACGACAACTACGACGATGAGTATTAAACGGTTGGTGGTGATTGTCGGCCCGACGGGTTGTGGCAAAACGGCACTGAGCATTCGTCTGGCCGAGCACTATACCGCCCCCATCCTCTCGACCGACTCGCGTCAATTCTACCGCGGCCTGGCCATCGGCACGGCGCAGCCTACGTCAGAGGAGCTCGCACGCGCCGAGCATCACTTCATTGCCGACCGCGACATCACCGACGAGGTGAACTGCGGGCGTTATGAGGTGATGGCGCTCGAACGGCTCGACGAGCTCTTCACACGTCACGACACAGTGATTGCCGTGGGAGGTTCGGGGCTCTATGTACGGGCGTTGTGCGAAGGAATGGATGAACTCCCCGAGGCCGATGATGCCCTGCGCGAGCAGCTCGCACATCGCCTCACAACCGAGGGGCTGCCGGTCCTTGCGGCGGAGCTCGGACAACTCGACCCCCGCTACTATGCCCAAGTCGACCGTCAAAATCCCGCGCGCGTGATGCGGGCCTTGGAGGTTTGCCTGCAAACAGGGCTCCCCTACTCCTCGCTACGCACCGGCATGCGTCGAAATCGGCCCTTCCGCATCTGCAAAATCGGCGTTGACCTTCCCCGCGAGGAGCTTTATGCGCGTATCGACCGCCGCGTGGAGTTGATGATGGAGGCGGGATTGGAGGCCGAAGCGCGTGCCGTCTATCCCCATCGGGCACTCAACGCCCTGCAAACGGTCGGATACAAGGAACTCTTCGGATGGTTTGACGGAACGTATTCGCGCGAGGAGGCTGTCGCGCTCATTCAACGCAACTCGCGCCGCTATGCCAAGCGCCAACTCACCTGGTTCCGACGCGATGAAGAGGTGAACTGGTTCCGTCCCGATGACGACGAAGCGATTATTCGTCACCTGGAAAGTTGCGAAAACTAAATAAAAGTTGTACTTTTGTCGTGCCGCAAAGGCAAAACAGGGTTGCTCGGATGGTGGAATAGGTAGACACGCCGGACTTAAAATCCTGT
>CAZTCM010000113.1:0-5828 GCA_964612285.1 uncultured Alistipes sp.
CCGAGGTGCAGAAGCTGGAGAAGAAATCGCTCGTCAGCTACATCCACATCGGCCAACCCTCGCTTGCCATGCAGGCAATGTTCGGTACCGCACCGAAGATTCAGTTGAACGACTCGTACAAGTCGGCCAAGGATATCCTCGACTTCGTAGCCGCCGAGCGCGACCAGCTCAACGAGGCTGACCGTGCCGCCATGACCATCTGCTTGAAGGCTGATGGAATGACGAAGATGGGTATCGTTACCGACGTGAAGCAGGAGCTTCGCCGTGCGAACGCACTGAAAATCAACTACGCCGCATCGAAGTCGCTCGGTTACTATTAATCGACGACCGCTGCAAATAACTACGAAAACGCCGTTGCAACCTCTGTTGCAACGGCGTTTGTTTTGGCATCGGGTGTAACAAAAGCCAACCGAAAAACGTCACCGCAAGAGCCGCAAGGCTCGTGGCGGTCTAAAAAAGCACCACGGCCGTCACTGCGTTTGTTCAGATTGCCA
This sequence comes from uncultured Alistipes sp., assembly GCA_964612285.1. Lineage (GTDB taxonomy): Bacteria > Bacteroidota > Bacteroidia > Bacteroidales > Rikenellaceae > Alistipes. The sequence goes on from CAZTCM010000113.1 coordinate 495, forward strand.
CGCTCCCTGACGCTCGCAATGACGAAGCCATAATTAGCTACGGGTACTGCTTCTCTCCGGATTTTGAGTGAGCCGAAACGGCGAATGGCCGACCGCTAAAAGAGCTCCAACTGCCCGCGATTGTGGTTGAAGGTGAGCCGATGGTGGGGTGAGAGGCCGTGTTCGCGGATGGCCAGGCGATGGTCGCGCGTCGGATAGCCTTTGTTCTTCTTCCAATTGTACATCGGGTACTCCTCGGCGATGCGACACATATACTCGTCACGGTGGGTCTTGGCCAACACCGAGGCGGCCGCAATATCGGCAAAGCGCCCATCACCCTTCACAAAACAGGCATAGGGCAGGTCGAGGGTCGTGCGAAAGCGATTGCCGTCGATGGCCAGAAATTGAGGTTGGGGGTCGAGCTGCGCCGCGGCCAACGACATCCCCTCGAACGAGGCGTTGAGGATGTTGATTTCGTCGATACGCGCGGCCGAGACCGCCTGCACGGCCCACGCCACAGCCTCGCGTTCGATGACCTCGCGCAGCAACATGCGATGGCGTTCGGTCATCTGCTTCGAGTCGTTGAGCAACGGATGGTGAAAATCGGGCGGGAGAATCACCGCCGCCGCAAAGACCGGTCCGGCCAGGCATCCGCGGCCCGCCTCGTCACATCCGGCCTCCAACAAGGTGTATTGACTACATAGCTCCAACATGCGCTTCGAAACGACTGCTTTTTGCAATCGACGTTGTAAAGTTACGAATTATTTGTAATTTTGTCCTTCGAACAGCCCCTTTTTCCGATGCAAATCAACCTCATCAAACAACCACTCATTCCGGCCTTCCTGAGCCTTGTGCTCTTGACGGTGGTGGCACTGTGCCACACGCAGGAGGGGGTGGCGGTGGCCGATGCCCGCTATGGATTTACGGCCGAGGAGCTGCCCATCGCCCAATTGGGGGCGCTGATTACCCAAATTCAGGCGGCACACCCCACATGGAGCCGCTGGATAGCGGGGTTGCTGATGCTCTTTACGGGGGTGACACTCGGACGGCTGGGGGTGCGCTACAACCTCTACGGCACGGGCACCTGCATCACCATTCCGCTCTATGCCCTGACGATGATGGGCTGCATGGGGAGCGGGGAGTACCTCCTGGCGGTGGTTGTCTCGTCGCTGGCAACGCTGAGCGTAAAAAACTGCTGCATGAGTTACCGCAACGGCTTCGGCTTCGACCGCATCTTCCGCGGGGCTCTCTTCCTAGCATTGCTCATCCTCGTGGTACCGGTCGCCGTACCGCTGCTCTTGATGCTTCCGCTCGCCATCGTCTACTTCCGTCGTACGGTGCGCGAAGGGGTTGTGGCCCTCGGGGGATTGCTCCTGCCCATCGCCCTGGTCTGCTACCTGAACTGGGCACAAGGGGGGCTCTTCACTGCGCCGGCGGTGGTGCTCTACCGCGCCTTTATGGCGGGAGATTGGTTGCAGGCTCCGCTACACGCCACACCGGTCGAGCAGCTCTTCGTCGGGGTGTTGGTGGGGTGCAGTCTGATTGCTGCGGCCCTCTTCCGCATCAATAGTTACAGCGTCAGCACCAAAGCCCGTCACATCCTGCGTTTCACCTGCCGCACACTCCTCTGTGTGCTGCTCCTATTTCTGCTGCCTTCGGTCTCGGCGACCCACCTCGGAATCCTTGCCGTGCCGACCACCCTGCTGTTGCCGGTGCTCTTTGTGCGCATCCACCGCTCGATTGCACAACCGCTCTATGTGGCGCTGGTGCTGGGTGCCATCGCCGCTCTTCTCGTGCGATAACAATCCATTTTGAACAAAATTGTCATAACGGGCCTATTCGAAAAGTGTTTGGACCGATGGGAAATTTTTTATTGTACAATACTATTTTACATTGTATATTTGACAATAAATTATTTAGATTCACAATCTTTCTTACACAAACCCTATGTTGGTATCACACGAAAAGCAACAACCAAGCGAAGAGCCGATGATTGTTAAGTATGTCGAAAAAAGCCCGACCGGTATCGAGACTTTGCAGTTGTCACGCTATGCCATAGGCTGCGTTCTGCACGGCTCACTCTGCATCTATGACGGTGACAAACGGCGCATAGTAGGGCGCGGCGAACTCTTCTACCTCGGCATCGGCCGCCACTACATCGAGTACCTGCCCGAACAAGGAATCCCCTTCGAGCAGATTCTCTTCTACTACACACCGCGCGACCTACAACGTGTGTTGATGCACCTGAATGTCACCTATGGGTTGACCATCACCAACAACCACAGTTGCAATCGCTGTCGGTCGAGCGCCTATGCAGTGGCCGAAGCAAGTGCCGCCGTATGCAACTTCTTCCACAACACCAACAGTTATCTGAAAGAGAATCTGTTTCATCGCGACGAAACAGCCGAAAACATCAAGATGACCGAGCTCATCTACCTCATCATCTCGCAGGAGGAGGGTTGCATCAAGCACCGCATGTTGGCCTCGGTCGACCGCGAGCAGGAGTGTTTCGAACAGATTATCTTCGACCACATCTTCAAGATGATCTCTATCGAGGAGCTCGCATCGAAGACCAACCGCTCGCTCACCTCCTTCAAAAAGGAGTTCCGACGCCACTTCGACCTTCCACCCCACAAATGGTTTGTGCGCCAGCGACTGTTGCATTCACGCCTGCTGCTGATTTCAACCACAAAATCTATTTCGGAAATCGGCAACGAGTGTTCGTTTCCCAACACCTCGCACTACATCAAACTCTTCAAGCGCACCTACAAAATGACCCCTGCGGCCTATCGCCAAAGCCAGTTGAGTTATGGACACCACTTCGACTCGACGGACGATGAGCGGATGGCTCAGGCCCGGTAGTTTGTTAAAAAATTACAAAACATAATTATATTAAAAAATTTTAATTATGATTTGTCAATAAAATGTATCACAAAATGAAAAAATATCACAAAAAGATTTGGTAATTCACAAAAAAGGGCTACCTTTGCCTTCACAAATGTGGGATTCCCCACACTCATTAACCTAACTAACCTAACCAGAGGGGTCACCGTTGCGAAACGAAGGACCCCTTTCCTTTTTGGGGAGGGAGCGTGTGTGGTTTGGGAATTTTGTTGCAACTTATTCATTTTGAATTTTGAATTGCCCAAACGCTCCTGCGCACATTAACATTCGACCCTCGGCGGACTCTTATGCTAAAACCCTTTGCATAATGATGAAACAGATTGTAAAAACCCTGCTGCCCCTCCTCTTATGGGGTATCGTGTCGCAAGCAACGGCACAAATTCCGCGTATGGTCTGCGATGAAACCTGCCTCATCGACCACACCGCACCGGCAGAAGCCACAACGACTGTACCCCCGCAACAACCAACCTCCTCCACACCAACACCTTCGGCCAAGGAGCCGACCTATGCCGTGGTGGCGCCCGTCGGCCATCCGACCGTGGCGATGGTTGCGCAGGGCCCGCGCCTTACGACCCTCAACGGAAAGTGCATTGCCCTGGTAGGGGGCAGCTTCATGGCCTCGATTACTCATCCCGAACTCAAACGGCTGATTTTGGCGCACTACCCCGAGGCTCGTGTGCTGCTCTTTGACGAGGTGGGAGCCGCCGGTGTCTATCCGGCACCCGGCATCACACGCCGCGCCAAAGAGGAGTTTCAAGAGATGTTGCAACGCAAAAAGGTCGCTGCCGTCATCTCAGGCAATTGTGGATGCGGGCTCTGCACCCCGAAAGAGGTGGGCTCGTGCATTGCCGCCGAGTACCTCGGCATCCCCTCCGTCGCCATTGCAGCCCCCGGGTTTGTCGAGCAGGCCCGCTACACGGCTCGCAACAATGGCGTGCTGTATTGCGCGTGGCCGAATATCCGGGAGCCTTCGCCACCCACACCACCGAAGAGTTGTTGCGCAACACCCGCGAGGTGTTGTGGCCGCGCATCGTCGAGGCGCTGACCACACCCATTCGTCAGAAGGAGGAGTACACGAACACCTCTTCGTCAGATGCAGGCATTCGTGACGATGTGTTCTACGGCACGCTGGATGCCATCTACGACCACTTCACACGGATGCAATGGTCGGATGGGCTGCCCTTCACACCACCCACCTTCGAGCGGGTCGAGGCCTTCCTGCGCTACACCGATCTGGCGTGGAACGAAACGGTCGCCGTATTGCCCATTGCACACCGTAACACGACCGTGTGGCATGTGGCTGTGAATGGAGCGATGGCGGGATGCCCTCCCGAGTACATGCCCATCCTCATCGCCCTGACAAAGGCGATGGGAGCCCCCGAATTCCGACGCACATTGGCCAGCACCCACGCCTGGATGCCGTGGTGCTGGCTCAATGGCCCCGTGGCGCGACAACTCGGTATCGCTGTCGGTCAGGGCGAGATTTCCGAACGGGCCAACCAGCTCATCGGCCGCTTTTTCAGTCTGGCAATGATGAATCTGGCGGGCTACTATGTAGGCGAGAACCGTATGGGAACCTTCGGCTATCCGATGCCGTGGTGCATGGTCGAAGACGAGGCTGCCTGCCACGCCGTGGGATGGCAACCGTGGCATGTGCGTCAGGGCTTCCGCGCCAACGACAACACCATCACGGTCACCTCGTCGCTCCTATGGGGTAACAACATGGCCCCCTCGACCACCCAACCGCAACAACTCATGGAATTGCTCGCGTGGGACATCACCGAGCGGGGGCAGTTTGCTCTCGGCAGCGGCAAGCAGTTTACCCACCGCACGGTGTTGATGACCCAACCCGTGGCGGCCATCCTGTCCAAAAAATACCACAGCCCCGAGCGACTCGAACGCGACCTGATACACACAGCTCGTCGCCCGCTGCACGAGCGGCTGTTGGCCAACTACTACGCCAACCCGGGGAGTGCGCCCGAAGAGCGACACCCCCTGCGTCATTGGCTGGGCCACCTCAAAGAAGCCGAGCATGCCCAACAAACAGCCCCTCCCGTGTGGCACGATACCTCCGATGAAGAGATACTCACCATTGCCACGATGCGCGAGGGAATGACGGCCCTCCTCATCACGGGAGATGCCAGCCGCAACAAGCTGCAAACAATGCCGGGCGGAGGTTTTGCCACGGTACAAATCGAACTCCCCAAGGCGTGGAATCGCCTGATGGAGGAGACCGGTTATCTGCCACTCTCCACCTTTGAAATTCGATAACACACTTCATCCATTACGCGCCATCGGGCGACGAGCAGACCACCCACAGCTCGTCGCCCGCGCTTTTTGGGCGAGGGGGCACATGGGCTTGGTACAAAATTTGATTTTCTGCTCGGCGTAACACTTAACACATTACGCAACATGAAAATCAAACACCTCCTCATCGTGGCCGCGGCAGTG
>CAZTCM010000114.1:0-5789 GCA_964612285.1 uncultured Alistipes sp.
CCTATGATGTATTGTCGAATCCCGACAAGCGTGCCCGCTACGACCAGTTCGGCCATGCCGGCATGAGTGGTGCTGCGGGTGGTGCAGGCGGCTTCGGGGGCGGCTTTGGCGGCTTCTCGATGGAGGATATTTTCTCGCAGTTTGGCGATATCTTTGGCGGTCACTTCGGCGGCGGATTCCGCTCGTCGGGGGGTGGTCGCACGGTCAATCGCGGCTCGGATATCCGCATCAAGGTGCGTCTGACGCTGCAAGAGATTGCCGAGGGTGTCACCAAGAAACTCAAAATCAACAAAACAGTGGCCTGCGACAAGTGTGGCGGTACGGGGGCCAAAGACAGTTCGTCGTACGGCACCTGCTCGACCTGCAACGGTTCGGGCTATGTCGTGACGATGCAAAATTCGTTCTTCGGCCGGATGCAGATGCAGTCGGTCTGCCCCACCTGCCACGGCGAGGGCAAGGTCATCACGGCCAAGTGCGACAAGTGTGGCGGTGAGGGTACGGAGCGCGGCCAGGAGGTGGTCGAAATCCAGATTCCGGCCGGTGTCGGCGAGGGGATGGTCCTCACGGTTTCGGGCAAAGGCAATGCGGCACGTCACGGGGGTGTGAATGGCGATTTGCAGGTGCTTATCGAGGAGGAGGCGCATCCCGAGTTGCTGCGCGATGGCAACGACCTGATTCACAACCTCAACATCACCGTCACGACGGCTCTGTTGGGTGGTACGGTCGAGGTGCCGACGGTCGATGGTCGTGCCAAAATCAAGATCGCCCCGGGCACGCATGCCGGCAAGGTGTTGCGTCTGGGCGGCAAGGGCCTTCCCGATGTAAATGGGTATGGCCGCGGCGATGAGCTGGTGGTGGTCGATATTACGATTCCCGCGAAGCTCAACTCCGAGGAGAAACGGCTCATCGAGAAACTCTCGGAGCAACCCTCCTTCCAGAAGGCTGCCCCGCTCAAAGAGCAGAACATCTTCGAGCGTATGAAGAACTTTTTCAGATAGCCGACGACCGAATTTGAAGTCTGAAAAGCAATGTTGATTTTTGCATTCTAAATTTTGAATTAGCACCCATGGGCCTGTTTTCACCCCCCAAGCGGCATGCCAACCGCTTCAATTACATTCCGCGCTACTACGACCCCGAGAAGGAGCGTCGTGAGCAGCGCCGTGCCGAACTGCGTGGCGAACGCTCGGATACGACCGAGGAGTATCGCCCCGGGCAATACATCCGTACACAACGTGAGGCACGCGCCGCCCGTCGTAGCGAAGCCGGCGCACAGCGTTCGCGCTCGGTGTGGAAGTTGCTGCTGGGTATCGCCTTTCTGCTGTTGCTCGTGGGGATGCTCTATCCGCGTCTGCTCGATGCCTTCCGGCGTGCCAAGCAGTCGCAAGCGACGCAGCCCGTCGAGTGGGTCGAGCGCAAGGCACAGGATGCCTTCGACCAGTCGGGCATCAGCGATGTCGAGTGGCAGGCACAACCCATCACGGTGGTGCCGAATGACTATACCGAAGAGTAACCCTGTAACCACGAGTCACTAACCCGAAGAAGATGGCTGACAAGATTCGTTTGTTGCCCGAAGTGGTGGCCAATCAGATTGCTGCCGGCGAGGTGGTCAACCGCCCCGCCTCGGTCGTGAAGGAGATGATGGAGAATGCCATCGACGCCGGTGCGCGCAATGTGAAGGTCAATTTCCGCGATGGCGGCAAGGAGCTCATCCAGATTGTCGATGACGGTTGCGGCATGTCGGCCATCGATGCCCGCATGGCCTTCGACCGCCACGCGACCTCGAAGATTCGCGCGGCCGAGGATATCTATGCCCTGCGCACCTTTGGATTTCGTGGCGAGGCGTTGGCTTCGATTGCTGCCGTGGCGCAGGTGGAGTTGCGTACGCGTCAGGCCGACGACGAGATGGGCACCGAGGTGGAGATACACGGCGGTCGCTTTGTCGGACAACGGGCGGTGATGTGTCCCGCAGGGTCGCAGTTCTTCGTGCGCAACCTCTTCTACAATGTGCCGGCGCGTCGTCGCTTTTTGGAAAAGAGTACCGCTTCGGCCAAACAAATCAAGTGTGAATTTCAGCGTGTGGCGCTCTGCTACCCCGAGGTGGCCTTCGAGCTCTATGCGAACGATGCGTTGCAGTATCAGCTGCCCGCCTCGACCCTTGCAGGGCGTATTGTCGACCTGGTGGGGCGTACCATCAAGCAGAACCTGTTGGAGGTGGAGGCTTCGACCTCGATTGCCTCGGTGCGGGGCTTCATCGGGCGGCCGGCAGCGGCCAAGCAGCGCAATACGGAGCAGTTCCTCTTCGTCAACGGGCGCTATTTCAAGAGCCCCTATCTGGTGAGTGCGCTGCTGCGTGCCTACGATAAGTTGATTCCGCAAACGGCCCAACCCTCCTACTTCCTCTTCTTGGAGATTGACCCTTCGCGCATCGACGTGAACATCCACCCGCAGAAGACCGAGGTGAAGTTTGCCGACGAGGAGGCGGTGTGGCAGATTGTGAATGCCGCCGTGCGCGAAACACTGGCCAAGTCGGGGGCTGTGCCGATGATGGATTTCGACCGCACGACCGACGTGGAGATTCCGGTGCAGCGGCGCGGAGTGTTGTACAGCGAGCCGCGTGCCACGCTGCGCGACGATTATAACCCCTTTACGGACAGCTATATCGACCCGACGGCTCCCGACCCGAACAAGGAGTTCGACGGCTTTGATGTCCCCTACCGTGACCCTTCGGGCTTGACCCTCTCGGATGCGGGCACGGGGGCCGCACCGCGGATGGTGACGATGCCGCGTGCGACGATGCCGTTGCCGGTGCAGGGCGCTGCCGACGAGGAGTTTGACGATATCTGCTCGGCCGGCTGCCTGGCCGAAGGGGTGGAGAACGAGGAATCCTATGTCGATTTTGTCTCGGCCGGTGAGGTGGAGGCCGAACCCCTCTTGGAGGTGGCCGCTGCGGCGCCTCGATTCACCTCTCCCGTTGCGATGGGGGGCGGTTACCTCGGCGCAATGCTCGACGGCCGCTTTGTGGTGGTGGATATCCGTCGCGCGCGCGAGCGTATTCTCTATGAGGAGTATCTCGCAATGCTCTCGACCTCGACCCCGGTGAGCCAGCAACTGCTCTTCCCCGAACAACTGCTGCTCTCGGAGGAGGAGTATCGCCTGCTCTCGGAGGAGGAGGTGGCGTTGGCTGCCCTCGGCTTCGACCTGCGCTTTGCAGGGGCAGGGGCCGTCGAGGTGCACGGCCTGCCGTCGGATGTGGCGGTGGAGGAGCTCGAAGCGTTGCTCTATGAGTTGCTGCACGCGCTGGCCGAGCCGGTGGCCTTGGAGCAGGTGCGTCGCGAGCATGTTGCCTTGGTGATGGCCTGCAACGGTGCCAAGCGTTCGCCCCGCACGATGGAGCGTGAGGCGGCCGAGGCACTGCTGGCCCAATTGGCGGCAACCTCAAACTACACCTTCTCGCCCTCTGGAAAACAACTGCTCGTCGAACTCTCGATGGAAGATATTCGGGCCAAAATGGGATAATTGGTCAAAAAAAGTTATTTTTGCACAAATCAGCAAGTCATGAATCCAAATTTTCAAACCCCGCCTGTGGTAAAGAACCTGCTCATCATCAATGCGCTGGTCTTCTTGGCAACCGAATTGTTGCCCGTGGGCGCTCGTCTGATGCACTATGGAGCCCTCTCGTTGGGGGTGCCTTGGTTCCATACCTACCAGTATGTAACCTATATGTTCCTGCATGCCAACTTCGAACACCTCTTCTTCAACATGTTTGCCTTGTGGATGTTCGGCCGCACGCTCGAACATCGTCTCGGCTCGAAACGCTTCCTGACCTACTATATGGTGTGCGGCATCGGAGCGGCGCTGATTCAGAGCGGGGTGGCGGTATTGCTGGGAGAGATGCCGATGTTTGTCGTCGGGGCTTCGGGGGCCGTGATGGGGTTGCTGCTCGCCTTTGGAGTGATGTATCCCAATGCGACCATCATGTTGCTCATCCCGCCCATCCCGATGAAGGCCAAATGGTTTGTGATTATCTACGCCCTCATCGAACTCTTCCTGGGGTGGCGCGGCGTGGGCCAGGTGGCTCACTTTGCCCATGTGGGTGGTATGGTATGGGGCTTTCTGCTGCTCCACTACTGGAAACGTCGCGGAATGCTCTATTTCTAATATATAGGCGACGCGAAAACCCGAAAAAAGATTGTTGAGATGGCACGCGAAGAGTATTACCACAGCACCACCGGAGGCCGACGCCCTGCGTCGCGCGGGCCGTTGATGTGGCTGCTCGATACGACGCTGACGCTCGTCTCGGGGGCGGTTGTAGTGATGATGTTGCTGCTGCTGTTGGTGCCGCGCATCGACCCCGCCTACACCTGGGCTCTGCCGATGCTGGGGCTGGTGGCCCCGGGAATCTACCTGTTGGTGCTGGTGCTGACCCTCTATTGGGTGGTGCGCTGGCGCTTGAAACGGGCCGCCGTGATGGGGATGATGGCGCTCATCGGGGTCTTCTCGGTTTCGCTCTTTTGGCGACCCGCTTCACACCGCGCCTCGCTGCTCGAAAAGCAAATCGAGCAGGTGGATGCCCAACTGACCGAGGAACAGGATGCACGCAAGGTGGGCGACCTGAAAAAGAAACGACGCCTGTTGCTGCGCAACCTCCAAGCCGGCGACGGATGGATGGTGATGAGCTACAACCTGCGCGCCTTCTACGGCGACGATGGCGAAAATTCGGCCGACGGAGTGGCTGCCCTCGTTGACTCGTTACGCCCCGATATCCTCTGCCTGCAAGAGTGGCAGGTGTGGTTGGCCGATAAGTCGGAGCCGATGCAGCAGTTGCTCGAAAATTACCGTTCGGCCGACTTTGGCTTGGCGAAGGAGACGGCTCGTCCGCAGATGATATTTGCCCACAAGCGCCACCGCATCCTGCGTTCGGGGGTCATCACTACGCCCCGTACCTCGGTGTGGGCCGATGTGCGCATGGGCGATGATACGATACGCATCGTGAGCAACCACCTGCAATCGACCGGCATCACGTCGCTCGACAACGCCTACATCACGGGCTATGAATACCTGCTCGACACGGCGCGTGAGGAGAAGCTGCGCAGCATCGTGGCACGCGTTCATGAAAATTGCGTCGTGCGTGCCGACCAGGTGGATTCGATACGCCGGCACATCGACCACGAGGCTCCCCGCCTGCGCATCGTCTGCGGCGACTTCAACGACACGCCCATCTCCTATGCGTACCGCAAATTGGCGCGCGGCATGCAGGATGCCTTCTCGGAGTGCGGAAGCGGCTATTCGTACACCTTCCGCGGCTTCTTCAATGCCCTGCGCATCGACTATGTGCTGCTCTCCGAGGGGTTGGAACCCCACTCCTACGAGGTGCCTCGGGTGAACCTTTCGGACCACCTGCCTGTGGTTGTGCGATTCAAACGTCAGACAACTTATCCTTAAAACACAAATAGTTATGATTCTCGATTCATTGAAAAACAGCGCGGCCTACTACGCTCTCTCGCCGCGCATCCAGCAGGCTTTCGAACTCTTCGCCGCGAAAGATTGGACGACGGCCGAAGCGGGTGTTCACGAGTTGGACGGTCGCACGATTTTTGCAAACGTACAGGTGCGTGGCTTGAAGACGAAGCCCGAGGCCAAATTGGAGGTGCACGACAAGTACATCGACATCCAGATTCTGATTTCGGGGGCCGAGGAGGCTTTTGGCTGGGCCGATCGCTCGACCTTGACGCAGCCCAAGGAGGCCTTCAACGCCGAGAAGGATATCCAGTTCTTCGACGATGAGCCGC
>CAZTCM010000115.1:0-5400 GCA_964612285.1 uncultured Alistipes sp.
GCATCAAGCACGAGGTCGCGCTCACGCTCCGATTCGGAGTAGTTGACCAACTCGCCCGTTCGGCCTTTCAGTGCAAGTTCGACCCGCGAACGATTCTCCTCACGCGTAGCAATCAGCAGCGCCGGATTTGCACTGTGGTACCACGCCGCACGGCGTGTCTGATCCGCCAATTCGGTGTAACTACCCGAGAGGGTGGTTTGAGCCATCAAGGCGGAGCCGAAAGCCCCGCCTGCGATGAGCGAAAGTATGAGGAGAATCCGTTTTGTCATACACGTTGGACCGGTTTAAGGGCGCAAACTCGATTTCGCACGCTGGTGGAAGTCGTTGCCCGTATGGTTCGTATCCTTGAAGAGAATATGTGCCCCGTTGGCCATCGAGGCTTCTGCGTCTATCATACTCGGATCGGTCGAGGTCGTTTCTCCCTGCATGGTGCCGAGTGCATAGTTGTAGACAAGCAACCCTTGATTTTCGGGCAATGCCTCGGTAGCTGCCTGGTCGACATTGCGGTAGGCGGTATAACCTTGTGCATTGGTGAAGAGAAGGTGTCCGGCGTTGATCTCGGCGCCGAAACGATACTTTGACTTATCCTCATTGCCCGACTGCCAAATCTCGATTGCATCCAAAATCCACTCATTTTTGATTTTTACGCAAATCTGCGCTTCCGAACCCGTTGCCGAGCCACCCGGGAAGATTTGATTGGCGGCATCGGTCGCATAAGCATTCATATCTGTCTCGCCTGCCTTGAAAATGAAGAAGGCGGGTGACGAGATGCTCATGCCCCATGCATTGCCCTTGGCGATAAAGGCCAGACGGAACCAGTTGCCCGATGGAATCGACTCCGAAGGGGTAGGATAGTGCGTTGTGTTCATATTGGTCGTGAAAGCGGCATCGGGATCGTAGCAGGCGTAGTCGGCACGACTCAAATCAACGGCCTGCGAGTAGGTCTGTGTGTTGTCGATTGCACTCGAAATGGCAATTGTCACCGAGCCATAGGGGGCAACGACCAGCTCCTCGGGGTAGTACCATACACCCTGCCACGAGGGGGTATACCCCGCACCCTCATAAAATAGTTTTCCGTCCTTGTAGTTGGAATTGTTGGCGTACGCGTTGCTCGGATTGGCCATGCCCAGACCGAGGTTCTTGACACGCGCTTCGACGGCCGAGTTGTTGTAGATGGTGACATAGGTGCCTTGTGAGAAGTTTCCCGAACCGTCGTCTTTCGGGCAGCCGCCGAAGTAGTACTCCTTGATGAGCAATTGCTGTGCTCCCTGGCTGACAGCCGGCTGCAACTGCACAGCAATCGGTATCCCCGGCTGATACCCTTGACCCGAGATAGTCGTCGTCAGCGTGTAGTTCACCACATAAGCCAACCCCTCGTCGGAGGTCATCAGCGAGGCGGCAAAGTCGTAGATATCCTCCGGCAGGTCGAATAGTGCAACACCCGCAGCGTCGGTCGCAGCCGTATGCTGTGTGCCCGTTGAGCCGGTAGCCGTTACTGCTACCCCTTCGAGGGTGGTTGCTACGCTCGGAGCTACCAATTTGACAGCCACCTGATAGGTACGATACCCACCTTTGTCATCCTCTGTGCAGCCCGTTAGGCCGATTACCATCGCCGCCAAGGCGAACATTGCAAACAATTTTTTCATCTTACCGTATGTTTTTTGTTGTTAAAATTTCAGGCGAACCGACAGCCCATAATAGAATTTCGGGATATAACTGCTGTCGAAGAGCGAACTTTCAAGCCCTGTCTGCGATGAGCGCACCTTGCCCATCTGATAGAAGAAGTTGCGGGCATAGAAGGTAATCGAGGCCGTGCGGCCAATCTCTTTCGTGAGGTTCAGGTTGGCAGCGTAGTAGGCCGAGATGCGGTTCTCGTCGAAATAGTAGCTTGTAGTGCTCTTCACGACAAGTTTCGAGAGGTCTTGGAAGAGTGCTGGGTCGTGCTCCTTGGCCCACAAGAATCGCTCGGCAAAGGGAATCTTTGTCAGCGGGTCCTCCCAAGTGGTGTAGTATTCGGGATAGACCGCCACATGGTGCCCTTTGTTGTAGAGGTGTTCGTCGGAGCCGATAAATGAACCGTCTGTATCGAGCAGCACGCCGCGCATCGCTCCGTCGGCATACTCGCTCAATTGCTGCTTGTAGTCGTAGAGCGAACTCTCGACGCGCAAAGAGACAATCATTCGAATCTTCGGGATGTGGGTGATGATGGTTACATTGGCATTCACCTGCTTCGATAGTGCACCGTTTGCCACCGAGGCCGAACCTGCATAGTAGCCCACATAACGATAGGGAGTTCCGTCGGCCATCATCGACGAAGGCAGCGAAGCCACCATCCGATGATTCAGTCCCCGATACCAATAGTAGTTGCCGTCGAAACGAATTGATGTGCGCAGGGGACGAATCTGCGCAAAGTCAATCATCCAATCTACGCCACGCCGTTCGATGGGCGAGCCGTTTGTGTATTCGGTCTGCCCGACAAAGGTCTTGCGCTCTTTGTAGCCTAACACCTGATCGGCCATCGTTCCCGTGCGATCCTTCACCGTCACGACACCCGTCTGGCGGTCGATGAGGTATTGACGGTTGGCCGACGGAATCGTGCACCCCGCCTCAATGTCGGCTTGTGTCGTGAGGCGGTAGCTGTAAGGAGTGTAAATTGTATGCGAGGTGTAGGGGTTGAAGGTTTTGTTGCGAAAGGCCGAAATTGAAATACGGGTGCCGCCAATCTTGGCCTCTACGCCAATCTCGTTCTGGATCGTATACTGCCACCTCAAATCGGGGTTGTAACGGGGCGTGGTCGGTTGCGTATAGTAGGCATAGTAGGTTACACCATCGGCAGTTGTGCCAGGGGCAAAGGCCAATTTGTCGCTGTACGATGGGGCGGGATAGAGCACCGAGAAAGAGGGCTGTTTGACCGATTTACCCCAACCTCCATAGATGAAAAGGTCGCTCACCGTGCGTTGTTTGCCTTCCCAAAAGATATATTTCAGATTGACGCGCGGTGAAAGATTGCCCACCGTGCCATACTCCGAACGTGCAATCAACGTCATGTCCGAGCGCAGGCCTGCCGTAAGGTTGAGCATCGATTGCTCACCGATGGGCATCGAGAATTTCTCCTCAACGAAGAGAGCCACATTGTTCATAAAGGGCAGTTCATCCAACGGATAGGGACGCCATGTGGGTGCCGTGCGAGGATCGTCGTAGTAGAGCCCGCGCCCGAGGTTCCCGCTGCCGTTCCACTCGGCACCGATGAGTAGGCGGTTGTAGTAGCCGGCCCACCGCTCAGTCCAGTCGGCTTTGGCTTTGAACGCGTAACTCACGGGTTTCGAGTCGTTTATCGCAAGCGAATACCAATAACCCGTCGGGCTGAGGATAATCTCGGCATCGGGGTTTTCGTCATAGAGTTGCCCCACAAAATAACCTTGTTCGGTAGTATGGATATAGGGCTGGGTCGAGGCACTATTCTTGTTCGAATTCGTTTTCGATAGTTTGTCGCTGTACGACGCTGAGGCCTGCAATGAGAGGTTGGTAATCCAGGGCTTGTTCAGCAAATAGTCGAGTTTTATGTTCCCTCGCACGGCATAGTCGCGTGTCTTGGTATAGGTCTCCTGAAACTCGTCGGGATCGGCCTCCGAGTCATAACCTCCGAGGTTGCCCGAGAGCGAGGCTGTAAAATGCAGCGGTCGCTTCTGGCCATCGTGGAAGGTGCTGCTAAATGTGAGATTTAGGTTGTTGCGATCGTAAGCCGTGAAGGGAGAGGATAGGTTGGTAATCGATTTGGTGCGCTCGGCGTTGATGTTGAGTGCCGAGCCGTTTTTGCCAAGTCGAAAGCCCTTGCTGAGCGTCACCTGTTTGGTCTTGGGTTCGAGGGTCAGCTCTACGATGAGGGGCGATTGTCCCTTGCGCGTGTTGATTTTTACCATGCCGTTCGACAGGTCGCCATACTCGACTGAGGGGATACCCGTGACCACCTCGATGGATTCGATATTTGAAGCTCCTACATGACGCAAATCGACCCCTTTCGTCTCGCCTGCCGCAGCATTGTTTTCCAAACGCTGACCATCAATGTCGATAGCCGTACCAAAGGAGGCATTTCCCAATTCGCTTGCGGCTCCGGCATGGAGAGAGATGCGCTGCGCAGTGGAGGCTAAATTTTGATCGCCCACCGTCTTGCCTCCCGGTAAAAGTGAGGAGATATGGTTCAGATTGACCACCTGGGCGTGGTTTAAGGTGTTCTTGTCGATGACATAGGAGTTGGTCTCGGTCTGTGTCTTGCGCTGCGCTGTTACGACAACCTCATCGAGCGACAAGGTGCTGGGCTTAAGGTAAACATCGTGGGTGTTACTGCCCGAGCGGAGCGTCAACTCGATGGTTTGTGTTTGGTAACCGAGCGAACTGTACTGCACCATGACAGATGCCGTTTGGATATTCGAGATGGCGTAGTTGCCCCTCCCGTCACAAATGGCCCAAAGTCCGTTGTGATCGATTAGTACCGCTGCTCCCACAATAGGCTCTTTGCTGTCGGCATCGAGAATTCGTCCCGAAAGCTGCATCGAAGATTGCGCCCAAGTGCTTGGTACAATCCACACCGCAAACAACAGGGCTAAAAACATCCCGGGAAGAGAGGTTACACTGCATGGTTTTGTAGTCCGTGGTGATTGCATCCGACGCTGTTTAATCCAATAATTTTCGATGCAAAATTACCCTGCAACGGCAGGTTGGGCAATACTCTGAATTCAGTATTTTTGGGTGTTACAGCGTCGATTTTCACTATTTTTTGGTATTGCCTAATTATAAATAGGTGGGTAATTTTGCCTTGCAATTTGATACTTAACCCTCGGATGAACACTACGAAAGGATATACATCGACCGATAAGATGCGCGATTTGGTGAAAGATAACAGCGCACTGATTTTGGTCATGGGACGCTTTGGCATCTCGTTAGGATTTGGTGACAAGACGGTCAGCGAGGTCTGCAAGATACATCGCGTCGATGAAACAACCTTTCTTGAAGTGGTGAATTTTGTGTCGAACCGAGCTTACGACTACCACTCCATCTCGCTGCGACCGCTGATGGGGTATCTGAAACAGGCCCACGAGTATTTTTTGGATTTCAATCTGCCGAACATTCGTCGTAAACTCATCGAGGCAATCGACTGCTCGGGCAAGAACGACATTGCAATGCTCATCGTGCGCTTCTATGACGAGTACGTCACCGAAGTGCGCAAACACATGGAGTATGAGAACGAGGTGGTCTTCTCCTATGTCGAGCAATTATCGCAAGGATTTCTGAACCGGCAATTTACGATTTCGGATTTTGCGGGCAAGCACGCACCGATTGGCGATAAACTCAACGAGTTGAAGGATATCATCATCCGCTACTACCCCGAAAAGAACAACTACC
>CAZTCM010000116.1:0-5384 GCA_964612285.1 uncultured Alistipes sp.
CGTAGCCCTCGGCGTAGAAATAGCGCGACGAGTCGGGGGTGTGAATCTCGTCCATGAGGTAGATTTGACCATTCTTCTTACCGAACTCATACTTCGTGTCGACCAAAATCAGTCCCATCTTGGCGGCAATCTCCGTGCCACGTTGGAAGATGGCGCGGGTGTAGGCTTCGAGTTGCTCGTAATCCTCGCGGCTGACGATGCCGTGTGCGATAATCTCCTCCTTCGAGATGTCTTCGTCGTGGCCTTCGTCGGCCTTGGTCGTCGGGGTGATAATCGGCTCGGGGAAACGCTGGTTCTCGACCATCCCTTCGGGCATGGTGACACCGCAGATGGTGCGTTTGCCGGCTTTATACTCGCGCCAGGCGTGGCCCGAAAGGTAGCCGCGAATCACCATCTCCACTTTGAAAGGCTCACATTTGTGACCTACGGTGACCATCGGGTCGGGAACGGCAATCTTCCAGTTGGGAAGGATGTCGTTGGTGGCATCGAGGAATTTGGCGGCGATTTGGTTCAACACCTGCCCCTTGAAAGGGATGCCTTTCGGCAGTACCACATCGAAGGCCGAGATGCGGTCCGAAACCACCATTACGAGGTAGTCACCGTCGATGCTGTATACATCGCGCACCTTGCCTACATAGTGGTTGTTCTGCCCCGGCAACGAAAAATTGGTCTTTACGATTGCTTTCATATGAACTGTTTGTTTATTGTTGTATTGCGTTTGTTGTGGCGTTATTCTTTCTCCTTCCGATTTGTGAGTTTGGCAATCTGCTCCTCGGCTTTGGTTGTGAGGTTTGCGGCCTGTTTTTCGGCCTCCTTGACGAGGGCATCACCTGCCTTCTGAGCCGCCAATTTGGCCAAGGTCCCCTTCTTGGCTCCCTCGGCAATGAGTTTTTCGCGCTGCTCCTTGGCTGCTGCAATCAGTTTCTCACCCGCTTTGGCCGCCTCTTCACGCAACTGGGCGGCCTGCTTCTCCACCTCGGCCGAGAGTGTTTCGCTGCCTGTGAGCTGCTGTACCTGCTGGTCGAGGAGATTTGTGACGGCCTCTTTGGCTGCCTCCTTCATGCCTACCTCAATCTTCGGGTCGGTGAAGGTGCCGCCCATCTTCACATGGACCGTGCTCAACAATCCGTTGGTCGTCTTGGCCGGCAGGGCGACCTTCGCTGTGTAGTCGATGCTCTGGTCGAGGCCTGTGGAGCCCGAGAGGGTCATCTTGGTCCCACCCATCTTGATGTCGAAGGGTTGGGTCGTCAGACGGCCATCGCGGATGGCAAATTTAATCAGTACATTCTCAGCCTCGATGACCTTCAATTTGTCGTTGTTGAGCGCTGTGGCCAGCTTGTCGAGTGCCTTGATGTTTTGCAGGCGGATGTTGGCCGATGAGAGCTCTCCCGAAGCATTTACCGACTGCATGTCGGGCGAGAGGGTCTCGTCGAGAGCTGCCTGCAAATCCATGCGCAACGAATAGTTGCCGCCGGTCTTGGCAAAGAGCGGCACGAGTTGGCGCACCATGTCGAGCTGCTGGAAGGTCTGCTCGAACGAGGCGTTCTTCAACCGCAGGTCGATGTTGAGTTGCGGACGGGTGGGGTCGGCGGCGGTGGAGTAGGCACCCGAAGCGGTTGCCGAGCCTCCAAAGAGCGTCATGGCCAACTGTTTGAGGGTGAGGGCCTCGTCCGCCAGGCTTATTTCGCCACGCAGGTTGCCAATCACCATCTGCTGGAAAAGAATCTTGTTCAGCTGGGTCGAGAGCGAGAGGTCGAGATTTGCCGGAATGGCTACGGCCATCTTCGACTCCTCGGTGTCGGCCTGTTGCGGCTCGGCAGGTGCTTCGGCAGGCGTTGCCGAGTCCGTTTCGGAGGCCATTGAGGTCATCAGCTCGTTCAGGTCGAGTTGCTCCGATTTGAGGTAGAGCCGGCCCGCCAGGGTAGAGCCCTGCATTACATAGCCCAGGTAGTTGCTCAACTGCCCATTGGCCGAGAGGTCGCTACGACCCACCGTGAGATTCAACTCGCCGAGGGTCATTGCTGCAGGTGAGATGGTGGCTGCGGCGCGATGCAATTTGATGGGGGGAAGCTGCTTGGTGACGATGCCGAGGTGCTCGACAACGAAGGTGCCGGTTGCCGAGAGGTTGTTGTAACGCTGCTTTTCGAGGTCGGACATGCGGCCGGCTGCGGTTAGGTCGGCCGTGATTTTTCCTTCGAGGGTCATCTCCTCCAAGGGATAGACCTCCTTGATGGCTCCCAAATCGAGGTCGCCGTGGAGGCTACCCTTCAACTGCGGGTCGCTGATGAGGTTGGTGCCGTAGAACGAAGCCGAAAGGGCATTGCCGGCCATCTTTACCCCAAAGCGGGAGAGCTCCACCTCGGTCTTATCCATCACACCTCCCGGATTGGCTACTCGGGCGGCGATTTGGATGTCGGTCACGGCTTTTGGGAGCGAGGCGTATTGGAAGCGTCCGTCGCGGACGTCGGCCTTCAACTCGAAGGCGGGAAGCTGTGCTCCCTGCATCTCCCCCCGAGCCCATAGGGCCAGTGACAGTTCGCCTCCGGCCGTCAGGTCGCGGAAATCGCGTGTATAGAAGGCGGGGATGAGCGAGAGCAACTCTTTGAATTGTACCTGCTCGGTGCCGGCCTGCAAATCCATAGCGATGCCGCCCGATGCGAGGAGTTGTGCCCAGCCATCCAGCGTCAGCTCGATGGCATTCAGGCGCAGGGTGTTCTTCTTGAAGGTGAAATGGTTATTGGTTAAATCGGCGGCAACGGTTGCCTTCAACTCCATTTCGGCGTCGTTGAGCATCGTGACAACCCCCGAGCGATAGTACATCTGCTGCATCAGCAGGCGCAGGTCGAGGTCGCTCGCTGTGGTCGAGAGGTCGCCGCGCAGACGCAGGTTGAGCGGTGTGGTCGAGAAGGCCATCTTGGTCGAGTCGTCCTCGTAGCGGATGGCGGCGTCGGTGATGCGGAAATCGCGCAGGGCCAGCTTAAACGAGGATGACGCTGCGGCGGGTGCAGGGGTTGCGGGCTCGACGGGTCTCTCCGCCACTTCCTCCTCCTCGGCGGGGCGCATGACGTCCCAATTGACGGCACCATCAGCCAGTTTGTGCCCATGCAGGGCAGGTGCCGCCAGCAACACCTTCTTGACGACCAACCCCTCATCGCCCAACAGCGACCAGGGACTTACGACCACCGAGATACGTTTGGCGGCCACAATTGTGTCGCCCTCGAAACGCTCGACACCAATCAATGTCAGACCGCGCAATTCGAGCGAGGCGTTGGGGAAATGTCGTAAAAGGCTGATATTGAGTCGGTCGAAATCGAGTTTTGCCACCAGTATCTTGTTTGCCTCCTGCTTGACGAGTTGCTCAATCTTGCCGCGAAAGGCATGCGGGGCCACCAGTGCTATCGCCAGCAGCGTAACAAGCGTCAGCGCGACGATTTTTACCAATTTTTTCATCCTACAAAAGCGTTTATTTTGAGCAAAGATAGTGTTTTTCCCAGGAAATGGTGTACTCTTTCTACGAAAAAGATTAACTTTGCATGAACAATCCGACAAAGCGTAGAGTGAAATGCGAAAATTGGTCATCATACCTACCTATAACGAACGCGAGAACATCGAGGCGATGAGCGAGCGTGTGATGGGGTTGGCGGGGAATTTCGACCTGCTGGTGATTGACGACGGCTCGCCCGATGGTACGGCCGAGATGGTGCGACGTGCCCTCGACCGCTATCCTGCGCGACTGCATCTGCTCGAACGCGGTGGAAAGCAGGGGTTGGGTACGGCCTACCTTTTGGGATTTCGTTGGGGGTTGCAGGCGGGTTACGAGGTGCTTTGCGAGATGGATTGCGACTTCTCTCACGACCCCGACGACCTCGGCCGATTGGTCGATACGCTTGAACAGGGGGCTGATGTAGCCATTGGCTCGCGCTATGTCAAGGGTGGCAGGGTGGTCAATTGGCCCCTCTCGCGCCTGCTGATTTCGTGGTGTGGCTCGCTCTATGTACGGATGGTGACCTGGATGTCCGTACACGACACGACTGCCGGATTTGTCGCCTATCGCCGTTCGGCCCTCGAACAGATTGACCTCAACGAGGTGCGGATGAAGGGGTATGGATTTCAGGTCGAGATGAAATATACGGCGTGGCGGTTGGGCCTTCGCCTATGCGAAGTGCCGATTACCTTCACCGAGCGTCGTGAGGGCAGTTCGAAGATGTCGGGAGGCATCTTTGGCGAGGCCCTATGGGGTGTTTTGAAACTCCGCTTTCGAAAGTTCTAATGCTCCCTTTTGTGGAGGTTATCAAACAGGAGCGGCTGCCCAAAGAGAAGATGGGCAGCCGCTCCTTGTATATGGCTATGTGCTATTTGCTATTTGCCTTCGCAGTAGCGACCCAGCGCGAGGTACTCCTGATAGAGGGCCTCGTACTTTGCCTGATTCTCGGCAATGGGGTGGTACTCCTTGGCGCAGCCCGAAGCCATCTGCTTCTGAGCCTCCTCCACCGAGGGATAGAGACCGGCAGCCACTGCGGCAAAAATCGAAGCACCGAGGGCGCAAGCCTGGTCGCTCTCGCATACCGAGATGGGTGCCCCCAGTACGTCGCTCATCACCTGCATCACGAAGGGCGATTTCAGTGCGATACCACCGATACCGATGCAGCCGTTGATGCGGATGCCCTCGCTCTTCATGCGCTCCATGATGGCCTTCGAACCGAATGCCGTGGCCTCGACCAACGCGCGATAAATCATTGGAGCCGTCGTGCCGAGCGTGATGCCGGCAATTGCTCCTTTCAGCGTCTGGTCTGCATCGGGCGTGCGGCGGCCGTTCATCCAATCGACGGCAATCACGCCGCTCTCGCCGATGGGAATCTTCTCGGCTTCAACGGTCAATGCCGGCAGAATCTTATCGCAAGCCTTATCCAACTCTTCGATGGTCAACTTATCGCCCAGAATGGCTTTCATCGGGAACTCCAAGACGCGACGGAACCACGCATAGATGTCACCGAAGGCCGACTGTCCGGCCTCGAAGCCAATCAGCCCCGGAACGACCGAACCATCCACCTGCCCGCAGATACCCGGAATGAGCTTATCGCCCACGCTCTCCGGCTCGGCAACGACAATGTCGCAGGTCGAGGTACCGATGATGCGCACCCACGAATCGGCCTGAATACCGGCACCAACTGCGCCCATGTGGCAGTCGAAGGCGCCACCGGCCACGACGACGTCCGTCGAGAGACCCAGACGTTGGGCCCACTCTTCGGTGAGGTGACCCACCGGCTTCTCAGCCGTCTCCGTATCGACGAACATGCGACCACGCAACCCTTTGAGCAGCGGGTCGAGGGTCGTGAGGAACTCCTCCGACGGCAGACCGCCCCACTTCGTGTGCCACATCGCTT
>CAZTCM010000117.1:0-5384 GCA_964612285.1 uncultured Alistipes sp.
GGCCATCGAGCAGGTCGAAGGGGCTGTGATGCTCGATGAGTTTCGCGCGGAGGCGGGGGTGAAATACGCCCTGGTTTTCGGCAACGAGGTGGATGGCGTTGCGCAGGAGGTGGCCGACGTGGTCGATGGGGCCATCGAGATTCCGCAGGTCGGCACGAAACATTCGATCAATGTCTCGGTCTCGGGCGGCGTCGTGCTGTGGGAAATTTTCAAACAGCTCAACTAATTTGTGATCAGTTTTACCATATAATAATTTTGAATTCTACATTCTAAATTTTGAACAAGCAACACTATGTCAGTAGAGAGTAAAGTACGAGCAGTGACTACGGCCACGCTGGCAAAGATGAAACACGACGGTGAGAAAATCGCCATGCTCACCGCCTACGATTTTACGATGGCGAAGATTGTCGATGGTGCCGGTATCGACATTATTTTGGTGGGCGACTCGGCGGCCAATGTGATGGCCGGACACACGACCACACTCCCCATTACGCTCGACCAGATTATCTATCATGCAGCCTCGGTCGTGCGTGGTACGGAGCGTGCCTTTGTGGTGGTCGATATGCCCTTCGGTACATGCAGCGGCGACGAGCAGGTGGCGCTGGCTGCCGCCATTCGCATCATGAAGGAGACGGGAGCCGATGGCGTGAAGATTGAGGGCGGCGAGGAGTTGCTGCCCTGCATCAAAAAGATCATCGCCGCCGGTATTCCCGTGATGGGTCACCTGGGCCTGACGCCGCAGTCGATTCATCAGCTGGGCGGCTATGGGTTGCGTGCTAAGGAGGAGGCCGAGGCCGAGAAGCTCATGCGCGATGCGCAATTGCTGGATGAGGCGGGCTGCTTTGCCATGGTGATGGAGAAGATTCCGGCGGTGTTGGCCGAACGTGTAACGAAGGCCGTGGCGATGCCTACCATCGGTATTGGTGCCGGTGCGGGGTGCGACGGACAGGTGCTCGTGGTGCACGACATGCTCGGGATGAACAAGGGCTTCAAACCAAAGTTCCTGCGCCAATATGCCGACCTGCATGCGACGATGACCGATGCCGTCGGCCGCTATGTCGGGGATGTGAAGTCGGGCGATTTCCCCAACGAAAATGAGCAGTACTAACCAGCTTTCGGGTTAAACAACCAAAATAGGGGGTAAACGAACGATGTTTATCTCCTATTTTTACTATCTTTGTCTTTTCAGACATCAAAGAACGATAAAACAATGAATTCTTATCGCAAAGGACGCATCGTGGCAGCCGCTGTCGTGTTGGCCGCCGTGACGCTTCTCTTTCTCGACTTTTCGGGCACGGCGCACCGCTTTTTGGGGTGGTTGGCCGAGGTGCAGCTGCTCCCCGCGCTACTGGCGCTCAATGTGGGTGTGGTGGTCGTGCTGCTTGTCGCCACGTTGCTCTTTGGCCGCCTCTACTGCTCGGTGATTTGCCCGCTCGGCGTGATGCAGGATGTGGTGGCTCGGCTGGGCAAGAAAGCCAAGAAAAACCGCTACGGCTACGCTCGCCCGAAGACGATGCTGCGCGTGGCGATGCTCGTGCTCTTCGTGGCTCTGCTGGTGGGCGGCGTGGGGTCGCTCTTCGCCTTTTTGGCGCCGTACAGCGCCTTTGGTCGCATCGCGACCAACCTGCTGCAACCTCTCTGGATAGGGGGCAACAACCTGCTGGCGATTGCGGCCGAACGTCTGGACAGCTACGCGTTCTACCGCGTGGAGGTGTTGTGGCGAGGGGCTGCATCCTTCGCAACGGCTCTGGTGACCCTGCTTGTGGTGGGGTGGTTGGCTTGGCGCAATGGGCGCACCTGGTGCAATACGATCTGCCCTGTGGGTACGGTGCTGGGATTCGTGGCGCGCTTCTCATGGTTGCGTCCCGTGATTGATACCACGAAGTGTAACGGCTGTGGCCTTTGTGCCCGCAACTGCAAGGCGGCCTGCATCGACCCGAACACGCATACGGTGGATATGAGTCGCTGTGTGGTCTGCTTCGACTGCCTCGACAACTGCAAGCGGGGGGCCATTCGCTATGTGCCGCGTCGCACGAAACAGACACCGGAAAATGTGCATAACACTTCGCGCCGCGGATTCCTTGCTGCGGTGACTGCCTTTACGGCGACGCGCGTCGTGGCCCGGCAGCAGAAGAAGGTGGATGGCGGTGTGGCGGTGATTCTCGATAAGAAGGTGCCGGTTCGCAAGCAACCCATCGTGCCGGCAGGAGCTCTCTCGGCCCGCCATCTGGCACAACACTGCACGGCGTGTCAATTGTGCATCTCGGCCTGCCCGAATGGGGTACTGCGCCCCTCCGACGGGGTGATGACGCTGCTGCAACCTGCGATGGGCTACGAACGTGGCTATTGCCGTCCCGAGTGTACGCGCTGTGCCGAGGTGTGTCCGACCGATGCCATTCGCCCCATCACACGCGAGGAGAAGTCCTCGACCCAAATCGGACATGCGGTGTGGGTGCGCGAGAATTGTGTGGCAGCCTCCGAGGGGGTGAAGTGTGATAATTGTGCCCGCCACTGCCCTGCGGAGGCCATTGTGATGGTCGAACAGGGGGAGGGTGCGCCGAAGATACCGGCCATCGACACCGAGCGCTGCATTGGCTGCGGTGCCTGCGAATACCTCTGTCCGGCGCGCCCGTTCAGTGCCATCTATGTCGAAGGCCATGAAGTACATCGAACCCTCTAAACCCGAAAACGATGAATCAGCAAGATAAGAAGGCGCTTTCGCGTCGCCAATTTCTCAAACGTCTCGGGCTGGGTGGAGCCCTCACGACAACCGCGTTGGCGGGGTGCACGTCGCGCTCCAAACAGACGATGCCGACGGCTGAGCGCGAACCCGATGCGGCTCGAATGACCTACCGCACCACCCCGACGACGGGCGATAAGGTTTCGCTGTTGGGATATGGCTGTATGCGTTGGCCGCTCATCGACCCCAACGACCGCAACTCGCCGATGGATCAGGAGCAGGTCAATCGCCTGGTCGATTATGCCATCGAGCATGGTGTGAACTACTTCGATACGGCGCCGGTCTATGGACGCGGACTCTCGGAACGCGTGACGGGCATCGCGCTCAAACGCCATCCGCGCGAGAAATATTTCATCGCCACGAAACTCTCGAATATGCGCGATTTCTCGCGCGAAGGGGCGTTGGCCATGTACCGCAAATCGTTCGAGGAGTTGCAGGTCGATTACATCGACTACTACCTGCTCCACTCGATTGGCGGGGGAGATGGGATTCCGACCGTGCGCAAACGCTTTTTCGATAACGGAATCTTGGATTTTCTGCTCAAAGAGCGTGAGGCAGGCCGTATTCGCAACCTCGGATTCTCCTACCACGGTGATGTCAAGGCGTTCGATTACCTGCTTTCGCTTCACGATGAGATTCGCTGGGATTTTGTGCAGATTCAGCTCAACTATGTCGACTGGAAACATGCCGGTCGACGCAATACGAATGCCGACTATCTCTACGAGGAGCTCTGGAAACGCGGGATTCCTTCAGTGATTATGGAACCGCTGCTGGGTGGTCGTCTGGCCTCGCTCAACAAACACCTCACTGCGCGCCTGAAAACCCGCCGTCCCGAGGAGAGTGTCGCCTCGTGGGCCTTCCGCTTTGCCGGCTCGCCCGAGGGGGTGCTGACCGTGTTGAGCGGGATGGCCTACCTCGAACACCTCGAAGAGAACCTGCGTACCTACTCGCCCCTCGAACCCTGCACCGAGGAGGAACTCGTGCTGTTGGAGGATACGGCGCAGCGCTACCTGCGCTATCCGCTCATCAACTGCACGGATTGTCTCTACTGCATGCCTTGTCCCTATGGATTGGATATTCCGGCCATCTTCAAGCACTACAACAAGTGCATCGACGAGGGCAATGTCTCCGCTTCGTCGGGCGATACCGATTACCGTCGGGCACGTCGGGCCTTTCTGGTGGGGTATGACCGCTCGGTACCGAAACTGCGCCAGGCGGCCCACTGCATCGGCTGTGGTGAGTGTGTCGGGCACTGCCCTCAGCGTATCGATATTCCGGCGCAGATGCGCAAGATTGACGGCTACGTCGAACAGCTGAAACAGGAGCAGGAGTTCTGATGAAAAAATGTTTATAAAAAAACGTCTCGTCAGGGTGTAGGATTAGGTTGTTTCAGAAAAAATGCCTATTTTTGCAGGCAACAAAAATTCGTTCATTATGTCCTTTATCGATGAAAGGGTGCAGCCCGAAGGCCTGACCTTCGATGATGTGCTGTTGGTGCCCGCCTATTCCGAAGTGTTGCCGCGAGAGGTTTCGTTGAAAACTCGTTTCTCGCGTAATATCAGTCTGAACATCCCCATCGTTTCGGCGGCGATGGATACCGTCACGGAGGCTCCGCTGGCCATTGCCTTGGCTCGCGAGGGCGGAATCGGCGTGATTCACAAGAATATGTCGATTGCCGACCAGGC
Source organism: uncultured Alistipes sp. (assembly GCA_964612285.1). Lineage (GTDB taxonomy): Bacteria > Bacteroidota > Bacteroidia > Bacteroidales > Rikenellaceae > Alistipes. The sequence continues at coordinate 4,426 of CAZTCM010000117.1, forward strand.
TGCCCAGGTGCGCCGTGTGAAACGTGCCGAGAACGGTATGATTTACGATCCGGTGACCATCTCGAAGGAGGAGAGCGTGGGCGATGCCCTCGCGCTGATGCACGAGAACAAAATCGGTGGTATTCCGGTGGTCGATGCCGAGAAGCATCTGATTGGTATCGTGACCAACCGCGACCTGCGTTTCCAGCGTGACATGACCCGCCTGATTGGCGACGTGATGACGCCGCGCGAGCGTCTGGTCACCACCCATTCGACCGACCTCGAAAATGCGAAGGATGTCCTGCTCGGCTCGAAAATCGAGAAGCTACCCGTAGTCGATGACGAGGGCAAACTCGTTGGGTTGATTACCTATAAAGATATTACCAAGGTGCAAGACCACCCGAATGCCTGCAAGGACTCGAAGGGTCGTCTGCGTGTGGCTGCCGGTGTAGGTATTACGGAGGATGCCATGGTGCGTGTGCGTGCCCTGGTGGCCGAAGAGGTCGATGCCGTGGTGCTCGACTCGGCACATGGTCACTCGGCCAACATCGTGAAGAAACTGCGCGAAATCAAGGCCGAATTCCCCCACCTCGATGTGGTAGCCGGTAATATCGCTACGGCCGAGGCGGCTCGATTCCTCATCGAGGCGGGTGCCGATGGTGTCAAGGTGGGTATCGGCCCGGGATCGATTTGTACGACGCGCATCATTGCCGGTGTCGGTGTGCCGCAGCTCTCGGCCATCTATGCCGCTGCCGAGGAGGCGAAGAAATCGGGCGTGCCGGTGATTGCCGACGGTGGTTTGCGCTACTCGGGCGACATCGTGAAGGCGCTGGCCGCAGGTGGTGACTCGGTGATGGTTGGCTCGATGTTTGCCGGTACGGAGGAGGCTCCGGGCGAGACGATTATCTTCAACGGTCGTAAGTTCAAGTCGTACCGCGGTATGGGCTCAATCGACGCCATGAAAGCTGGTTCGGCCGACC
>CAZTCM010000118.1:0-5285 GCA_964612285.1 uncultured Alistipes sp.
AACAATGGCTCGACGGTAATTACGACGCCGAAACCAAGGCCGAAGTAAAGCGTCTTATCGAGAATGACCACAAGGAGTTGGTCGAGAGTTTCTACAAAGACCTCGAATTTGGCACGGGTGGTCTGCGCGGTATCATGGGCGTAGGCTCGAACCGCATGAATGTCTATACGGTGGGTATGGCTACTCAGGGATTGGCCAACTACTTGAAAAAGAACTTTGCCGGCGAGCAGATTCGCGTGGCCATCGGTCACGACAGCCGCAACAACTCGCGCAAATTCTCGGAGCATGTGGCCGACATCTTCGCCTCGAACGGCTTCACGGTCTTCCTTTTTGATGCCCTCCGCCCCACTCCCGAGCTCAGCTTTGCAATTCGTGAGTTGAAGTGCCATTCGGGCGTGGTCGTTACGGCTTCGCACAACCCGAAGGAGTATAACGGCTACAAGGCCTACTGGACCGACGGCTCGCAGGTGACGGCTCCGCACGACAAGAACATCATCGCCGAGGTGGCCAAGATTACCGACGTGGCACAAATCGAGACGGGCAAGAACCCCGAGAATATCACCATCCTGGGTGAGGAGTTCGACGAAATCTATCTGAACAAGGTACACAGCCTCTCGCTCTCGCCCGAGTGTGTGGCTGCTCACCACGACATGAAGATTGTCTACACGCCGATTCACGGTTCGGGTGTGCGTCTGGTTCCGGCGTCGCTCAAAAAGTTCGGCTTTACGAATATCTCGGTCGTAGCCGAGCAGGCCGTCATTGACGGTAACTTCCCGACGGTCGAGTCGCCCAACCCCGAAGAGCGCAAGACGATGATGAAGGCCATCGAGTTGGCAGCCCGTGAGGGTGCCGACCTGGTGCTGGCTACCGACCCCGACTCGGATCGTCTGGGCGTAGCGTTGCGCAATAAGCAGGGTGAGTATGTGCTGCTGAACGGCAACCAGACGTTGGCCCTGATTCTGAGCTACCAGCTGACGCGCTGGGCCGAATTGGGCAAGCTCGACGGCAAGCAGTTTGTGGTGAAGACCATCGTTACGTCGCAGATGGCCAATGCCGTGGCGGCTCACTTTGGGGTGAAGTGCTACGACTGCCTGACGGGCTTTAAGTACATCGCCCGCATCATCCGCGAGAACGAGGGTAAGACGCAATACATCGGTGGTGGTGAGGAGTCGTTCGGTTACCTGGCCGGTGATTTTGTGCGCGACAAGGATGCCGTGTCGGCCTGCTCGTTGGCTGCCGAGGCGGCTGCCTGGGCCCTTGAAACGAAGGGGCAGACTCTCTACGAGTGGTTGCAGGAGCTCTATGTGCAGTATGGTTTCTACCGCGAGGGGCTTGTTTCGGTCGTTCGCAAGGGCAAGGAGGGTGCCGAACTGATTCAGCAGATGATGGTCGACTTCCGCCAGAATCCGCCCCAGACGATTGTCGGCTCGAAGGTGGTGAAAATCAACGACTACTTGAAGAGCGAGACGCTCGATGTCGTGTCGGGTGCCGTTACGCCGATCGAGGAGGATAAGAGCAACGTCTTGCAGTGGTTTACCGAGGATGGTACGATTGTCTCGGTGCGTCCTTCGGGCACGGAGCCGAAGATTAAGTTCTACTTCGGTGTGAAGGCCGACCTGCCGTCGGTAGCCGAGTATGAGCAGACGCTGGCGGCCCTCGATGCTAAAATCGAGGCCATCAAGGCAGATTTGAAACTCGTATAAGGAGCGATATCTTATAATTCGTAGCAGCGAGGAGTCCCAACCGGACTCCTCGCTGTTTTCATCTCCATCGGCTAAAACAAAGGAGCGCTTTGCGGTTACCTCACTTTTTTAAGATGGTCGGAAATCGAAAATATGATCGCCGCTAATTAAACTCATCCTCGAATTCGAATTCATCCTCGAACTCCTCGTCAAACTCTTCGTCGAGTTCTGCCTTCAATAATGCCTCCTCGTAGGCTTGTTCGAATTCGGCTTCGTGGCGTTTGATGCTCTTCTGTGCCTTCTTCTCATAGTGTTTGCCAACCAACCAGCTGGCAGCCCCAAAAGTCAATAAGTTCCACAACATAAGCAGTTGTTGTTTGTTTCTGTTGTAAAAGTATTGCCCCGTCGTGACAGCTTGTGACGCAACGGGGCAATGTTGCAATTTTTTTGCTCTTTTCTTGGCGAAAAGCCTGTTTTTTTTGTCGCTCCTCTTCTTTCACATTATTCTGCTACACGGAAGGTGTAACTGCGACCGGCCTTGGTCATGGCATCGTACTCGAAGTAGGTGGGCAATACGAGCGTCGCAGGTGTGGCTTCGGGCGAGATGCGTGGCGTGGCGACGGACTGCAACTTCAACAGCGGATTATCGGAGGGGACGGTGGCCTCGGCCAACGGGCCGCCGGTCAGCGGAGTGGCAGAACGCAGGCGCAACATCCCGCCGAGGGTCGAACGAATCGTCACCTCCTGCAAGGCTCCCTCCTGCCAGCTCATTCGTTCGATGACGAAACCTCCGTGGCAACAGAGTCCTTCGACCGAGCCCTCGGGCCATACGTCGGGGAGTGCCGGCAGGAGATGCACGGCGCCCGCGTGGCTTTGCGCAAACATCTCGGCGATGCCGGCTGTGCAGCCGAAGTTGCCGTCAATCTGGAAGGGCGGATGGGCATCGAAGAGGTTGGGATAGGTGCCTCCGTCCTGTCCGCGCTCGGCTGTGGTGGGCTCCAATTGCTCGGTGATGAGTTTGTAGGCGCGGTTGCCATCCAGCAGACGTGCCCAGCAGCACACCTTCCACCCCATTGACCAACCGGTCGAGGGGTCACCGCGGTGTTCGAGGGTCTGGCGTGCGGCGGCCATCAACTGCGGAGTGTGAAGCGTGATTTGACGACCCGGGTAGAGGCCCCACAAGTGCGAGATGTGGCGATGATGATCTTCGGGGTTGTCCCAATCTTCGAGCCACTCCTGCAACTGGCCGTGGCGACCCACCTGCATCGGCGGAAGTTGCACGGTGAGGTGGCGCAGCGAATCGACAAAGGCAGCGTTCTCCCCCACCAGCTCGGCCGCTTCGATGGTGTTGTGGAGCAGGTCGTGAATCATCTGGTTGTCCATCGTCGCCCCATGAACGACCGAGAAGGTACGCTTGCCGTTGATGTTGGGGCGGTTCTCGGGCGAGAACGAGGGGGCTGCAACGAGATAGTTGTAGCGGGGTTCGCGCACCAGAAAGTCGAGGTAGAACTCCGCAGCACCGCGCATCAGCGGATAGATCGATTGCAGGTAGGCATGGTCACCGGTGGTGAGGTAACGCTCCCACAGCGCCTGGCACAACCACGCATTGCAGGTGGGCCAAATGCCGTACGAAGGGCCGTCGACGGCACCCGTCGAACGCCAGATGTCGGTGTTGTGATGCATGGTCCAACCACGACAACCATACATGGCCGCAGCGGCCCTACCCTGCTCGGCCACCTCGTGTACCAAGCGTATGAGGGGCTCGTGGCACTCGCCCAAGGCGGCAATTTCGGCGGGCCAATAGTTCATTTCGAGGTTGATGTTGGCCGTGTATTTGCCATCCCACGGGGCACGACGCTGGTAGTTCCAGATGCCTTGCAGGTTGGCAGCCTGCCCGCCGGGTTGCGAGCTGGAAATGAGCAGATAGCGCCCAAATTGGAAGTAGAGCGCCACCAAATGGGGGTCTGCGGTGGTGGCAAACTCGCGCAGTCGTACGTCTGTCGGCTTGTCGGCCTGAGGAGTGCGACCCAGATCGAGCCGCACGCGGTCGAATTGGGTGCGATAGCGCTTCGCGTGCGCGCGTAACGCGCGTGTGTAATTCTTAGGTGCCTTTTCGAGGGGCGCAAGGGCTGTGGCATAGCTGTCGCCCGAGACATCGCGGAAATTGCGGAAGTTGGTGCCGATGGAGAGGTAGAGGGTCACGCGGTCGGCCCCCTCGACGCGCAGCAACGTGTCGGCTTCGGCCGTTATTGTACCGCCCTCGGGGCAGATGCGCACGAGCGAGGTGAAGCGCACTTTGCCCTCGATGCCTTCGTGGTCATCGGCCTTGCCGTCGAGCCGCAATAAATCTCCCTCAATCGCGCGTGTGATGTGGCCGGTGTGGGGAGTTGTGTAGTGCGCCCCAAAACTGATTTTTCCACTCTGCGAGGCGGTCAGGCGCACGATGAGCAGGTCATCTTCGAACGAGGTGAAACTCTCGCGGCAATACTCCACCTCGCCGATGCGGAAACGGGTTGTCGCTACGGCACGGTTCAAATCCAGTTCGCGGTAGTAGTCGCTTGCCGACTCGTTGTGTGCGAAGTCGAGGTGCAGTGACCCGACGGTTTGGTAGGGCATGCCGTTGGCGCGTTTGGCGCTGATGTAGCGGCCGCAGAGGGCTTGTGCCTGCTCGTTCTGACCGGTAAACAGTAGCTGACGAATCGAATCGAGGCCGGCCGGATTGCAGGGATTGACGTTGTTGTGGGGCGAGCCTCCCCAGATGGTCTCCTCGTTGAGTTGCAGCTCCTCGTGGGCTACCCCGCCATAGACCATTGCCCCCAGCCGTCCGTTGCCGAGGGGCAATGCCTCGACCCAGCGTTCGGCCGGTTGGTTGTAGTGTAGACGCAGGTCGGCGGATTCGGGTGCGGTGGCGCAGGCTGTCAGTCCAAAAGCTGCGCAGATAAGTAGTTGTTTCATGGTTGATTGTATTCGGTTTACGGCAAAGGTAATATAAGAATAGGAGAAAATCAACCTTCCGATGCCGTTATTCTGTTATGAAGGAGCAATTCAAAATTTAAGATTCAAAATGAATAAGGTGCCGAAAAACGTCATTGTGAGTGAGCGTGGCAATCTGCACAAGCGAAACGGCGGCCGTGGCGGTGACGTGTCGCAGGTCGCGTAAGCCTAATTTTGAATCTTGAATTCTGCATTTTGAATTTAATTTGTTATCTTTGCTCCTTAAAGCGAAATAAACAAAAATAAGCATATATGGCAGACGAAAAAATTATCTTCTCGATGGTGGGCGTCTCGAAGACCTTCACCAATCAGAAACGGGTGTTGAACAACATCTATCTCTCCTTCTTCTACGGGGCCAAGATTGGCATCGTAGGTATGAATGGTTCGGGGAAATCGACGCTGATGAAAATCATCGCCGGCCTGGACAAGAACTTCGAGGGCGAAGTGGTCTTCTCGCCCGGCTACTCGGTGGGCTATTTGGAGCAGGAACCGCAACTCGACGACGCCAAGACGGTGCGCGAGGTGGTCGAGGAGGGCTGCGCGGCCACGGTGGCGCTGATGAAGGAGTACGAGGAGATCAACATGAAGCTCTGCGAGCCGATGTCGGAC
>CAZTCM010000119.1:0-5265 GCA_964612285.1 uncultured Alistipes sp.
CGGTGGTTTCAGCCACTCACCCACCTCTCCGTTTCGCCTTCTTTCGAAAGGGTGTGCAAATATAGCATCTTTTTTTCGAATAAACCAAATCTTCGTCCGAAAAAAATCAAAAGAGGCTCATTCCACACGAAAAACAGGCGGGAGTTTTCACAACAGCCTGCTGCTTCGAGGAGATGTATTCTTCAAAAAACACTAACCCTATAACTTTTAGGTTTTTATTTTGTTATTAGCGGAAAGTTTTGTATTTTTATGGTAACATTGCGGAATACGCAGTGTTTGTAGATGGCATTTAGGGCTGTTGCTGACCTTGTAAAACGACCATATTTATTACACGCAAGCAATAGGCACAATAAATGCCCTCGCTATGTGGCGTGGGGTGTGCTTATGTGTGTATGGGTACTTGGTCGTCCCTTCAAGGCGTAAGTGTACCCACGCTTCTCTTGTGGGTTAAACGGTTGCTATCTATCTGTGGCTTGACACTTATTGTTTAACCTAAATTTTAATACAGATGAAAAAACTATTTCTTTTGGTTATTGTGGGTGCAATGACGATGATGGTTGCAAATGCACAGTCGTTGCAATCAAAAGTTTACTGCGAATTGGTTGGAACACAAAAATTTATGAGCCAAAAGGTTACTGTGCAAGTTGATTTTGGCCAAAATCCTTCTGCGAATAGCAACCTTGTAGATGAAAGTGGTAAGAAGATCTCGTTTAATTCAATGGTGGATGCTATGAATTTTATGGGCAAATTTGGATGGGAGTTTGAAAGTGCCTATATAGTAACGCAAGGCGCAGGATCCTCCGCTCAAAATGTATATCATTGGTTATTATCAAAGTATATAGCCGAAGATGAAAATATAGACGACGGATTTACGACAAAACAGCAATTCAAGGATATGCAGCGTGCGCAAGAAGGTAACAAATAGTCATAAGTAAAAGAGCCTGATAGTCTTATATAATTCATTTTGCGATAACTACTAACGACCGCAGGAGCAGGGCAAAGGCTCCATTGCGCTCGGGAGAAGGATGCTACGCAGTAGCTTGATGAAAGAGCCGGAGAAATTTTGTGCTTGCACAAGGATTTGTCGGGCTCTTTTGTCAAAGGCTTGTAAAGCCCATCTTCCGAGCGTAGGTCGAGGGTTGCTGCGTAAGCAGGTTGAAAGTAGTTTTAGCCCCGATACCGTACCAAGTTCCACAGACCGAGCACACGAAAAACAGGCGGGAGTCGTCTCGACTGCCGCCTGCCTCCGGGAAGCGTTGCACTTCCCAAAAACTACTAACCCAAACTTAAATAAATGAAGAAACCTCACTGCGGTTGCTGTGCCGCAGCTGTACAAAGATAGAGCAAATCCCATACCAAACAAAAGCCTGCCACGGGAAATGGCAGGCTTTTGGCTCAATGGAAGATGATTGACTCGAAATAGAACAATCTCCGTTTATTACGCCTTCTCGGCCGTGTGTTTATAGCGGAAGACGAGGGCAAAGAGCAGGGCCACCACAAGGGCATAGCCGGCGAAAATCAGCCACGAAGTGGACCAGCCGCCGACCTGTGCCACGGCGTCGCTTTGCGAGTAGACATAGTGATTGACGACGGCTTGTGCACCGAGGGTGCCGATGGTGGCACCGATGCCGTTGGTCATCATCATGAAGAGTCCCTGTGCACTCGAACGAATCGAGGTGTCGGTTTCGTTGTTGACAAAGAGCGAGCCCGAGATGTTGAAAAAGTCGAAGGCGATGCCGTAGACAATCATCGAGAGGATGAACATCCATACGCCGCCACCCGGGTTACCCACGCCGAAGAGGCCGAAGCGCAACACCCAGGCAAACATCGCCATCAGCATCACATTCTTGATGCCGAAGCGTTTCAGGCAGAAGGGAATCAGCAGGATGCAGAGGGTCTCCGACACCTGTGAGAGCGAAATCAGCGCGTTGGCATGGTTGGCGCCGAAGGTCGAAGCGAATTCGGGAATCTCGCGGAACGAGGTGATGAAGGGGTTGGCAAAGCCGTTGGTGATTTGCAGCGACACGCCCAAAAGCATCGAGAAGATGAAGAACAAGGCCATCTTCTTCTGCTTGAAGAGCGAGAAGGCTCGCAGCCCGAGCGCTTCGACCAGCGATTTCTTCTCGCCCGAGGTGTTGGTGGGGCAGACGGGCAGCGTGAAGGCGTAGAGAGCCAGCAGGATGCCCAGCACGGCACATTGGTAGAACTGCATGTAGTTCTTCTGGAAACCGGCGAAGTCGCAGAAGAGCATGGCGCAGATGAAACCTACGGTGCCCCATACGCGGATGGGCGGAAAGGCTTTCACCGTATCCATGTGGTTGCTTTCGAGGATGCTGTATGCCACCGAGTTCGAGAGGGCGATGGTCGGCATGTAGAAGGCTACGCTGAGGGCGTAGAGGCCGAAGATGAGCCAATAGTCGAAGGTGCCGTGGGTCGTGTGTATCGAGAAGGCGCAGGCGGCCATAAAGAGGGCAGCCAGGAGGTGGCAGATGCCGAGCAGACGCTGTGCCTGCACCCAACGGTCGGCGATGATGCCGATCAGGGCGGGCATGAAGAGCGATACGATGCCCTGCATGGCGTAAAACATGCCGATTTTGTCGGCCATGCCGATACCCACGAGGAGCGTACCCATCGAGGTGAGGTAGGAGCCCCACACGGCATATTGCAGGAAGTTCATCAGGATAAGGCGGAATTTGATTCCCATAGTCAGCGGTTTTTTTTAATGGTATGACATACATTCATAGGGCCAAGCCCCTTCGCAAAAACAAAAGTATGAAAAATTTTTGAGAAAAAACTTTGCAAATGCAAAAATAAGTTCTACTTTTGCACCGTCAAACATGACAAGGACTATTGAGCTATGGTGTAATGGTAACACAACAGATTCTGGTCCTGTTATTCCAGGTTCGAATCCTGGTAGCTCAACAATCGTCGCAGCCGAGAGGCACACAACACGACGATGGCACAAAGTGCCAAACAAAACAAACGAAGACCAACGATGCAGGCATAGGTTTGGTCTTCGTTCGTTTTGTTGGCTGCCTGTAAAAGTCGGCAGGGCGTTGGGGTAATTCTAAATTCTACATTTGGAGCTGTCGCAATTTCCGGTGGGGCAGTAAAAAAGTTCATCAAAAAAATAGTTGCCACTCGAAATATGAAGAGCGGTAAAACCGCACGTCACAGCGAGCGACCCATAGGGGCGCGTGGCTGTCTGAACAAACGCAGTGACGGCCGTGGTGCTTTTTTAGACCGCCACGAGCCTTGTGGCTCTCGCGGTGACGTGTTTGGCCAATCAACCTTGGGGTGGCGTCAGTCTAATCCTAATTTTGAATTTTTTATTTCCTCACCGAAGCCTTTCAGTGAACCGGATGTTGTGGTTTCCTGCTACCGGATTTTGTCTGTGAAAAGACGATAGGTGAGTTGAAACGAGATGTTGGGGTAGAGGGTAATATCCTTCAAGATTTTATTGAAATCGCTGATGTCGCCGTCGCTGTCGTAACCATCTTCCAGATTGCTCGACACCACCTTCGGTGTTCCAAGGAATTGTACGCCCATCTCAAAGCGGAATCCGACGCGGCGTCTGGGAATTGCACGACCAAAACCCAATCCGACATACGGACGTGCACCCTGAACCTGAATGGCTGCATCCATCGAACCATCGGCGTTGGGGTGTACAATCTGGTCGCCGATTTCGACCTCAATCTCGTGAATCAAACCGGCATCTTTAATCGCCTTGAAGTTGGGGTCGTTGGGGTCAAATTGTCCGTGCACCTGGATGATGCGGCTCGAACCAAAGACCATACCGGCGGTGATAAAGAAAGAGCTGGTACCCTTTCTGAAAGGCACCCAATCGATGAGCAATTGTCCGGCATTGAAGTTCAAGTCGCCCTTTGCATCCAGGTCGGGAACCTCAATCGATGCGCCTGAAACCTGCACGGGGTCGAAATCGTCGTAGGTATAATCGTAGGAGATGGGGGAGAAGTTGTAACCGGCACGCAGGGTCAGGCTGCGGGTCAGGGGGGTTGCCAAATGAATGCCGATGCCGGTCGTGCTGATGCCGGCTGAGATTCCCAGGTTGCTGAATGTTCTGCGCAGGGGCATACCGTTGATTTCGAGTTGTGCCATCAGCGAAGTTGTCGTGAAGCAAAAAAATGCACAAAGGGCTAAAAATCGTTTCATATGTAACAGATATTGGTGGAATTGAGAACAAAGTTAATAATATTTTTTCAACCACGCAGATTATTTGCCCTTAAAAACGATAGAAGTCGGCTGACAAGGTAATTTTTGCGACCTGCTTGCTTTCGAAATCCTCCACATGCACCTCGGCATGTGGAGGATTTTCGGGCTTGCAAACCTTCGAATCTTGCTTGTTATACGACTCCTACGAAAACGAACGGTATGAGCATTGGCGCTATTTCTCCCAATGGAAGGGGGCAAAATCGCGGGCGGCAGCGGGGTCACGCCAGGCGGGTTTGCGCATGGCGTAGATGATGAAGGGTACGACCACCACCACGATGCAGCCGAGGATGAGTACCATGTACCACACCGTTTTGCTGCCGATGGCAATTTGTGCCGGCGGCACAAAACTCAACACGAAGGCGAGCAGGGCCCCGCAGAAACCGAGCAGGGCCAAACACCACATCAGCAGGTTGCCCTTGCCGAGGCGGAACGGACGAGGGGTGTTTTTCAATTTGTAACGCAGTGTGATGGCGGCCGAGAACATCAGCATATACATGATGAGGTAGAGCAGCACGGTGAGCTGCGAGAGAATCTGGTAGAAGGATTGCACCGAGGGCATCACCACAAAGAGCAATGCCAGGCAGGTGACAATCACCCCTTGAATGAGCAGGATGTTGCGCTGCACGCCGTTGCGGTTCTCGCGTTGGAAGAAGGGGGGAAGATAACCGGCCTTACCCACGGCAAAGATACCGCGCGAGGGTCCGGCAACCCAGGTCAGTACACCTGCCAGCACGCCAAACATCAAGGCGATGGCGATGACGGGCTTGGCCCACGAGAGGTGGACATAGTCGAAATAGCGGTCGAAGCCAATCAGGAGTGACTGCGTGAGGTTGATTTCGTTGGCCGGAATAATCAGGCCGAGGGCAAAGGTGCCGAGGATGAAGATGGAGACGGTCATCAGGGCGCCGATGATGATGGCACGCGGGTAGTTCCGCGCCGGATTCTCGACCTCCATGACGTGGATGCCCATCATCTCCATACCTGCATAGAAGAGGAAGATGCTGCTGGCCAGAACGAGGTTGTCGAAGTGTT
>CAZTCM010000120.1:0-5235 GCA_964612285.1 uncultured Alistipes sp.
CGAACAGCATGGGGTCGATTACTTCTTTCTCTCGCAGGAGGAGTTCGCAGCCAAGGTGGCCGAAGATGCCTTTGTCGAGTGGGAAGAGGTCTATGCCGGCACAAGCTACGGCACGTTGAAGAGCGAGGTGGAGCGCATCTGGGGCAAAGGGCATGTAATCCTGTTCGATGTCGATGTGATGGGTGGCATCAACCTCAAACGTATCTTTGGCGATGCCGCCTGTTCGATTTTCATCATGCCCCCCTCGATTGAGGAGTTACAACGTCGTTTGGAGGGACGCGGTACCGACGCTCCCGAGGTGATTGAAAAGCGCGTAGCCAAAGCCGCCTTCGAGTTGGAGAAGGCCGACGCCTTCGATTTCCGCGTGGTAAACGATGATTTGGAGGTGGCCGTAGCCGAGACCTGCCGTATTCTGGATGCCTTTTTAAGCCGATAGCCCATGCAACGCGTGATGCTCTATTTTGGCTCTTTCAATCCCATACACAAGGGGCATATCGCCTTGGCGGAGTATGTGGTGGAACAGGGGTTGTGCGACCTGGTGACACTGATTGTATCGCCGCAAAGCCCCTATAAGAGCGCAGCGGAGCTGGCTCCCGAGTTGGATCGTTTCGAGATGGCCGAGTTGGCTTGTGCTGCCTCGAAATATCCCGAACAAATTAGGCCTTCGGTGGTCGAGTTTCTGCTCCCCAGGCCCTCGTATACGATTCACACGTTGCGCCATTTGGAGCAGCTTAGCGCCGGAACGATGACCTTCTCGATTTTGATGGGTGCCGATCAGCTGGATGGACTCACGGGGTGGCATGAATGGCAGGAGGTGGTCAAATACCCGATTTATGTCTACCCGCGCGGCAATCGAGATGTGAAGATGCCGTTCGAGGGGATGACGTTGCTGCATGAGGCACCGTTGCACGATTATTCGGCCACGGAGATTCGTACGCGGGTGGCGCACGGCGAGCCGATTGTGCCGTGGATACACCCGAAGGTGGCGTGGCACATCCGCAGTAAAGGATTATACAAAGTAGAAGATGAATAGATTGAAAATTGCCTTATTGGCAGGCGGCAACTCATCGGAGCGCGACATTGCGTTGCAGAGTGCAGCACAAATCAGCTCGGCGCTCGATACCGAGAAATACGATGTAAAACTGATTGACATCCACGGTCGCAGTTGGAGCCATACGGCTGCCGACGGTATCCGTTATGAGGTCGACAAGAACGATTTCTCGCTCACGGTAGCGGGGGAGAAGCACCACTTCGAGTATGCCCTGATTCTGATTCACGGCACCCCGGGGGAGGATGGTCGTTTGCAGGGCTACCTCGACATGATGGAGATTCCCTACTCGTCGTGCTCGATGACCTCATCGGTCATCACCTTTGACAAGCTGACCACGAAACGCACGTTGGCCGGCGTGGTGAATTTGGCACGCGAGGTCTTCATACGCCGTGGCGAGAGATATGATGTGTCCGAAATCGTGACATCGCTGGGCCTTCCACTCTTCGTAAAACCCAATGCCAGCGGCTCGTCATTTGGTGTCACAAAGGTGAAAGCAACAGATGAACTGAGTGCAGCTATCGACTTGGCATTCACCGAGAGTGATGAAGTGCTTATCGAGGAGTGCATTACAGGACGCGAGATGGGCTGCGGGGTGATGATTGCCGGCGGAAGGGAGTATCTCTTCCCCGTGACGGAGATTATCGCCAAGAAGGAATTCTTCGACTACGAAGCCAAATATACGGAGGGAATGTCCGACGAGATTACACCGGCCAACATCTCCGACGAGATAAGAGCCGAGCTCAACCGCATGACCTTGGCAGCCTACAAGACGTGTCGTTGCTCGGGTGTGGTGCGCGTCGATTTTATCGTCACGGCCGAAGGAAAGCCCTACTTCATCGAACTGAACTCGATTCCGGGCATGAGCGGTGGAAGCATCGTGCCGAAGCAGGCGCGCGAGATGGGCATGAGCCTGGGCGAACTATATGATTTAATTATTGAAGACACGCGACGTAAATGATTGAGATAGACGATAAAATTGTCAGTGCCGATCTGCTGCGCGAGGGGTTCTTGTGCGACCTCTCGAAGTGCAAGGGCATCTGCTGCGTCGAGGGAAATGCCGGCGCACCGCTCGACATCGAGGAGGTGGATATCTTGGAGGAGGAGTACGACAACTACAAACCCTACATGACACCCGAAGGGATTGCGGCCGTCGAAGCGCAGGGGTTCATGGTGGTTGACGAGGATGGCGACTACACCACACCGCTCGTCAACGATGCCGAGTGCGCCTATACCTATACCGAGAATGGGGTGACCCTATGCGCCATCGAGAAGGCGTGGATGGAGGGGAAATGCACCTTCCGCAAACCCATCTCCTGTCACCTCTATCCGATTCGGTTGATTCAATTCTCGAACGGCACAGTGGGGTTGAACTACCATCGTTGGTCGGTCTGCGACTGCGCGCGCGAATGCGGTAAGAAGGCGGGGGTTCCGGTCTACCAATCGTTGAAAGAGGCCATCACTCGCCGCTTTGGCGAGGAGTTCTATCAGCAACTCGACGCCGCGGCCGAACTATTGAAACAGCAATAAGAAGTACCATGAAAAGATACCTGCTAACCCTTTTCCTTTCGATGATGGCTGCCGTGGCTGTTGCGCAGGAGAATCCTGCCGACACGGTTGCCGAGCATGAGATTCACGAGGCAATCGACTACTCCTCGAAAGAGCGCATGAAGGCCGACATGGCCGCCGAACGAGCCAAGATAGACTCCCTCTCCAAGCTCCTGACACCGGCACAGGCAGCTACGGTCGATTCAATCGTAGCGATGCGTATTCGTCTGCATCGCAAGCAGATTGCCTCGGTCATCGAGGTGGATAGCCTGTCCGTCATCGACACACTCGACTCGGGCCACGAGGCAGTCCATGTCGTGCTCTTTGCCAACAACACCTGGCGGTATGTCCGCAACCGCGAGATAGCCAAAGATTCGACCATTTTTGAGAAGTATTGGGACACGGAGAAGCTCTTCCCCTATAAAGATATTGAGTACAGCTCGCTGCCGAAATCGGTCGTTATCCAATTGGTGGACTCGACCAATGGCTACCACACTCCCTACAAGCCGTCGCCCATTCGCAGTCGCTATGGGCCGCGTCGTGGTCGTGCCCACCAAGGCGTAGACCTCGCCTTGAAGACCGGCGAGCCGATTTACGCGACATTCAGCGGCCGCGTACGCATCTCACAATACAATCGCGGGGGATACGGTAATCTGGTCATCATTCGCCACGACAATGGATTGGAGACCTTCTACGGCCACCTTTCCGAACGCATGGTCGAGCCCAATCAGTGGGTCGAGGCGGGACAGATTATCGGTCTGGCCGGCTCCACGGGTCGTTCAACCGGCCCACACCTCCACTTCGAGACCCGCTACTATGGGCAGTCATTCGATCCCGAGCGCCTGATTGATTTCAAGAAGGGAACGCTCAATCGCGAGTATTTTCTGCTCAAACGGAGCTATTTCAGCATCTACTCGCGTGCCGGACAGGATTTCGAAGATGAGATTGCCAACGAGGAGCAGGACAAGAAGGAGAAGGCCGAGCGCGAAGCCATGCGCTACCACAAGATTCGTTCGGGCGATACGCTGGGTGCCATTGCGCGTAAATATGGTACCACAGTGGGAAACATTTGCCGTCTGAACGGCATCAAGTCGACCACGATTCTCCGCATCGGCCGCACCTTGCGTGTGCGGTAGTAGCGGGGAGGGGTGCCTACTAAACAAAGAGCGTGGCGAACAATCGCCACGCTCTTTGTTGCTTTTTTTAATCAAACGATTAGTTTCTGACCACAGCCCCGCACTTCTGTTCAAATTGACGTTGCAGGTTGGCCATCACACGCTCGATGCTCTTATCGTCCAGCGTGCGTGTTTTATCCTCCAAGATAAAGCTCAACGCATAGGACTTCTTTCCCTCGGGAAGTTTGTCACCCTCGTAGACATCAAACAGCGAGACGCTCTTCAACAGCTTACGCTCGGTAGCCAGCGCCACCTCACGCAGCGCGGAGAAGGTCACCGCCTTGTCGACAAGCAGGGCCAAGTCGCGCTTCACCTCGGGGAACTTCGAGAGTTCCTGCGCCTGGATGCGGTGTTTTTTGGTCGATTTCACGAGTAAGTCGAAATTCATCTCCAAGAAGTAAACCTCCTGCTTCACATCGAGCTGCTTGCGAATCTTCGGGCTTACGACACCGATTTGCGCCAGACGCTTGCCGTTCAGCTGCAACTCCAACCCCTCGGCAAAAAGGTCGTTGGCGCAACTTTCGGTTTTGAGCTGGTAGATGTCGATGCCAAAACGACGCAGCAACTTCTCGACCATGGCGCGCAATGTAAAGAAGGAGGCTTTGGCCGGCTTGGCATCCCATGATTGCGGGGTCGCAACACCCGTCACAGCCATCGCCAGACGATACTCTTCGCTGTATGCGGCGAGGTGGTTCTCGTCGGTGCGCTTCTCGGCATCAAACGAGTAGCAGTTGCCAAACTCGTAGAGCTTCAAATCGCCGTTTTTATGGTTGATGTTCAGCGCCATTGCCTCCAACATATTGAAGAGCAGCGTTTGACGCATCACATTGAGGTCGGCACTCAGCGGATTCATGATTTTGACGCAGTGCTCGGCCTTATATGCCTGCAACTGCTCGTAGTAGGCTCCCTTGGTCAGCGAGTTGGACATAATCTCCGTATAACCGCCGGCTGTCAGGAAATCGGCCGCCAGATTCATCAACTTCGTACGGTCGGGGCGCGGTGCATACGAAAGGGTAGAGCGCACCTGCATCGGAATCTCGACGTTGTTGTAGCCGTAGATGCGCAAGATATCCTCAATGAGATCTGCCTCGCGCTGTACATCGACACGATAGGGCGGAACGGCCACCGTCAGCACACCCTCCTGCTCGCGCAGAATCTTCACTTCGAGGGCCGCCAGGATGGTACGCACCGTAGCCTCGGGAATCTCCTTGCCGATGAGCGTGTTGATGCGCTTAAACGAGATATCGAAAACGAAATCTTTTGCCGGCTCGGGGCAAACATCGGTCAGCTCGCTGGCAATCGTACCACCGGCCAGCTCCTTCATCAACAGAGCAGCGCGCTTGGCCGCATAGACCTGCATATTGGGGTCAATACCACGCTCGAAACGGAACGACGAATCGGTGTTCAGGCCGAAACGCTTGGCCGTCTTGCGCACCCATACGGGGTTGAAGTAGGCACTCTCGA
>CAZTCM010000121.1:0-5200 GCA_964612285.1 uncultured Alistipes sp.
TGACGGTGACCGTTGCACTTCTGATAACCAGTTCTACGCTTCTTCTTAAACACCAAGACCTTGTCGTCTTTCAAGTGCTTCAAGATTTTGCACTTTACCGAGGCGCCTTCTACTACAGGTGCACCTACTTTAACCTGACCGTCGTTGTCTGCGAGCAGGACCTTGTCGAAACTTACGGACGAATCTACGTCGCCCTGGAGACGGTGAACATAAAGTTTCCGACCTTTCTCAGCTTTGAATTGCTGACCTGCGATTTCTACGATAACGTACATTGAATAATAATTGTTTATGCGCGGCCCGCGAGGGCTTTTGCACTTTTCGGACTGCAAATATAGAGCATCTTTTTCGGATAAACAAAAAATCGGCAAACTTTTTTCTGTATGAGGGCTTTGGCACGGTTTTGGGCATAGCTTCTGCCCCAATGAGCGGGGACAAAGAGGAATGAAGGCGCGAATATTGTTGTTATCGAGCGATGCGGTGTTGGCCGAATGGGTGCGCTTTGCGTTGGCAGGGTTGCCGGTCGAGTGCTGTGTGGCGGGCAATCGGGAGGATTTCGAACGCCTCACCGAGCGCGTGGTCTACGACCTGGTGCTGATTGTCGGCATCTGGCCCTTTCGGTGTGGCGCCGAGGTGTTGCGTCGTGTGCGCCCTCCGGCACTGCGTCGTCCCGAGGTCTACCTCCTTGCGTGGCAGCATGCCGAGCAGACGGTGCTGGGCCTGCTCGAATGCGGGGTCGACCAATACATGACCTTCCCGCTCCACCTCGGTCGGCTGCGTAAAAAGGTGGAGGGGGCATTGACAAGATGAGCAAACTACTCTATATGATCTATTCGGCCGTGGTCGCCGTGTGGCTCGCCGGATTGGTTGTCGCGGTGGCAGCCGAGGCGCTGGCACGGCGGCGACGAGGTTGTGTACGGCGGTTGTCGTTGCGGTCGGTGGCCCCCTTGATGCAGGCGCTGATGGTGGGAATGCCCGATCGACTGCACCTGCCGTTGGTCAGGTGTGTGGGGTGGCGCACGACGTTGGTCGGGCTGTTGGCTCGCCTGACCGCCGCCACCTATGGAGTGGAGCGGGAGTCGGTGCGCGAGGTGGTGACCTGCTATCGCCTCGACGAGTGGCTGTTGCGTCGTGTGCGACGCAGTCGGGGCATGCGGCGGGCCTGCTACCTCCGATGGTTGGCCGACCTGCCCCATGCCGAGTGGGTTACGCGTGCCGTGTGCGGTTATCGGAAGGACGGTTGTCGTGCCGTGCGCTTCGGTGCACTGTTGGTGGCTCTCTCGGCCGAGCCGTCGCAGGCGTTGCGCCTGCTGGCCGAATACGAGGAGCCGCTGACCGAGGTCGAGGCGGCCGAGGTGCTGCAACTTTTGCAGCGGGGATTGCTGCCGATTGCATGGCGGCCGTTGCTCGATGCATCGCATGTCAACCTGCGACGTGTAGGGCTGGCCATCGTCGCCCGTTTCGGGGTGGAGGAGGCCGAGCCGTCGCTGCTGGCGATGGTGCAGGGCGGGGAGCCCTCGTTGGCCCGCCAGGCCCTCTATGTGTTGGCGCTGCTGCGGCGTTCGTTGTCGCGGCGTGAGGTGCGGGCCTATGTGCGTGCGTTGGGACCCGACGAGCGGAGGCGGTTGATGCGCTACCTGGTGAGCGAGGAGTATACGACCGAGCAGGTGCGCCGGCTCTTCGGTGAGGAGGTGCCCTACTACGAACGGTTGACAACCACTTATAAACGGTCGTTGGTATGTACTTGATGCTCTTTGTGCTGTTGATTGTGACGCTTTCGGCGCTGCTCTATTTGTTGCTGGCACGGCGGGTGGCCGAGCGTCGGCGTTTGCAGGCGATGATGCACGGGGCGTGCAGTGAACTTCTCACCTCGGTCGGCATCTCGGTGCTGGTTCCCGAGGAGTGCGAGGCGCAGCATGTCGGGCAACTGCTGATGGTGGAGTGCGAGCGCTATGAGGTGGTGGTTGTCGTCGATGGCATGCGACAGCGGGCGCTCTTCGAACAGCTTGTGACGCGGTATCGGCTGATTCGGGTCGAGTACCTCCCTACGGGCGAGTTTCCGGTGGAGGCGGTGCGGGGGCTCTACCGCTCGCGCAAACGCTGCTTCCGACACTTGGTGCTGCTCGATGCGTTGGTGACCGAGCGTGTGCAGGGATTGAATGCCGCGGCCGATGTGGCGACCTACGACTACCTGCTGCCGGCAGGCCCTGACGAGGTGCCCGCCGCAGGGGCGATAGCGTGGTTGCTGTGTGAACTGAGTGCGCGGGTCGATGGCGGCCCCGAACGGTTGCGCACGACGCTGGGTGCTGCCGCTTCGCTCTATGCCCGCAGTGCCGTGGCACGGGCCGGAGGCTTTGGTGGACGTCGGCAACTGCGCAGTGAATGGCTGCCGACGGCGTTGTTGCGGAGTTGTCGTGCACCGTGGTACGCCGCCCAATGGTGGGGTGGCGTGGTGCTTGGCGTTGCGGTTGTGGTGGGGTGGTTGCTGGCGTTGGCGTGGTGGCAGCTGCTGGCCCTTGCGCTGACGGTGGCGGCGGTGTGGTTGGTTGCTGTGCGGCTGCAACAGTTGACCGAACGGCTCGACGAGGAGGGAGCGAGTGGTGGATAGTTACCCGATTTTCGGTGAAAATGTGCACAATTATATAAAATAATTGGCAAAAAGCGTTGTGGTTTCAAAAATAATGATTAACTTTACTACACGAGAGCGATGATAGAGCTTCAAACAAACAGCACTGAAACAATGAGTAATCAAGAGGTCCTCGAAATGTTGCTTCCTGCCATGTTTAATGCCGCGGTGCGTG
This sequence comes from uncultured Alistipes sp., assembly GCA_964612285.1. Taxonomy (GTDB): domain Bacteria; phylum Bacteroidota; class Bacteroidia; order Bacteroidales; family Rikenellaceae; genus Alistipes. The sequence continues at coordinate 2,799 of CAZTCM010000121.1, forward strand.
CCGGTGCCGCCATCATGCAGATACATGGGTGCAGGGAGGATTATCAAATCAGCCTCAAAAGAGATAAAACCCCCATTACGTTGGCCGACCGCCAGGCACATCGCATCATCCGCGAGTCGCTGGGTTCGACCCGCATCCCGATTCTGAGCGAGGAGGGACGCGAGATGGGGTATGAGGAGCGCCGCAATTGGGAACTCTATTGGCTGGTCGATCCGCTTGACGGCACGGCCGAGTTTATCGAGGGTTACAACGAGTTTACGGTCAATATCGCCCTGATGGAGAACAATCGCTGCATTGCGGCGGTCATCTATGTGCCCTACTTCGAGAAGATGTATCTGGCCGGCAGCGGGCAGGGGGCGTGGCTCAAACGGCAGGTGACGCCGTCGGCCGAGGCGAATTGGGGCTATCGGGAGATTGTGGCCGATTGCACCGCTTTGCCGTTGGTCGATGCCGCGACGCACGAGGGGTTGCGCGTGGCCGTGTCGCGGCTGCACTGCACGACGGAGACCGAGGAGCATCTGGCTGCATTGCGTGCGACGCATCCCGAATTGGAGGTGGTTGAGCAGGGTTCCTCCTACAAATTCTGCATGCTGGCCGAGGGGGTGGTCGATTACTATGTGCGCACTTCGCCCACCTATGAGTGGGATACGGCGGCCGGCGAACTGATTCTCTCCGAGGCGGGAGGTTTGACCCGCGCCTTCGAGAATCAGCAGGCGCTGCGCTACAACGAGCAAAACCTGCAAAATCCCTGGTTTGTCTGTCGGTCGCAATTCTGCCCGATATAAGGGACTTCGAACAGCGAGATTTTTAGAGGCGAATAAATAAAAAGTTCAAAAAAGGGGTTGTCCGAGTGCGGACAACCCCGAGCGGCTTTTTTTTGAGGCGAGGGCACTTAACGTGACGGGTGCTCCTCGATGTCACAGGCACTGCAATTTCCTGTACACCCCTGCAACGGGGAGGCGCTCTCCGAGCAGGCGGCCGTGCCGTCCATCTCGCGTGTCTCCTGCACGGCGCATTTGATGCCGCGCTCCTGCATGTGCTTATTGGTGGAGATTTCCGAATCGATGTGGTGTCCCTTAATCATCAGCGTGAGCGATAAGCCGACCACGAAAAAGGCGACGGCGAAAATCGAAATACCAACTACAATCAACCAATCGGGCATCGTTTTGTGTTTTTTAGGGGTCTAAATTTTGCTTTTCGGGGACAAATGTATAAATTTGTCAGTTAAAATGCAAGAATGTTGCCATGTGTGCGCCGCGCAGGTTGCACCGTGGGAGATGCAAAAAAGAGGTTGGTATGAAAATCGTTATTGCAGGTGCAGGTGAGATGGGCAGCCATCTGGCGAAGATGCTCAGTGGCAACGGCCACGACATCACGGTCATCGACAGCGACCAGAAGGCGCTCGACGAGGTCGCGGCATTGGCCGATGTGATTACGGTCGAGGGTGATTCGACCATCGTGGCCGTGTTGCGTCGTGCTTCGGTGCGTCGTGCCGACCTCTTCATCGCCGTCAACCATGCCGAGAACGACAACATCGTGGCTGCGATGTTGGCCAAGAAACTCGGTGCCAAAAAATCGATTGCCCGCATCGACAACAACGAGTACCTCGAACCGAACAACAAGGAGATGTTCATCGACATGGGCATCGACTACCTCTTCTACCCCGAAAAGATTGCGGCCCGCGAGGTAATCAACCTGCTGGGCCACACCTCGACGACCGAGTTTGTCGATTTTTCGAGCGGGAAGCTCTCGCTCGCCGTCTTCCGCTTGGAGGCCGAATCACCGCTCATCGGCCATCCGCCGACGGGCTTCGATGAGGGGGAGGTGCTCTCCTACCGCACGGTGGCCATCATGCGCGACGGACAGACCATCATCCCCGACAGCGACGAACGCTTTGTGGAGGGCGACGTGGCCTATGTCATTGCGCGACAAGATGTCGTGGCACAGGTGATGGAGTTCTCGGGCCGCACGAACATTGCCGTGAAGAACTTGATGATTCTGGGAGGTTCGCGCATCGGTGTGCGTATCGCCATGGAGTTGCAGGAGGAGATGAACATCAAACTGATTGACTACAACGCCGAGAAGGCCTACCGCCTGGCCGAGCTGCTCGAAAAGACGCTCATCATCAACGAGGATGGCCGCAACACGGAGGCAATGCTCGAAGAGGGGCTCTCGAACATGGATGCCTTTGTGGCGGTCACGGGGCGCAGCGAGACCAATCTGCTGGCGGCGATGCTGGCCAAGCGCATGGGGGTGAAGAAGGTCATCGCCGAGGTCGAGAACCTGAACTACATCCACCTGGCCGAGTCGATGGGTATCGACACGATCATCAACAAGAAGCTCGTCACCGCCTCGAACATCTGCCGCTTTACGATGTCGACCGACGTGCAGGCTGTCAAGTG
>CAZTCM010000122.1:0-5173 GCA_964612285.1 uncultured Alistipes sp.
AAAAAATCGCTAAAACAGCACTTTTTTATCCAAACAGCCAACTTTCCCATTTATATGTTTAACCAAAAAAACGTATCAAATGGGTTTTTTGTTTACTTCGGAGTCCGTATCGGAAGGACATCCCGACAAGGTTTCAGACCAGATTTCTGATGCCATTCTTGACGAATTTTTGCGCCACGACCCCACCTCGAAAGTGGCCTGCGAGACCCTCTGCACGACCGGTTTGGTGGTCGTAGCGGGCGAGGTGCGCTCGGAAGCCTATGTCGATGTGCAGGGCGTAGCCCGCGAGGTGATTCGTCGCATCGGCTACACGAAGAGCGAGTATCAGTTCGACTGCAACTCGTGCGGTATTCTCTCGGCCATCCACGAGCAGTCGGCCGACATCAATCAGGGTGTCGTGCGTGCTTCGGAGGAGGAGCAGGGTGCTGGCGACCAGGGTATCATGTTCGGCTATGCCTGCAACGAGACGCGCGAGTTGATGCCCGCGACGTTGATTCTCTCGCATGTGATTTTGAAGGAGCTGGCCGACATTCGCCGCGAAGGAAAGGTGATGACCTACCTGCGCCCCGACTCGAAGTCGCAGGTAACCATCGAATACGACGAGCAGACGAAGTGCCCGCAACGTGTCCACACGATTGTGGTCTCGACGCAGCACGACGAGTTCATTCTGCCGAGCGACACGCTTACCGAGAAGGAGGCCGAGCAGCAGATGCAGGCGCAGATTCGCGAGGATGTGCGCACGATTCTGATTCCGCGCGTCAAGGCTCGCTTGGAGCGTGCCAACGACAAGCTGGCCGAGCTCATCGACGAGGAGTACATCCTGCATGTCAACCCCACGGGAAAATTTGTCATCGGCGGCCCGCACGGCGACACAGGTCTGACGGGTCGCAAGATTATCGTCGACACCTACGGTGGACGTGGTGCCCACGGCGGCGGCGCCTTCTCGGGTAAAGACCCCTCGAAGGTGGACCGCTCGGCAGCCTATGCCGCCCGCCATATCGCCAAGAACATGGTGGCCGCAGGGGTTGCCAACGAGGTGTTGGTCGAGCTTTCGTATGCCATCGGCATCGCCGAGCCGCTGTCGGTCTATGTTGATACCCACGGCTCGAAGAATCCCGCCCTGGCACACCTCTCCGATGGGGAGATTGCCCGTCGCATCGCAACACTCTTCGACCTGAAACCGGCCGCCATCGTACGACGCTTCGGTTTGAAGAACCCGATTTTCGAGGCTACGGCATCGTATGGTCACTTCGGAAACCGCCCCTACTCGAAGGTTGTTCCCTGCTACGAAAATGGCGTGCAGGTCGAGCGCGAAGTGGAGTTCTTCGGTTGGGAGAAACTCGACATGGTCGAGCCAATTCGCAAGGCCCTCGGGTTGTAGCCGAGCGAGAGCCCTACAACGAACAAGCGTCTGTCCAGTATTTGGACAGACGCTTGTTCGTTGTAGGGAGGGGCTTCCCGCTATTTATCCATCAGAGCAGCTTCACCAGGCACCTTCACCAAATCCTCCTCCTCGACCCCCAACGAGCGGTAGTATTGATTCATCTCACGCACCAAGTCGTAGCGACGCGCATACGAGGCGAGGAAATAGGCCTCCTCCAACTCGTCGAGGCGCTCGTTCAGTGCCCGATCGACCATAGCCCCCTGAATGCCGTCGAAGAGCAGGTAGTACTCGATGTACTCGATGATGTTCTCCACATAGGCACGCATCAGACGGTCACCCTTTTCGTTGGCCGTCGTGCTCCCGAGAGCGCCGGCCGCATAGTAGGCCTCCAAGAAGGGATAGGTGTTGGCATCGGTGAAGCGAATCTGCGACGTCGGCAGGCGCTCCAACCCCAAATCGAGCAACTCCTCAGCCTCCTCGATACGCTCCTCGGCCAGCAACGCCTTGGCCACACGAGCAAACGAGGCGCGAGTCTGTGCCGCCCCGAGGTTGTACTGCGTGAAGTGGTCGACATAGACCTCGGGGTCGCTCAAATTACCATAGCGGAAGGTGTCGCGCATCAGCGGCGCCGCATAGTCGGGGTCGATACGCCCGACATCCCACGCACTCTCCGTACGGGTACGAATCGGCACCAGGCGGTAGGCATAGCCGTCGAATTGGAGGTAGTCCATCAGTCCGAAATCTTGCAGGATATAGACCTGCGTGAGGTAAATCGGGCGTTTCCAATCGAAGTTGGCCAGCATGTCGAGAATCATCAGCTTGTTCTTGTCGAACGACGAACCGCGCAACTCCAAATGGACCGTATCGACCATCAAATCGCGCTCCTCCTCCTTGACGATACCCGCGGCAATGGCATTCTCCTTATTTACGGGCAGGGCAATCTTGCGCGTGGGGATATAATCCGTATAGGAGCCGTCGACCAGTTTCAGCTGCGAAGCCTTGTCGTCGTTCAAAATAAACTGCATCACCTCCTTGATATTCACCGGACGATCGACCATCTCCTTGATGGGGACCCAATCGTTGGCATAGGTGTATTTCCGCTTCGGCAGCGAGAAGGGGACACCGGCCGCCTCGTTGGCCTTCGTCTTCATCTCGTCGATATACCACTCGCCACCCAAATACGACGTGTTCATGATGCGCACATCGGGCCGCACGTTATAGACCTCCTGGTTGTTCCAAAGCGGGAAGGTGTCGTTGTCGCCGTAGTTCAGGATAATCGAATTGGGGAGGGTCGATTGCAGGTAGTTCCAACCGATGTCACGCGCCATATAGCGTCCCGAGCGGTCGTGGTCGTCCCAGTTCTCGGCAGCCAAGAGGGTCGGCACTCCCAGGCAGCACACCGTAGCGGCAATCGCCACACAACGCGCCCCGCGGCCACGCATCAGCCACTCGAAGAACTCTCGCACAGCCAGCACGCCCAAACCCAACCAGATACAATAGGCATAGAACGAGCCGGCATAAACATAGTCACGCTCACGCGGTTCGCCGGGCGAGGAGTTGAAGTAGACCACCAGCGCCACACCGGTCATGATGAAGAGCCACATAACAATCGAGAAGTTGCGCTGGTCGCGGTTTAATTGATAGACCAACCCGACGAGTCCCAACAGGAAGGGGAGGAAATAGTAGCAATTACGCCCCTTATTCTCGGCCATCTCGCGCGGAAGGCCCTCCTGCGGACCGAGGTAGGCCTCGTCGATAAACTTCACGCCCGAGAGCCAATTGCCATCGAGGATGGTCGACGAGGTGGCCTGCACATCGCTCTGGCGACCGACGAAATTCCACAAGAAATAGCGCCAGTACATGTAGTTGAGCTGGTAGGTGAAGAAGTAGTTCAGATTTTCGAGGAAGGTGGGCTCGACAATCGTCTGCACATCGTAACCGTCGTCGTAACGCCGCTTGCGCCCGAAATCGAGCACCTCCTCACGCATCGGACGCCCCTTCTCGTCGCGCACCACCTCGCCATTTTCATCGCGTACGACCTCAGTCTTGGTGCGGTAGGCAGCCCACTGCTTGTAGTCGCGCTCACTCTTGTTGTAGTTCCACATGCGGGGGAAGAGGTGCATAAACTCCGAAGGATAGGTGTAACCCGAAATCGTCTTTCCTTGTTTGTAGCGCCCATCCTCGTCGAGGTACCACGGCGTCTTCTCGGTATACCCCTCGGGGGGTGCCGAGTAGTAGGCTCCGTAGAGCAACGGGCGGTTGCCGTATTGGTCACGATTGAGGAACGAGAGCAGGGCGTGGGGGTTGTTCGGGTTGTTCGAGTTCATCGGCGGGTTGGCCGCAGCACGAATCGTCACCGTGGCATACGACGAGAAGCCGACAAGAATCATCGTCACCGACAATAGGATGATGTTCCACACGACACGCCCCTGCCGGTGCATCTTCCAGGTGGCCCAACCAAAGCCACCAATCAGGGCCAGCGCAAAGAGGGCCATGCCAAGGTTGACGGGCAACCCCAGCGTATTGACAAAGAAGAGGTCGATCATCGCCCCGACGTAGACCGTATAGGGGATGATGATGCCGTTGATTACGAGCAGAATGGCGCCGGCGATGAGGGTCGAATAGATGAGTCCGCGCCAGGTGACACGCTCCGTCTTGCGGAAATAGTAGATGAAGACCAGCGCGGGGATGGTCAGCAGGTTCAGGATGTGGACGCCAATCGAAAGCCCCATCAGGTAGGCAATCAGGATAATCCACCGCGCAGCATGCGGCTCGTCGGCCTCCTCCTCCCATTTGAGCATGAGCCACACGACGAGGGCCGTAAACATCGACGAGAGGGCATAGACCTCGCCCTCCACGGCCGAGAACCAGAACGTATCGGTAAAGGTGTAGGCCAAAGCGCCCACCGCTCCGGCACCGATGGCCGTCCAAACACCGCTCTCGGTCAGCACCTTACCACCGCGCGTCAAAAGGCGACGTGCGAGGTGCGTAATGGTCCAAAAGAGAAACAGAATACAGAATCCGCTCGCCACCGAGTTCATGGCATTGACCGCCATACCCACCTCGTCGGGCGAAGGGGCGAAGAGCGTTGCCAGGCGTGCCAGCATCATAAAAAGGGGTGCTCCGGGCGGGTGGCCGACCTCCAGCTTGTAGGAGGTAGCGATAAACTCCGAGCAGTCCCACAGGCTCGAAACAGGTTCCATCGTCAGGAGATAGACCAGCGTAGCCACCGCAAAGACAGCCCAGCCGACCCTATTATTCCAGCGTTTGAAAAGTTGCATCATAGTTTGCTAAAGCGTTATTAGGCATTGTATCCAAACTGCAAAAGTAATCATTTAACGCTTAAACTCCAATCCTATTATCCAAGAAAAGAGGCAAAATGATTATCTTTTCGGATTAGAGTTTCGTAGGAAGATAAAATTTTACTAATTTTGCATCAATTATAAAGTATTCACACCTTATGGAGACAAAATTTTCGCTTTACAATACCCTCTCGCGTCGCAAGGAGGAGTTTAAGCCTCTTACCGAAGGTCGCGTCGGCATGTATGTCTGCGGCCCGACGGTCTATGGCGATCCCCACCTGGGTCACGCCCGTCCGGCCGTGACGTTCGACCTCTTGTTCCGCTACCTCAAGTCGCTGGGCTACAAGGTACGCTACGTCCGCAACATCACCGATGTCGGCCACCTGGAGCACGATGCCGACGAGGGCGAGGATAAGATTGCAAAGAAGGCCCGCCTCGAGCAATTGGAGCCGATGGAGGTTGCCCACTACTACACGGAGCGCTACCG
>CAZTCM010000123.1:0-5108 GCA_964612285.1 uncultured Alistipes sp.
CCACTCCGGCATCTCTCCAATTGCGACTGCAAATATAGGGATAATTTTTCATTCCACGCAAATCTGAACCTTACTTTTTTTCTTTTTTCTTAAAAAAAGAGCTCCGCGGCGGGGACGATGGGCGGTTGAAACCCTTTGTCGGCCGTTTCGCCTGCGCTTTTGGGCCAATTCGTCTCCGGCGACGCATCTTTTCCGGAATATTTTCCTATCTTTGTATCGGGTGAGTAGGCTTTGCCTCCGAAAAAAGGGCCGGTTGTTCAAATTCGGCACGATTTGGGTAGTAATTGTCCTATCTCATACGATTTTGGGCTACTGATGCGTTGCATTAGAAACGAAAGCCCTAAAAAAAGTATCACGCAAAACGAAGTGTGTTATGAAAACAAGCGTGTTGAATCTTCTTCTGTTGTGGTCGGCGATGTTGTCCGTCGGCTGCTCGTCGGCCTTCTATGCTGCCTCGAATGGCGCATCGAACGACCTCTATGCGGTGCACAACCGCACCGAAATTGCCCGTAAGCAACAAGCCGAGGCCGAAGCTCGCAAAGCCGAAGCCGAGGCACGTCAAGCCGAGTGGGAGGCCCTGCTGGCCGAGGCTGCTGCCAAAAATGCCGAGCAGAGCTACTACAACGGCGGAGTGAGTGAGAGTTACAGCAGCGTGTTGGCCGATGACTACGAGAGTGCCTATGCACGCCGTCTGCGCGGCTTCTCCTCGCCCACCTACAAGATGCCGTCGAGCTACATTGACGCGCGTTACAGCTCGACTTTCCACTATGTCTCGGCCTACGATCCCGCCTTCTACAACGTCATCGTCATGGGTGACCAGATGTGGGTCGAGCCGAAATATGTCACGGCGATGTTTGGCTCGTGGGGGTTGCCCTCGTACAGCAACGCCTGGTACTACGGTTGGTATGGTTCCCCCTCCTACGGGTGGTGGAGCGTGCCCTCCTACTCGATTGGTTTTGGCAGCTGGGGTTGGAGTCTTGGCCTTTCGTGGTACGACCCCTGGTACTATGGCGGTTGGGGCTCGCCCTGGTGGGGTCCCTATCCCTATGCCTGGTACTATCCCTATCCGCACCACCATCACCATCCTGCTTGGGGCCCCGGCCCGGGTGGCGGCGGACATCGTCCCGCCCACGGTGGGGTAGTACACCGTCCGAGCAGCCCGCGGGGAACGCAGAGCTACCATCCGCAGAATGGTAACATCAACCGCGGACAGAGCGGCAACCGCAATTGGAGTTCGGGCGTCTACCAGGGTGGTAAAAAGCCGAGCGGCACGGTCAATCGCAACCCGAATGGAGGTCGCAACACCTCCGGCTCGTCGAACAGCGGCTGGTCGAACTCGGGAAATTCGCAGCGTCGCAGCTCCTCGTCGGGAGCCACCTATAATAACGGCAGCACCTCGCGCAGCAGCGGTTATGGGGGTTACAGCGGCGGCAGCGGTTACGGCGGTGGCAGTGGCGGCGGCAGCTCGCGCGGTGGTTACTCGGGCAGCAGCTCGCGCGGAAGATAACCCCGCAAACAAAAAAGGCATTCAGTAGTCCCGAGACGGATTACTGAATGCATCTTGTACTAACATAAACAACGACAAATCATGAAACGATACCTCTTTACATGGATAGCCGCAGGGTTGCTCGGAGGAGCGGCCGTGGCGCAGCCTTCGAACTATGAGTATGCGTTGGGTGGTGCCGCGCTGACACGCGATGCCCTCTCGACGAGCGACTTCTTCACCCTCTCGCAGGAGCAGTTCAACTTTGGCACGGCCCGCTCGATGGCGATGGCGGGGGCCTTCACCTCGCTCGGTGCCGACCAAGCCTCGATGGTGCTCAATCCGGCCGGTCTCGGTATGTATCAGCGCGGTGAGTTTGCGCTGACACCGATGGTGACCACCGCCAAGGGCTCGACGGCGGGTACGCTGCCCTATGCCGACAACTCGACCAGCCGCTTTGCGCTGGGAAATATCGGTGCCGTGCTCAACGTCTTCGAGGGGTCGGGACGCCTGCTCAGCTTCAACATCGGCTTTGGCTATACACGTCTGGCCGACTACAACTACGACTACGGCTTTGGCTATGGTGCCAAGGAGGGCCGCGCTTCGATTGCCGATGCGATGAGCGTGATGCTCGAAGCCGGCGGGTTGATGGCCTCGGCGTTGACCGGTGAACAAGGTTGGAACGCTGACCCCTACTTCTGGCCGGCCGTGGCAGGGTTCAAGAGTTACCTGGTCGGCCAAAACGACTATGGCGTGTGGTATCCTGCCGAGATTGAGGACAATGCCGACATCGAGGGTGGAACATCGGTGCGCAGCCGCGGCTCGATGGGAGAGTTCTCGTTGGCGATGGGTGGTAATGTCAACAACAAACTTTATTTCGGCTTCACGCTGGGCATCCGCTCGTTGGAGCGTCGCATGGATGTGTATTACGGGGAGGCTTACTCCTATGGTGGAGGAAACGGCTACGACAGCGCGACGAAGGCGGTGGATGCCGACGGCTACCTGCTGCCGCGTGTGATGCAGTCGATGGGGATGGAGCATCGTATGCGCCTGGATGGTACGGGTGTCAATTTCAAATTGGGTGTCGTCTATCGCCCGATTGAGGCGTTGCGACTGGGTTTTGCACTCCACACGCCCACCTACTACACGCTCGACCGCCGCTATGAGATGGCGATGGCAACCCGCTCGTTGGGCCCCACCTCCGATACCGACCAGACGACGCACGAACTCACCTCGGATGTGTGGTCGCCCATCTTGGAGGATGTCGGTTCGAGCAGCTGGGATTTCGCCTCGCCGACCCGCATGCTCTTTGGCGCCTCTTATACGTTGGGCAACATCGCCCTCTTTACGGTCGATTACGAGCGGGCATGGTACAACGGCATCCGCGTGAAGAACCAGCCCTACCTCGCCTATGGGCCGGCCGAGGCCGACTTTAAGCAGGATTTCAAGACCTACTTCAAGGGCTCGAACACCCTCCGCATGGGTGTGGAGGTGCGCCCCGTGCCGATGTTGGCACTGCGTGCCGGTTATGGCTACATCGGCTCGATGTTGAAGGACGAGCAGACCATTCTCTCGACGCCGGCGGTCTACAAGACCAACTACTATACCTGCGGTGTGGGTATCAACCTGGGGCGCTCGTGCTTCCTCGACGCTGCCTACTGCTACGCGAAGCAGCAGATGACCGAGTATATGCTCTTCTACGGCAACCGTTATCCGGCACAGACTTCGTCGGAGTTGGCCGAGATTTATGAGAGCGACAGCTATACGACCGAGTTTACGCGCCACAATATTGCGCTGACCTTTGGTGTGCGTTTTTAACGGTAATGATGCAAAAGGTGCCACTTTTTGCATCATTACCTACAACTTCATACAACTTCTGACAAAAGGAGCGTGTCCAAAAACTTGTTGGACACGCTCCTTTTCGTTTACCCCTTCGCTGTTGCGATTATTTCTTGGCCATCTTGGCCTCGATGCACTCCGTAGCGTGGGGCACCTTCATCAGGCGCTCCTTCGGAATCAACTTGCCGGTCGTCTTGCAGATGCCGTAGGTCTTATTCTCGATGCGCACGAGTGCCATTTCGAGATTGCGAATGAATTTCATCTGGTGCATCGCCAGACGACCATTCTCCTCCTTCGAGAGGGTTGCGGCACCCTCTTCAAGGACTTTGTAGGTCGGCGAAGTATCCTCGATGTCGTTGCCCGAGGTGTGTGTGATGGTGGCATGCAGCAACTCGTAGTCGGCACGCGCATTTTCCAGCTTCTTCAAAATCAGCTGCTTGAACTCTTCAAGCTCGACGTCGCTGTAACGGGTTTTTTCCTCTGCCATGGTCGTATTCGATAAAGGTTATATGTAAAATTAAATCTTTTCTACGAGATAAGCAAATTTTTCCTCAAAATAACGCTTTTCGTGACACTTTATTGCGCGAAACGGCCTATGCATGGCGTGTAACGGCAATCTTCAACGGCTCCTCGTCCAGCTCCGTGTCGACGATAAATTCGCCGGCAGGCGCCTCGGTACACTTCACCTCGAAGGCCAGCGTCTGCTGTCCGATGTAGGCGGCAAAGGCCTCGACGGCAGCCGCGACGCTCTCCTTGGCCTCGATTTCGACACGAATCTTGTCGGTCACCTCGAAGCCCGAATCCTTGCGGATGTTCTGGATGCGGTTGACCAACTCGCGGGCAACACCCTCGCGGCGCAACTCCTCCGTCACGGTGATGTCGAGCGCAACGGTGAGTTTCCCTTCGGTTGCCACCAACCACCCGGGCATATCCTCCGAGGTGATGATGAAATCGGCGGGCGAAACAATCAACTCCTCGCCATCGACCACCAGGTGGCTCTCCTCGGCCGTCTCGATGGCGGCAATTTGCTCTTGCGTGAAGGTGGCCAAGAGGGCCGCCATCTGCTTCGAGAACTTGGCATAGCGCGTACAGAAGTTCTTGAAGTTGAGCTTGATGTGCTTGGTGATGATGCCGGCCGTGTCGTGCAGCAGCTCAATCTCCTTCACATTGACTTCGTTCATCACAAGCCCCTTGACCGCCTCGATGTGGGCAGCCATTGCCGTGTCGAGCACCGGAATCATGATGCGGGTCAGCGGCTGGCGCACCTTAATCGACACCTTGCGACGCAACGCCAAGACCATCGACGAGAGTTGCTGGGCGATACCCATCATGGCTTCGAGGTCGGCATTCATCAACTGCTCGTCGGCCTTCGGGAAGTCGGCGATGTGTACCGAGCAGGCCGTGTGGCGGCCGCTCACGGCGTTCAGGTCGGTGAAGATGCGGTCTGAGATGAAGGGGGCGAAGGGGGCCGAGAGCATCACGACCGTCTCCAAACAGGTATAGAGCGTCTGGTAGGCGGCCAACTTATCCTCGCTCATCTCGCCACCCCAGAAACGCTTGCGGTTGAGGCGCACATACCAGTTCGAGAGGTTCTCGCCCACGAACTCCTGGATGGCACGCGCCGCAGGCGTGGGGTCGTAATCTTCGAGGTAGTCGGTGACACGCTTTGTCAAGGTGTTGAGCTCCGAGAGAATCCAGCGGTCAATCTCGGGACGGTTGGCCACGGGCGCCTCCTCCTCGCGCCCCGTGAAGGCGTCGATGGTGTGGTAGAGGGCGAAGAACGAGG
>CAZTCM010000124.1:0-5065 GCA_964612285.1 uncultured Alistipes sp.
GGGCCGGCTCGATGTCACGACGCAGTTGGCCGTCGTGGGCAATGGCAATGGCTCCGGTCTCCTCCGAGACGACCACGATGACGGCATCCGAGATTTCACTCATGCCGATGGCGGCGCGGTGGCGCGTACCATAATCCTTCGGCACATCGCTCTGTGTCACGGGCAGGATGCACTTCGCCGCCACGATGCGCTCACCCTCAATCAACACGGCACCGTCGTGCAACGGTGCATTTTTGAAGAAGATGTTCTTCAAGAGCGACACCGAGGTCTTGGCATCGATGGCGATACCCCCCTCCTCAATCAGGCGCAGGTCGCTCTCGCGGCGAATCACAATCAGCGCGCCGGTCTTCGTGGCGGCCATGTCGCGGCAAGCGGTGACGATGGGGGCGATGTTGGGTTGCTGCTTATCCTCCTCGGTGATGGAGAAGATGCGCGAAATGAAGTTGAAATGCTTTTGGCGCATGCCGATGAGTTGCAGGAAGCGTCGCAACTCGGGCTGAAACAGGATAATCAGCGCGATGACACCGACCGAAATCACCTGCCCCAGAATCGAGGAGAGCAGCTCCATGTTCAGCGTGCGCACAACCACCCACAACAGGTAGATGACGATGATGCCCGAAAGGATGTAGGGGGCATTTGTGCCGCGCGTGACACGGTAAATCCAATACATGATGGCCGCCACCAGCAGGATGTCGACCAAATCGATGAGTGTAAAGGGGATAAAATCCATAACGGCGGTTGTTTCAACTCCTTCGTTTAGAAAAAGAGGGGTGTCCAACTGCTGTTGCGACACCCTCATTTTTGGCAGTGTAACGACGAGGGCTACTCGGCCTTCTCGGCAGCGTAGAGCTCGTTGGCCTTGGCCAGCACGGCAGCCGTGATGTTGAGCGTCGTATCGGCATCCATCAGGGCGTTCGAGTTGACGATAAGCTTGTAGCGACCATCGGCATTGACCTCACGCACGGCGCGCATCACGAGGTCTTGCACACGGTTGGTGAATACCACATTCTCCTCATCGAGGGTCTGAGCCTCTTTCTGCGTCGTCGACTGGAACGAAGCGGCACGCTTCTGGATGTTCTCCTGCTTCGACTGGGCGTCGCGCGTCGTAATCAGCCCCTTCTCGTACTTCTCCTGCAACGAGGCAATCTCGGCCTGGAACGAACGCTCCTTCTTGGCCCAGCTCTCCTGTGCCTTGCGCGTCTTCTCGGCCAGCACCGTACCCTCGGTCTGCATCAGCTCGCACTCGGCAATCACCTGCTCGGCGTGTACATAAGCGATATCCGAACCGCCAATTGCAGCCGCAGCCTCGGGCGTGCTCTGAGCTCCATTATTCGTCGTGCAAGCGGTCATTGCGCAAGCCGCAGCCAGCGCCAAAACAAAGATTTTTTTCATCTCTTTTATCAATTTTCCGGTTAATTAATCGTAAAAAGTTTGCAAATGATTGACAAAGGTAAGAAAAATTCTTTATTTTTGTCCCCGCAAAGCATAAAAAAAGCATCTCGGGCCGAAAAAAGAGCGCACATCGAGCTGCATAGGATTGATTAACAAGAGATTATGTACGAATATATTCGCGGAAGAGTAGCCGAAGCAGCCCCCACCTACGTCGTCATCGACGCGGCAGGCGTGGGTTATTACATCCACATCTCGCTCGAAACCTTCTCGGCCATTGAACATGCCGACGAGGCGAAGTTGTGGGTGCACTACATCGTCCGCGAAGATGCCCAACTGCTCTACGGTTTTGCCTCCCGCGAGGAGCGCGAACTGTTCCGACTGCTCATCGGCGTGTCGGGCGTGGGCGGCAACACGGCCCGCATGATTCTCTCAACCTACTCGCCCCGCGAATTGCAGGGCATCATCTCGGCCGGCAACGCCGTGTTGCTGAAAAATGTCAAAGGGCTGGGGTTGAAGACGGCCCAGAAAATCATCGTCGAGCTGACCGGCAAGGTGATGACCCTCGGCGCCACCGACACAGCCACACTCCCCGCAGCAGGCACCTCGGCCGATTTCGAAGAGGCGTTGCAGGCGTTGCAGATGTTGGGCTTTGCCAAGGCAGTAGCCGAAAAGAGCCTGCGGGCCATCATCAAGGAGCAACCCTCGGCCTCGGTCGAAGAGTTGGTGCGCATGGCCCTCAAACGATTGTAACAAACCACTCCACAAACCCGCTACACTGCATGAAACTGATTCTGCTCATCATAGCCAGCTTTATCGCTACGATACTCGCCATCCAATTTTTCAAGCGTCGCAAAGTGCGTCGCCTGACCGACCCGCGCCACGACCGAGTACGCAACTCATAGGCGGCACCTCGCCCGAAAAGCGAAAAAATCTACCCGACAGATACAAATTCGGCGCTTTTTTGCGTTTAATGTGCGGAAAACAGGATTGTTTTTCGTAACTTTGCACGTTATCTGTATCAATAACAATGCGAATTGCAACCATCATAGCCGCTGCGCTCCTGCTGCTGACAGCCTGCGCGAAAGAGGACGAAGATGTGCTCCTGAAACAAAAAGAGCGCATGGTGTCGTACCTCGAATCGACCCACACACCCCGTCTGGTGGCCGAAGAGGCGGTCGAAGAGGGGGTCGAGCAGGCCTTCTACACCCAGCATGGCGACGCCGTCTATCGCTACATCGACGGCTATTACAACCCCGACCGCCCCAACCGCAAGGAGGTGACCGAGAGTTCGGTGGTGACCATCACGTTCAGCGCCTACCTCTTCAACTTTACGAACATCACGACCGACGGGTCGCGCATCACCGTACCCTACTACTCGAACAACCCGCTCTACGAGGAGCTCTTCTACCGCTCGGTTGAAGAGGGGGGGCTGGGACTCACGCCCGGGGCATGGAGCTTCGAGCCGCTGGTCATCGACCTGCGCTCGGCCTCGCTCATCGAGGGGTTGCGCCTGGCCCTCATCGGATGCCGCGAACGGGACAGCGTCGAGGCCTACATGACCTTCAACATGGCCTATGGCGACAACTACCTCAACATCATCAGCAAGGAGCAGCCCATCGCCTACTTCTTCACCATCGATGCCGTGGAATAGACCTAACACGAAAAAACAGACAAGAGATATGCACTTCATGAAACAACTTTTACCGCTGACGGTCGCGCTGATGCTGTGCGCCTGCGCCAAAGAGACCAGCGAGCCCTACTCGAAATTCGAGAACCTCTCGCTTGCGGCGTGGATGACGCAAAACCGCCCCGAATTGGTAGGAAACCTGCAAACCTTCGACGACGAGGATTCGAACTACTACCTCGACGTGCTCGAAACCGGCAACCAGAACGATGCCCCGCTCAACGACACGGTGCGTTGGGTGCGTTTCAACATCACGGGCCGCGACCTGGCCGGCAACATCATCCTCACGCGCAATGCCCGCGAGGCGGAGTTGGCCGGTACCTTCACCAAATATACGCACTACACGCCCTACTACATGTACAGCGGTGATGCCTACTACACGCTGATGGAGGGTACCTGGCTGGCCATGCGCCGCGAGCAGCACTTCGGTCAGGAGTATTACGACTCGCACAAGGAGGCCCTCGGGCTTGCCGAGAACAAATACCTGATGCGTGTGGGTGACAAGGTGATGCTCTACATGCCGTCGAGCGTCGTCGGCTCGGGGCTCTCGGGCGACGGTGGCTACGAGGGACAATATGCGCTCGATGCCGGCAAACCGCTCATCGCGACGCTGACCATCTGCGACACGGTGAAGAACCCCCTGCAACGCGAGGCACTCGACATCGACGCCTTCTGCCACGCCAACGGCGGTGCCCAGATTTTCATCAAGGATGACCAGGACGAGGACACCGACGAGGTGGCCGACGCCACAGAGTTGGAGGGGATTCCCTGCGTCGAGCTGACCGAGGCGACGAAAAACGAGGATGAGAGCTATACCTACCCCGAGACCCACCCGCTGCACACCGCAGCCCGCTGGGTGAGCGCCTGCGATTCGGTGGCACAACTCTATGTCAACCACCGTTTCGACCCGACAAACAACGCCAACGAGATGGTCTATGACCTGAACTTCAACCAAAAGGCAACCATCAAGAAGAACAAATATCCGCGTTACGGCGAGTTGAACTACGGCCCCTACCACGTCGGCATCGAGCCCTACACGAACGAGGGTTCGGTGGCCTCGATCAACCAGCAGATTGCTGCCAAGCTCAAAGAGCGATTCCACGGCGAGACGCCCTATGTGGGGTTGGAGCAGCTGATTGCCGACGGCGCCGACTCGGTGAAACTCGACGGCACGGCCAAGATTTGGTACATCGGCCGCTTCCTCGACGGCTTCATCTTCGATACAAACATCGACGAGGTGAAGGAGATTATCTATGGCGAGGTGACCTCGGAGGGAGAGGCCCTGAGCTATACGCCCGAGGATGGCGGTCTGATCAACGCCTTCTACTATGCGGTGCCCAACATGCGTTATGGCCAGTGGGGCGCACTGATTACCTCCTCGACCCACGCCTACGGTGCCACGGGACAGACCGGTAGCACGAGCAGTGCGAGCGGTTATTCGTCGAGCTACTACGACTACCTGAACTACCTGAACTACTACAACTACTACAACAGCTACTACGGCGGTTACGGTGGCTATGGCGGCTATTACGGCAACTACTACGACTCGTACTACGGCTATGGCGGTTACGGCAGTTACTACGACCCCTATTACAGCAGCTACTACGGCAACTACTACGGCACGTCGGACACGACCACCACGACCATCTCGACAACAACGGAGATTCCCTCCTATTGTCCGCTGATTTTCGAGTTCTACATCGAGCCGAAGGAGTAACCCGCCGGCAAACGAGAAAGAACAGACAGGGCTATTAAGGAGCATCTCCTTGATGGCCCTTATTTTTGTTCCATTTATATAAATAGGTATAACGTGCAGAAAAACTCTTTTTTGCGTTTTTTTGCGAGAAAATTTGGCAGTTCGAAAAAATTGTTTTAATTTTAGGTTGTGAATTTTATCAACTAAACAAATTTCTACGGATATGATTATCACTTTCAATGAACTGCGCCGTATCAAGGACAGACTTCCGAGCGGTAGCTCGCAGCGTATTG
>CAZTCM010000125.1:0-5043 GCA_964612285.1 uncultured Alistipes sp.
CTCAAACAAAAAAAAGACCTGCCTAACATTTTTTTTTATTGTTAGACAGGCTCTCGTGCATAGTAGGATTGCGGTCGTGATTAGCGGCGGAAGCCTCCCATGCCACCCGGCATCTTGGGCATTTTCAGGTTGCCGCCGGCCACCATCTTCATCATCTTGCGCGTATCCTCGAACTGCTTCATGAGGCGGTTCACGTCGGCCATCGTCGTGCCCGAGCCCTTGGCGATGCGCTCGCGACGCTTGGCGTTGATAATCTCCGGTTTCTCGCGCTCCTCGGGGGTCATCGAGCCGATGATGGCTTCGACCTGCTTGAAGGCGTCGTCCGGAATATCAACCCCCTTCAACATCTTCCCCATGCCGGGCAACATCGAGGCCAAATCCTTCAAGTTGCCCATCTTCTTGATTTGCTGAATCTGCTGGATGAAGTCGTTGAAGTTGAACTGGTTCTTCACCAACTTCTTCTTCAATCGGCGAGCCTCCTGCTCGTCGAACTGCTCCTGAGCACGCTCCACGAGCGAGATGACATCGCCCATGCCCAAGATGCGGTCGGCCATGCGCTCGGGGTGGAAGACCTGCAAGGCATCCATCTTCTCGCCGCTCGAAATAAATTTCAGCGGTTTGTCGACCACCGAACGAATCGAGATGGCGGCACCACCGCGCGTATCACCGTCGAGCTTCGTGAGCACCACGCCGTCGAAATCGAGGCGGTCGTTGAACTCCTTGGCGGTGTTCACGGCATCCTGACCCGTCATCGAGTCGACCACGAAGAGCGTCTCGGAGGGCTTCACGGCAGCCTTGATGGCCGTAATCTCCTGCATCATCGCCTCATCGACGGCCAGACGACCTGCCGTATCGACGATGACGACGTTGTAACTCTTCTGGCGGGCATATTGGATGGCGTTCTCGGCAATCTGAACGGGGTTCATGTTCCCCTCCTCGGTGTAGACCTCGACACCCACCTGCTGGCCCAGAATTTTCAGCTGGTCGATGGCTGCCGGACGGTAGACGTCGCCTGCCACGAGCAGCACCTGGCGGCTCTTCTTCGATTTGAGCAGCTGGGCCAACTTGCCCGAGAAGGTGGTCTTACCCGAACCCTGCAAACCGGCGATGAGGATGACCGCAGGCGTGCCCTCCAACTTGATGTCGGTGGCCGTGCCACCCATCAAAAGTGCCAACTCGTCGCGTACGATTTTGGTCATCATCTGTCCGGGCTTGACGGCCGTCAGGACATTCTGGCCCAGGGCCTTCTGCTTCACCGTGTCGGTGAAGGTCTTGGCCACCTTGTAGTTGACGTCGGCATCAATCAACGCGCGACGAATCTCTTTGAGCGTCTCGGCGACGTTGATTTCGGTGATGCGACCCTCGCCCTTCAATATTTTGAATGAGCGTTCGAGTTTATCGGTTAAGTTTTCAAACATAAGCGCTTGTGTAGTAATTTTGGCGCGAAGATACGACTTTTTGCGTGAACTTACAACAATCCCGCCTCGTAATAGATGACAATCTGCTCCAAGACTTTATCGACATTCTCACGGTCGTATTCGACTTTGAGGTTGTGGCCGAAGATGCGGCCGATGCCCTGCCAGAAGCCCGCCACGAAACCTCCGCGAAACTCCTTGATGAGTTCGTAGGCCGTGTAGTCGGTTTCGCGGTCGATGAGTTTGATGAAGACCTTGCCCTGCGTGCGGGTCATCCGCTTGGCCACGGGCGTGTATTCGTCGAGTATCTCCTTGTAGCACTTTTTGATATAGGCACGTTGCTCCTTCTTGTCGAGCGTCAGCAGTTCGTCCTCCATCTCCCGCATCTTCGCCTTGGCGATTTGGGCCAGCGGATAGACCTTCTTCACCGCATCGACCAGCCGTCGGTAGCGACGCAGGTCGGCCGGTCGGTTGAAGACATAGACCGGCAGTATCTCCACCTCCGGAATCGAGTCGCCATTTTCGACCACCCACTCCTGACGCATCACACCCCGAATGCGTTGTGCCTGCACGGCGGGCACAACGGCGCCAATCACAAGGAGGAAGAGGAGCCACTTTCGCATTTTTTTTCGTACCTTTGTGACAAAGATAGTGATAAAACGCGAAAAACGAGCGAAAAAGTATGCTGGAAAAAGGATTGAATGCCACGGCGCGTACCGTGGTCGATGCGACGAATACGGCTCGCACGATGGGCTCGGGCGATTTGGAGGTCTTTGCCACACCGGCCATGGTCGCCTTGATGGAGCATGCGGCGATGGTCGCCGTGGCCGAGGCACTGCCCGAGGGCTCGACGACGGTCGGCTCGGAGATGAACTGCACCCACATCAAACCCTCGAAGTTGGGGGCTGCGATTACGGTAACGGCGGTCTTAACAGCCGTCGAGGGGCGCAAGCTGACCTTCACGGTGGGGGCTGCCGACGAGCAGGGCATCATCGGCGAGGGGACTCACGTTCGCTTCGTCGTCGACCGCGAGCGCTTCCTGGCGCGGCTTTGATGCTGCCGGCCGATTATTTCGTCGGTGCGGGTACGGCCTGGAAGACGGCCAGCAGTTGCTCCTGCGCAAAGAGGAGCAGCATCTGGCCATCCATGTCGTAGTGGGTGGTCTTGGCCAACGCCTCGATGAATTGCACCTCGCGCTCGGCATCGGGACAAATCATGCGGGTCGAGGCCGGAGCTTTGAAATGCAGGTGCTGCTTCTCGTCGGTCTCGTAGGTGGCCGTGATGCGGTTGCAGGCTCCCATGGCAGCCAGCAGTTGCTCCTTGTCGAGCAGTTGCATCGTATATTGTCCCTCGACGGGTTGCACCGTCGTATCGCCCAGCTGAATCAGCTGCCACTCGGTGCCGATGAGGGGCTGTTGCAATTTGCGCTGACGCGAACGGCAGTTGCAGCAACCGGCTACGACAGCCAGCAACAGAAGGAGGGTCAAGAGTCGGAAAATCGGTTTCATGGTCTATCTCGCGTTTGGAAGATGAAATAAATCGAGTTTAACAGGACAAAGATAGCGATTATATTTGTATCTTTGAAGGTAGAAACGAAAAACGAACCAAACAACGTATCTAAAACGATGAAAAAAGTGATTGCTTCGCCCCTTGCGCCGAAGGCCGTGGGCCCCTATTCGCAGGCCATCGAGGCCAACGGTACCCTCTACATTTCGGGACAACTGCCCGTTGACGGGGCTACGGGCACGATGCCGGAGACCATCGAGGAGCAGACCCACCAGTCGCTCAAAAATCTGGGATACATCCTGCACGAGGCGGGCTACGACTACGCCGATGTGGTAAAGACCACCGTGCTGCTCGATTCGATTGCCGATTTTGCCGCGATGAATGCCGTCTACGCCACCTACTTCACCAATCAGATGCCGGCCCGCATGTGCTACGAGGTAGCCAAATTGCCGATGGGGGCCAAGGTCGAGATTGATGCCGTGGCGGTAAAATAGCCCGCGCCATGAAACGCTTGCTTTTGTGGGTCCTCGCACTGACGATGACCCTTCCGTTGCATGCCCAGATTGCCAAGCCCGGGCGTAACTATGTCGACTTTACGCTGTTGGCCTCGGAGGTCGATTGCTGCTACGCCGTAGGTGAGGAGGCTGTGGTACGGCTGGTCGCCACGGCCGGAGGAAATGCCCTCGACGGCGTGCAGGTACACTTCGAAGTGGCTGACGACGGCATGCCGGCCGAGGTGCGTGGTACTACCTGGTTGCGCCGCGGTGAGGCAAAAATCACCGTGCCGGCGATGTCAAAAGCCGGTTTCCGTCGTTGCACGGTACGCTTCGAGGTGGCAGCGCAGGAGTATCGTGAGACCATCACGCTCGGCTTTGGCATCGGCAACATCGCGCCGACCATCGCCCATCCCATCGACTTTGACCTCTTCTGGCGCAAGGCTCTGCGCGAAGCGCGTGAAACGCCTCTTGCCGTTGAGCGCATACCGATGCCCGAACACTCGACCGAGCGTGTCGAGGTGAGCATGGTGCGTATTCCGGTCTTTGGCGAGGAGTCGTGCATCTATGGCTACCTCTCGGTGCCGCGCGACGGCAAGCCGCACCCCGTGCTGTTTGTGCCGCCCGGAGCCGGCGTCAAGCGCATCCATCCCGATACGAGCTATGCCGAGCAGGGTTTTGTGACCCTCGTGGCGGAGATCCACGGCCTGCCGATGAACTGCACCGATGAGACGTTGCAGACAGCCAAAGAGCGCATCGGCGACTACTATTTGACGGGCATCGAGGAGGCCTCGGCGCACTACTACCGTCGGGTCTATGCCGGTTGTGTGCGGGCCGTGGACTACCTGATGACCCTGCCCGAATGGGACGGCATTCATGTCGGTGTGACGGGGGGCAGCCAGGGCGGTGCATTGAGTATCGTGACGGCGGCGTTGCATGAGGAGGTCGATTTTGTCGCCGCCTTCTATCCGGCTTTGTGCGACGTGAGCGGCTACCTGCACGGTCGCGCCGGCGGTTGGCCCCGTCTCTATGCCCCCAACCAGCCGCAGCCCGCATCTCCCTCGAAGCGCGTGATGCGCACGTTGAGCTATTACGATGTGGTGAACTTCGCCCGTCGCATCCGCATCCCGGGCTTCTATGCCTACGGTTTCAACGACGCCACCTGCCCGCCCACCTCGATGGCAGCGGCCCTCAACTGCATCAAGGCCCCCAAGCAGGTCATCACCACTCCCGCCTCGGCCCATTGGCGCTATGCGGAGGTGAATCGGCAGGCCACCGAGTGGATGAAATCGAGGTGCAAAGATTGAGCGTTAAACGACTGACTGATAAACAAACGAGGGTGTACGACAAATGCTGTCTTACACCCTCGTTTGTTTGTTGGGGGTTGGGTCTACAAAGCACCAATCTCGTAGAGGGCACCATTCACCTTGCGAACGGCATCGGCCGAAGCTGCGAACTTGGCCTGCTCCTCCTTCGTGAGCTCCACCTTGACAATCTTCTCAACACCCTTCTTGCCCAAAACAACGGGAACACCGAGGCAGATATCCTCCTGGCCATACTCGCCTTCGAGCAGTACCGAGCAGGGAACCACGGCCTTCGTGTCGTTGATGATGGCGTCTACGACCGAG
>CAZTCM010000126.1:0-4992 GCA_964612285.1 uncultured Alistipes sp.
GGTGTCGGTCTCGTCAAGGGTCAGCAGGGCCGGTGCCGAGGCGGTCGGACGGGGGAAGTTGCAGACGATGGCCACCACGGGTGCCACGCGCTTGCCATCGAGGTAGCTCTGCTCGACGTAGTTGCCACACCACGCCCCCTGCCCCTTGCCTGCGCGGGGATGGAAGTCGAAGTAGAGAACACCGAGGTGCGACTCGTCGCTGTCGAGTACCTCGTAGGCCGAGACCTCGGGGTGGTACAGCGGCACCGAGATGGGGCGGAAGGTGATGCCGTAGAGGCGGTTGGCCAGGAAGAAGATGCCGCCGCGGACATTCTCCAACGAGAAGTAGGGGCGCAACGTCTCCTCGTCGATGGCGTAGTCGCGTTTACGCACCTTCTCGGCATAGTACCACCAATCCCATGCGGCAAATTCGCCCTCGGGATGGTCGGCCTTGAAGAGACTCTGCATCGTCTCCAACTCCTTCGCGGCACGCTCTACGGCCGGCGTCCAAATCTCCTCCAACAGGTTGTAGACCGCTTTGGTCGTGCCGGCCATCTCGTTGGCAATGACATAGGCGGCATAGGAGTCGTAGCCCAGCAGGTGGGCCTTCTCCGTGCGCAGGCGGATGAAGTCGTTGATGAGTTGTTTGTTGTCGTATTCGTTGCCGTTGTTGCAGCGATTCAGGTAGGCCGTGTAGAGCTGTTCGCGCAAATCGCGACGCGACGAGTAGGTGAGGAAGGGAATCCAACTCGGCTTGTGCAGCGTGAAGAGGTAGCTCCCCTTCTTGCCGGCCTCCTCGCCCTTTTCGCGGGCCATGTCGCGGGCACTCAACGGCAGGCCATCCAGCTCCTTCGTCGTGAGTTCCAACACAAAGCCGTTGTTCTCGGCCAGGATATTCTGTCCATAACGCACCGAGGTGTTCGAGAGTTCCTCATTGATGGCACGCAGCCGCTCTTTTTGCTCGGCATCGAGCAGCGCTCCCGAACGCACGAAACCCTCGTAGCTCTTTTTGAGCAGGCGCTGTTGCGTAGCATCCAGCCCGAGCGAATGACGGCGCTCATAGAGGTTTCGGATGCGCGTGAAGAGTTTCTCGTCGAGCATGATGCAGTCGTCGTGAGCTGCCAGCAGCGGCATCACCTCGGCCTCGACGGCTTGCAGTTCGTCGTTGGTTTCGGCAGCCGCCAGCATCCCGAAGACGAGGGCCACCTGCTCCAACCGGCGACCGCTGTTGTCGTAGGCCAGCAGCGTATTCTCGAAAGTCGGCTCCTCGGTCGAGGAGGTGATGGCCTCGATTTCGGCCAGGTGCTCGGCCATTGCTGCTTCGAGTGCCGGACGGAAGTGGTGCGGTTTGATTTTGTCGAAGGGGGGAACCCCGTAGGGGGTCTCCCACACAGCCAGCAACGGATTGGCCTCCTCGGCACGGTGTTGTTTACACGAAATGGTCATCATGGTAAATAAAAGGATAAAGAGGGGGGCAATCGCTCTCATCGGTTACTTTTTTAGTTTGTTTTTACTACCTTTGCATTCGAACAAGGTTCACTTTAACGGCAAAGGTAACGAAAAATTTGGTATGCAGTTGTTCTATGCACCGGAAATTACACTTCCGCGCTACACTTTAACGGAGGAGGAGTCGAAACATTGCATTCGCGTGCTGCGTTTGGGCGTGGGTGAGGCCATCTGCCTAACTGACGGGCGCGGTACGCTCTACCATGGCACGGTGGCCGATGACCACCCGAAGCGTTGCGTGGTGGAGATTGTGCGCACCGAGGAGCACTTCGAGCCCCTCACCTACCATCTGACGATGGCCGTGGCTCCCACGAAAAACAACGAACGCTACGAATGGCTTCTGGAAAAAGCGACCGAGATTGGCGTGAGCCGTTTCATCCCGCTCGAAAGCGACCACAGCGAACGTCGCGTCTTCAAGGCCGAGCGCAGCGAGAAGGTTATCACGGCAGCCATGAAGCAGTCGCTCAAAGCCTATCGCCCGCAGCTCGACTCGCTCACACCGTTTCGTGCCTTGATTCAGGCCCCCTTTGAGGGGCGGAAATTCATCGCCCACTGCGACACGGCACTTTCGCCCGAAGGGAAACGCTACCTGGCATCGACCTTGCAGCGTGGTGAGGCGGCCTTGATTCTCATCGGCCCCGAGGGCGACTTCTCGCCCGAGGAGGTGGCTGCGGCAGTGGCTGCCGGCTTCGAGGAGATTACGCTCGGCTCGCAACGCCTGCGCACCGAAACGGCTGCCGTCGTGGCCGTCACGATGGTTGCGGTGGTCAATAATCAATAAGCATGATTTACCCATGGGGACGCAGCTCTTCCTCACCTTCCTGAAAATCGGGGCCTTCACCTTTGGCGGAGGCTATGCGATGATTCCGCTCATCGAACGCGAGGTGATTGACCGTCGTGGCTGGGTGGCGCGTGCCGATTTCTTGGATCTGCTGACGCTGGCCCAATCGGCCCCCGGGCCCATTGCACTCAATACGGCGGTCTTTGTCGGGTATGAGATGCGGGGTCTGCGCGGAGCGTTGGCTGCCATTCTGGGCATCATCATTCCCTCGTTCGCTGCCATCCTCGCCATCGCGATTCTCTTTGCCGATGTACGTCACAACGCCTGGGTCGATGCCGCCTTTCGCGGAATGCGCCCCGCCGTTGTTGCCTTGATTGTTGCCCCCGTACTCTCGCTCGCTCGCGGCATGCACCGCGCCTGTTATCTGCTGATTGCAGCCACGGCACTCGCCATTTGGGGGCTGGGCTGGTCGCCCATCTACCTGTTGGCAGGAGCTGCTGCGGCAGGCATCGGCTGGGAATTGTGGTTGGTTAAGAAGTTGAAACGATGATTTTCTGGCAACTCTTTGTTTCGTATCTGAAAATCGGATTCTTCGGATTCGGAGGCGGCTATGCGATGCTCTCGCTCATCCAGAACGAGGTGGTCGTACAGCACGGCTGGATGACCGGAAGCCAATTTGCCGACATCGTTGCCATCTCGCAAATCACCCCCGGGCCGATTGCCATCAACTCAGCCACCTACGTCGGCTATACGGTCGGCTTGCAGGCCGGTTCGGTGTGGCAGGGGGTGCTGGGAGCCCTGATAGCCACCTTTGCTGTGTCGTTGCCGGCCCTCACCATCATGCTGCTCATCACACGCTTTTTCCTGCGGCTGAGACGCAACCCGCTCATCGAAGGTGCGATGCGCGGCATGCGCCCCGTGGTCATCGGCATGATTGCTGCCGCGGCGTTGATGTTGATGTTCCCGCACCACTCCTCGCCCGACGAACGGTCGTTCATCGACCCATGGAGTTGGGTGCTCTTTGGCGGAGTACTCGTTGGTCAGTGGCGCAAAATCAATCCCATCCTGCTGATTCTGTTGGCTGCCGCGGCCGGCATACTGATCTATCATTAACCCCTTCCCGCAAGAAATCCGGAGGCTCAGAAGGTTTCATTTTGCACTTTTCTGCGATAAAATGGTTCTAAAAGAACCATTTTTTGGATTCTTTTGCTACCTTTGTCGAAGAACCATTTAAGATGCGCAAACCATGTTCTTCTACTACTTGATGCCGGTGCTCTTCGTCTTGGGCATTCTGGCAATCGCCTTGGAGGATGTAATCAAGGTGAACAAAGCGGCTACGGCCATCGGAATGTTGCTGTTGTTGTGGGTGATTTTCCTCATCAACGCCGAGCAGTTCTTCCTCATCAACCCTCCCAAGCACATTCAGGAGTTTTTGGCCATGTTCCCCAACCTGCAAGAGATGTCGACGTTGGAGCTGGCCTATGAATTTATCGAACTGAAACTTATCCACGGCCTGGGCGATGTGGCTACCACCCTCTTCTTTGTGCTGGGGTCGATGGCCATCATCGACATTGTCGATTCGCACGGCGGTTTCGGCGTCATCTCGCAGGCCATCACGACACGCTCGCCCCGCAAATTGCTGTGGGTGCTCTCCTTCACGACCTTCTTCATGTCGATTTTGCTGGGCAACCTCGCCACGGTCATCGTGATGATTGCCATTGCCCGCAAGCTGATACCCGAGCGCACGGAGCGTCTGATGTTCAGCGCAATGATTATCATCGCAGCCAATGCCGGCGGCTCGTGTTCGCCGATTGGCGACGTGACGACGCTACTGCTCTGGACCGGTGGCAACCTCTCGGCCGTACATCAAATGTCGACCCTCTTCCTGCCCTCGGTGGTGATGATGCTCGTGCCACTGGCCATCACCGGCCTGATGCTCCCCAAGCACGAGATGCAACCGCTGATGCCGATGCAGGCCACCGAAGAGGCGGCCGTCAGCCCCAAGATGCGCAAAACGGTGCTGGCCGTAGGTCTCTGCTCGTTGGCGCTCGTACCCGTCTTGCAGACCCTGATTCAGTTGCCCCCCTTCATGACCGTCTTGCTGGGTCTGGTGGTGCTGTGGTTCATCACCGACCGTCGCTATGCCAACTCGGAGGATGAATCGCTGCAAAACCTCCGCGTACACCGCGTCTTTGCGCGTGTCGACATCAGCACGGTCTTCTTCTTCCTCGGCATTCTGATGTCGGTACAGGCCCTCATTGTCACGGGGCAGTTGGAAATCATGGCCAACTTCCTGAGCGACACCTTCGCCCAGAACAATACGATTGCCTTCGTGCTGGGTATCTGCTCGTCGTTCCTCGACAACGTGGCACTCGTCTCGGCCACGATGGGTATGTATCCGGTGGAGGCTGTGGGCGAATTTGCCGCGGACAGTTCGTTCTGGACCTTCCTGGCCTACTGCGCCGTGACAGGTGGCAGCATCCTCATCATCGGCTCGGCAGCCGGTGTGACGGTGATGGGCATGGAGAAAATCTCGTTCGGCTACTATTTGAAGCGTTTCACGTTGCCGATTTTCCTCGGTTATCTGGCCGGTGCCGCACTCTACCTGGTGCTGTAAGAGCCAATGAGCGAACAGTCGACACAAACGAAGTATCAGCAATGAAACACCTCGTCTATCTCACGGTCGCGGCATTTGCGCTTTGCACTTGTGGTTGCGTAAATGCTGG
>CAZTCM010000127.1:0-4932 GCA_964612285.1 uncultured Alistipes sp.
TTGCCCGCGACAAACGCTATTGGGAGCAGAAACGCGACCGCATCCGCCAGACCGACCGCAAGGTCGAGGAGTTGGAGCAGAACTATGCCGAGCAACTGCAAAAGATACGCACCGAGCGTCAGGAGATTCTGCGCCGTGCCAAGCAGGAGGCGCAGGAGCTGATTGCCGGCGCCAACCGCCAGATTGAGAATACGATTAAGACGATTCGTGAGGCGCAGGCCGAGAAGGAGCTGACGCGCCTGGCACGCCGCGAGCTGGATGAGTTTCGCGAACGGGTTGAGGCGGCCGATGAGGCGGCTCGTCAGGAGGCCGTGCAGCGCGAATTGGAGCGCATCGAGCGTCGCCGTCAGCGCCGTGCCGAGCGCAAAGCGCAGCAGGGCAAAGGGGGCGAGGAGCAGGCTCCGGCAACGCCAAAGCCCAAACTCATCCCCGTAGAGGTGGGGGCAAAGGTGAAGATGGTGGGCCAGGAGATGGTGGGCGTCGTGCAGTCGATGCAGGGGCGTCGTGCACAGGTTGCCTTCGGACAGATGCTCACGACCGTCGATAAGGCGTTGCTTACGGTGGTGTCGAATGCCGAGTACCGCGAGGCTACGCGCCCGACAACGGCCCGCACGGTCTACTCGTCGGATATTTCGGCCCGCAAACTCAACTTCCGCGACCATATTGATGTGCGCGGCATGCGTGCCACGGAGGCCCTCGATGAGGTGCGCGACCTGGTCGATGACGCCATCATGCTGGGTATCGGCTCGGTGACGATTCTGCACGGCAAGGGTACGGGAGCCTTGAAGGAGGAGATACGCCGCTACCTGCGTTCGGTCAAAGAGGTGGCCTCGGCCAAAGACGAGCACGCCGACCGCGGAGGTGCCGGTATTACGATTGTGACATTTCATGCATAGCAGAGCGATATGAACTACCGTTTGTCGAAAATAGCCGCTATTGCGGGCGGGCGTCATCACGGCGCCGAGTGCGAGGTGCACTCGGTGGTGACCGACTCGCGCTCGCTCTCCTGCGAGCTGGGGGCTGCACCGCTCTTTGTGGCGATGCGCGGCGCCAACCACGATTCACACGACTTCGTGGCCGAAATGGCGCGCCGTGGCGTTCGCGCCTTTCTGGTCGAGCGCGAGGTGGAGCTCCCCGAGGGGTGCGGCTGCGTGGTGGTGGAGAATGCCATCGAGGCGTTGCAACGCTGGGCCGCCTATCATCGGGCGCTGTTCCGCGGTACGGTGGTCGGCATCACGGGCTCGAACGGTAAGACCGTCATCAAGGAGTGGATTGCCGAGGAGCTGCCCGCGACGGTGAAGTGCTATCGCTCGCCCAAAAGCTATAATTCGCAACTCGGCGTGCCCCTCTCGGTGCTGATGCTCGAAGGGGACGAGGAGTTGGCCATCTTCGAGGCCGGCATCTCGGAGGTGGGGGAGATGGAGCGCTTGGAGCGCATCATCCGCCCCGATGTGGCCATCTTTACCTCGATAGGTGATGCTCATCAGGAGCACTTTGCCGACCTTGCACAGAAGAGCCTCGAAAAGATGATTCTGGCCCGCAGTGCCCGCACGATACTCTTCCACAGCCACTATGCCCCGTTGGCCGGACTGATTGCCGAGCGCTATGCCGAGCGACAACTCATCGATGCCGTGGCGGTCGAGGCGCCGCAGGCCGCCCTGATCGGGGGTGAAGCCTCGCGTCGCAATGCGCAGCTGGTCGAGGCCTTCCTGCGGATGATGGGATACCCCTCGTCGTCGTTTGCTTCGCGTCCCCAGGTGGCGATGCGCTTGGAGGTGAAGGAGGGTATCTATGGCTCGTTGCTGGTGAATGATGCCTACAACCTCGATTTGAATTCGTTGGCCCTTGCCCTCGACTACCTGCATACGGTGGCGATGGGGCGCCGGCGGGTGTTGGTGCTCTCGGAGATTGCCCAAAGCGGCCTCTCTGACGAGCAGCTCTACCAGCGCGTGGCGCAGATGGTCGAACGTGCCGGCATCGACCTGTTGGTGGGTATCGGCAGTCGCATCGCGGCACAAGCGGCGAAATTTGGTTGCGAGGGTCTCTTCTACGATTCGACCGACGAATGCATCGCCCGCCTGAGCCGTCGTCGGTTGGAGGGTGCCGCCGTACTGCTGAAAGGGGCGCGCACGTTCCGCTTCGAGAAGTTGGCACACGCCCTCTCCGAGAAGAGCCATACGACCCTCTTGGAGGTCAATCTCGATGCAATGCAGCACAACCTGAACTGCTTCCGCGCCCACTTGAAGGAGGGGGTACGTCTGGTGGCGATGGTCAAGGCGTCGTCGTATGGCGCCGGCGACTTCGAGGTGGCGCAACTGCTGCAATACGAAGGGGTTGCGATGCTCGCCGTGGCCTTTGCCGATGAGGGGGTGCAGCTGCGCGAACGCGGCATTACGATGCCGATTGTGGTACTCAATGCCGATGCCGACAGCTTCGAGCAGATGCTCTCCTACCGCCTCGAACCCGAGATATACAGCCTGCACTCCCTCGAAGATTTTGCCGCTGCGGTGAGCCGCAGTGGAGAGGAACACTATCCGATACACCTCAAACTCGATACGGGAATGCATCGTCTGGGGTTCGGTGAGGAGGAGCTGCCGACCCTCGTCGAGCGGTTGCAGGCCCTGCCGCAGGTGCGTGTGGCGTCGCTCTTCTCGCACCTGAATTGTGCCGATGACCCTGCGCAGGATGCGTATACGCGCGGTCAGATTGCCCGCTTTGAGCGGATGTCGCGCTGCGTGATGGAGGCCCTCGACTATCCCGTGCAGCGTCATTTGGCCGCCTCGGCTGCAATGCTGCGCTTCCCCGAGGCGCAATACGACCTCTGCCGCCTGGGTATTGGTCTGTATGGCTATGGCGAGGCGGGTGGTGAACGCCTGCGCCCCGCCACGACCCTCAAAACACGCATCGTGCAGTTGCGCCGCCTGACCCGAGGTGCCGCGGTGGGGTATGGCCGCGAGGGGATTCTCGACCACGATGCCGTGATTGCCACCATCCCGATTGGCTATGCCGACGGGTTGAATCGTCGCCTCGGATGTGGCGGGTGGTCGATGCGCGTGCGGGGAGCCGCTGCTCCCATCGTGGGGCGCATCTGCATGGATAGCTGCATGATTGATGTCACGGGTATCGAGGGGGTACACGAGGGGGATGAAGCGGTGATTTTCTCCCCCAACGAAGGGCACGATGCGGCTGCGATGGCAGCAGTGCTCGGCACCATCCCCTACGAGGTGCTGACCGCCATCTCGACGCGCGTGAAACGAATATATATTAAAGAATAAGAGGAGTATGAGGGGTATGAAGAGTATGAGAAACTCCCTCACAACTAACCATTAACTAGGATGAAACTCGGAACACTATACCTCATCCCTTGTCCGATTGCGGAGGAGACGGCCCCCTGGGAGGTGCTGCCTGCGGCCAATCGTGCCATTATCGAGGGGCTCGACTACTTCATTGTCGAGAATACGCGCTCGGCACGTCGCTTTCTTGCGAAGGCGGGGCTTTCGGGGCGCATCGACGGCCTCGAATTCCGCGAACTGAACGAACATACGGTGGCCGGTGCAGCGGTCGAGGAACTCCTCAAACCGCTGCTCGAAGGGCGCTCGGCAGGTGTGATTTCCGAGGCCGGTGTCCCTTGTGTGGCCGACCCGGGGGCCTTGGTGGTTGAGGCGGCACATCGCCACGGGGTACGGGTCGTTCCCCTCGTGGGCCCTTCATCAATCATCCTGGCAGTGATGGCCTCGGGGCTCAACGGACAGTCGTTTGCCTTTAATGGCTACCTGCCGGTCAAACCCGCAGAGCGCCAGCGGGCGATTCGCCACTTCGAGCGACGTGCCTTGCAGGAGCATCAGTCGCAACTCTTCATCGAGGCCCCCTACCGCAATCGGAAATTGATGGAGGAGCTGCTGCAAACGCTTCAAACAGAGACACGCCTGACGGTGGCCATGGATCTTACGGCCCCGACCGAGTGGGTGGTGACACGCCGTGTGGACGAGTGGCGAAAAGCGGTGTTGCCCGACCTGCAACGCCGTCCGGCCATCTTCATCATCGGGTAGTTGGTATATAATTTGTGCTTATGAAATGGTGGAAACGAAATAAAATACAAGATATGGAGAAGGAAAAAGTTTATAATGAAGCAGTTAATGGCGACCAAGGTTTCGGTCATGGCGATGGTTATCCCTCGTGTGAGGGCGAGCCGTGTGCCAATGTGGCAGATGAAACCGGAGGTCAGTCTGACACAATGACAGAGCGAGCCGAAGAGCAATCGGCCGAGGAGAGCGAAACGGAACAGCTGGCAGCCGAGGTGGCTGCCTGGAAAGATAAATTCCTGCGTTTGCAGGCCGAGTTCGACAACTATCGCAAGCGTACGCTGCGCGAGAAGATGGAGTTGGTCGAAACGGGTGGTAAGGAGGTGCTGCTGGCGATGTTGCCCGTGCGCGACGATGTGCAGCGCGCCGTGGCTGCGATGGAGAAGACCGAAGATGTCGATTCGATTCGTCAGGGGGTACAACTCATCTCCCAGAAATTTACCGAGGCCCTCAAACAGCGCGGCGTGACCGAAATCGAGGTCATCGGCACGGCATTCGACGAGGAGGTGGCCGAGGCTGTGGCCCGCTTTGCCGCCGGTGAGGAGCAAAAGGGTAAGGTCATCGACTGCGTGCAGACGGGTTACCGCCTGGGCGAGCGTGTGCTGCGCTTTGCAAAAGTGGTTGTAGGTGAGTAAGTGCTGATACGATGGCAGAAAAGAGAGACTACTACGAGGTGTTGGGCGTCGAGAAGAGTGCCAATGCCGACGAAATAAAGAAGGCCTATCGCAAGGCGGCCATCAAATATCACCCCGACAAGAACCCGGGGGATAAGGAGGCCGAAGAGAAGTTCAAGGAGGCGGCCGAGGCCTATGATGTGTTGTCGAATCCCGACAAACGTGCCCGCTACGAC
>CAZTCM010000128.1:0-4900 GCA_964612285.1 uncultured Alistipes sp.
TGGTTGAGGGTACTAACGTGGGAACAACGACCGGCGCAGACGGTACGTTTACCGTATCGGCTCCGGCCAATGCAACGCTGGCAATTTCGTTTATCGGCCATGAAACACAAAAGGTGGCTGTTGCCGGTAAAACGAATGTTGCTGTTACTTTGCAGGAGGATACCACTGCCATCGAGAATGTGGTGGTGGTTGCTTATGGTACCTCGTCGAAAGAGGCGGTAACTGGTTCGGTTTCCATGGTGAAATCCGAGGCAATCGAGAAGCGTACGGTGTCGGAGGTTACGAGTGCCCTTGAAGGCATGACCGCCGGTGTTCAGGTGCAGAGCTCGTATGGTGAGCCGGGCTCGGCTGCAACGGAGATTCTTATCCGTGGTTTTGGCTCGGTGAATGGTAACAACACCCCGCTCTATGTGGTGGATGGTAACATCTTCTCCGGATCGATTTCCGACTTGAACCCGAACGATATTGAATCGATTTCGGTCTTGAAGGATGCTTCATCGGCTGCCCTTTATGGTTCGCGTGCTGCTTCGGGTGTGGTACTTATCACGACGAAGAAGGGTAATACCGCCGGCAAACTCAATGTCAATATCAGCACCAAACAGGGTGTCTACACGCGTGCTACGAAGGAGTACGAGACGCTGGGTGCCAACGACTGGATGAAAGCCATGTGGCAAACCTACTATAATGATTATCGCTACTTAAACGATGTTTATTATGGTGGCTACTATCAGGACGAGGTATTGCGTCAATGGACCGGTGAAGAGTTGGTAGACTATTACATTGGTAGCAACATCTACGATGCTGCTTCGTCGGCCATCTTCGACAATGAGGGTAACGTGGTTGCTGCTCAAAAGCAGGGATACACGGACCTTAACTGGTACGATGCCATCGAGCGTACGGGATATCGTGGCGAGTACAACGTTCAGGCTGATGCTGCCGGTGAGAAGTATGATATTTTCGCATCGGTAGGCTATCTGAACGAGGAGGGCTACATCAAAAACTCGGATTACGAGCGTACGACGGGCCGTTTGTCGGCGAACTTCCGTCCGAAGGAGTGGTTCAAGATGGGTGTAAACCTCTCGGGCTCCATTCAGAAGCAAAACTACAATCCGATGGCGTATTCGTCGTATTATGCCAACCCGTTCTATAACGCGCAAATGATCGCTCCTGTTTATCCGTATTATATGCACGATGAGGATGGCGAGATTGTCTATAAGAACGGCCAGCCGGTGTATGATACAGAATCGTGGTGGCTTAGCAATCGCAACATTGCCTATGAGTTGGAGAATGATTACAGCCGTCGTTCGCGCACCACGCTGAATGCCGGTGCTTATGCTACGGTTGCTTTCTTGAAAGATTTCGAGTTTACGGTGCGTGGTTCGGTAGATCGTCGTCATAGTGGTATCAAGGGGTACAATAACCCCAACATCGGTGATGGTGCTTCGAATGGTGGTTGTCTGGGCAAGGAGGACTATCGCTACACGACGATTAACTTCCAGCAACAGTTGTCCTATAACAAGAATTTTGGTAAAAATCATGTCGATGTGTTGGTTGGTCACGAGAACTATTCGTACAATGCCGACTATCAGTATGTGATGAAATCGAATCAGGGTGTTTCGACCGATGTGTTTGATGCCTTTGCCACGATGAACTATATCGAAGGTTATGCATCGACTTATCATTCGGAGTCGTATTTGGCCCGTGCTCGTTATAACTACGACAACCGCTACTTTGCAGAAGCGTCGTTCCGTCGTGACGGTTCGTCGCGTTTCCACAAGGATGCACGCTGGGGTAACTTCTGGTCGTTGGGTGCTTCGTGGGTAGTATCGAGCGAGGAGTTTATGAAAAATGCTGATTGGGTTGACTATTTGAAGGTGCGTGCCTCGTATGGTGAGGTAGGTAACGACTCTTCGGCAGGTATGTATGCTTCGCAGAGTCTTTATGGCCTGCGTCAGAATGGTGGTAACCTGGGTGCTACGGCCAGTCAGTTTGCTTCGCCCAATTTGCAATGGGAGACCTCTCAGTCGTTTGACATCGGTGTGGATGCTCGGTTGTGGAATCGTGTGGATGTAACGCTTGACTACTTCAACAAGACTTCGGAAGATTTGATTTTCGACATGAATTATGCTCCTTCGGTAGGTACCCTTTCGCCGGGTTCATTGTATCCTTCGTGGACGACCAACATTGGTTCGGTGGTGAACCGTGGTATCGAGGTAGCCGTCAATGTGGATGTGATCAAGACGAAAGATTGGAAGTGGAACATTGGTGCCAACGCATCGTTTGTGACCAACGAAATCAAAACGCTGCCGGCTATCGGAGGCGAGGGTAATGGCTACGTCAATGGTGTGTATCGTTTCGAGGAGGGGCACTCGATGTATGAGTTCTACCTTTATCAGTATGCCGGTGTAGATCAAATGACCGGTTACGCCATGTATGAGTTTGACATGGATACCTACGGGGAGGATGCCGATATGTATGTTCAATACGGCTATGCTGACAAGATTGGCGATAAGTATTACACGGCTTATACGACTTATGCCAAGAAAGATTGGTCTGGAGAGGCGTTGCCTGATGTGTATGGTGGTATTTCGACCAGCGTATCTTGGAAGAACCTGACATTCAATGCGGTTTGCTCGTATTCGATTGGCGGTAAGATCTACGATTCGACCTACCGCACGTTGATGTATCCCTATTTGAATGGTCCGCAGGCTTTGCACAAAGATATTCTGAACTCGTGGATGGCTGTACCCGAAGGTATGACGGCAGATTCGCCCAATCGATTGACCACAAGTGTTTTCCCGCGCAACGATTCGTATATGAATACCTATACCTATGCTTCTTCGGATCGTTGGTTGGTAGATGCTTCGTACTTCATTGTTAAGAACATCGGGGTGTCGTATGATTTGCCGAAAAAGTGGATGTCGAAACTCGGTCTGGGTGGTGCAACCGTATCGTTCAATGTCGAGAATCCCTTCACCTTTACTGCTCGTCAGGGTCTGAATCCGCAGTATTCGTTCTACGGTGGACAGGATATGACGTATAGTTCGGCGCGTATTTGGAGCTTCGGCTTGAACTTGACACTCTAATTATCTACACCTAAAAAGAGCGTAAAAATTATGAAAAGATTTTTGAAATATGTGGGTGCTTTCATCGCCGGTGTGGCAATGATTGCCTGCTCGGAGGATTATCTGGATGTAAAACCGACAAGTGCGGTTGATGGCGAGACGATGACCTCGGACATTGAGAACTATGGACTCTATATCAATGGTATCAACCAGTTGATGGTTACGCAGCAGAGTACATTTGGCCAGGGTTATTGTGGTATGAGCGATGTGTTGGTTGATATTGGTAATACCTGTGGTAACGATTGGTCCGCAGAGCGTTTCGGTGGTTACAATTCGGCCAACATGAAGCTCAATGTGAATAATCAGGCTGCTTATTCGCAGTATGCTTGGTGGTTCTTCTATCAGATTATTGGCCAGGCAAACCGTATCTTGGCTCAAATTGATACGGCCGCCGGTGAGGATGAGTCGGCTCGTGCTTTCTACAAGGCTCAGGCTCTGACCTATCGTGCCTACTGCTATCAGTATCTGGTACAGATTTTCTCGAAACGTTGGATGGATTCGAACAATGGTGCGTCGGACGGTGTGATTTTGCGTCTTACGGATTCAACCGACGAGATGCCGGTTTCGACCCTGGCACAGTGCTATCAGCAGATTTATCAGGATTGCGATGATGCCATTCGTCTGTATGAGGAGTCGGGACGTTCGAATAAATACTTCTATGAGCCGGGCCTGAATATGGCTTGTGGCGTGAAGGCACGTGCTGCGTTGGCTCGTGAAGATTGGGAGACCGCAGCCACCTATGCTGCCTATGCGTATGATGGTTATCCTTTGATGACGGAAAGCGATTTCCAGGATGGTTTCTGTGAATCGAATTCGGAGTGGATCTATGGTGGCTATGGTAGCTCGGCGGAGAACATGTGGTACTACACCTTTGGTACTTTCTATGGTTACAATGCTTATTACTGCAGAGCAGGCTACAATGTGTTGGGTAACCGCGAGTTGGTAGATGCCTTGAATGATACCGATATTCGTAAGAAGCTCTTCTTTGCACAAAGTTGGTTCCCGCAATACGATTTCGATGCTTACATTGCCAATGGTACGATTGGCTCGTATTTGCAGGTAGCTGCTTCAATGCAGCCTGTATTCTGGAACTATATGCTTAGCATGGAGGGACCTGCTAAGCGCTATGGGCAGACCGGGTACTATCCGACCAAGCCGTGTATCTATGGCCAATTGAAGTTTGGTGTAATCGATCTTCCCGGTGTGTCGAATATGTGCTGGATGCGTGCTGCCGAGTTCTATCTGTTGGAGGCCGAGGCACTCTGCAAGCAGGCAACACCCGATTATGCAAAGGCGCAGGAGTTGCTCTATGAGGTTAACTCGGCCCGTGATGCTTCGTATGTGAAATCGACAAAGACAGGTCAGGAGTTGATCGATGAGATTATGTTCTATCGTCGCGCCGAACTTTGGGGCGAGGGACATGATTGGTTTGACTTGAAGCGTACGGGTGCTTCGATTTCGCGTAAGAGCTACAAGAATAACGGCGGTGGTACCTTCGGTTCGCAGTTCGCTGTAACGGTTGGCCCGAATGATTCGGGTACCAATGACTGGGTTTGGGTTATTCCGCTGATTGAGACGCAATACAACGATATGATTGAGTAAAACCGTCACTTTATTTTAGCGAGGGGTCGCTCCGGTATCGGGGCGACCTTTTTTTGATTTTTTCGATAAAAATTTTGCAGATATAAAAATTATTACTACCTTTGCATCACCAAAAACAAAATGATGGTGCCATAGCTCAGTTGGTAGAGCAACGGACTGAAAATCCGTGTGTC
>CAZTCM010000129.1:0-4873 GCA_964612285.1 uncultured Alistipes sp.
CGATACGCGTCCGACCGACATCTTCGAGGTGCGCTTCAAGAATACGCGCCGCGGCTACTACCGCAATGTCAACAATTTGGAGCTCAAACGGGGTGATATTGTCGCCGTGGAGGCCTCGCCCGGCCATGACATCGGTGTCATCTCGCTCACGGGCGACATGGTGCAGAAACAGATGCGTCGCACGGGTTTCAACCCCCAGAATGGCGAATTCCGCAAGATTTACCGCAAGGCCAAGCCCTATGACATCGAGCGTTGGCAGGAGGCCATCGCCTTGGAGCACGAGACGATGATTGCCTCGCGCCAGATTGCGGCCGACATGGGGCTGAATATGAAGATTGGCGATGTGGAGTATCAGGGCGATAAAATCAAGGCGATTTTCTACTACATCGCCGACGAACGTGTCGATTTCCGCGAATTGATTAAGGTCTTTGCCGAACGCTTCCACATCCGCATCGAGATGAAGCAGATTGGTGCACGTCAGGAGGCGGGTCGCATTGGCGGTTTGGGGGCTTGTGGCCGCGAGTTGTGCTGCGCCTCGTGGATGTCGACCTTTTCGAGCGTTACGACCGGTGCTGCACGCACCCAGGACCTCTCGCTCAACCCCCAGAAGTTGGCCGGACAGTGCTCGAAGCTCAAATGCTGCATGATGTACGAGTACGATGTCTATGCCGATGCCCGCAAGGAGATTCCGCGTCTGCGCGAGCCGTTGCAGACCGTTGAGGGGGAGTGGTTCTTGGTCAAGACCGATATCCTGGCCGGCCTGATGACCTTCTCGTCGAGCAAGGAGACAATGTCCAACCTGCAAACCCTTCCGGTGGCGCGCGTCAAGGAGATTTTGGCTGCCAACCGTGCCGGCCGCAAGGTCGAGCAGTTGCAGGATGCCGATACGATGGTCGATGTCGTGGAGGAGCCGACCTATCGCTCGGAGGAGGATAGCATCACCCGTTTCGACAAAGCCAAACGCCGCAAGCGCAACAACCGCAAGGGCAACAAGGAGCGCTCGCCGCAACAGCGTCCGCAGGGTGAGCCGGCGGCAGCTGCACCCTCGACATCCTCGACACCCTCGGCCGAGCCGCGAGCCGCTGCACAACCGCAGGGCGAGCAGCCGCAGCGCGAAGGGGGCGAAGGGGGCAATAACCGGCCTCGCAACCACAATTATCACAACCGCAACCGCCGTCACAACAACCGCCGTTCGTCGCACGAGGGCGGCCCGCGTGGCGAGGGTGGCAATGCGCAAAACGGCAACGCCTGACCGATGCGAGGGGGTAGGGGATTCCTCTTGGGCACCTTGTTGTGTGTGCTGATGGGGTGTATGGCCCCCGAGCGGGCCGTGGTCACCGACCTCGATCCGGCAGGGTGGCGAGGTGTTGCTACGGTCGATTATCGGAATGAGGATACGCTCTCGATGCGCGCCCTGCGCCTATTCCTGCGTCTTGAAGAGTCCTTCCGCGAGGATACCCTGACGTTGCGCGTGGCAACCCAAACCCCCGATTCATTGGTCACTATCGAGTACCATCGACTGGTGGTGCCGATGCACGCTGCGCCCGCTTCGATACAGCGCGTGGTGGAGATTCCCTATCGCCGCAATGTACAACTGACCCGTGTGGGGCGTTATCGCTTCCTGCTGACACCGGTGCGTATGGTGCAGGGGGTCGAGGCCGTGGGGATGAAGATTACAAACGAATAGCGTAAACCGTTTATGGGAAAAGATAAACTGCGAAAATTCCGCGAGAACGAAACCTTTGCCTGTTTCGTGCAGCCCGAGTTTGCGTCGGTCTTTGGCGTCGACCATCCGTTGAAGGGGCGCTGGGGAGCCGATTTCTTCCACAACGACCATCCGATTGTTTTGGAGTTGGGGTGTGGTAAGGGCGAATATACCGTAGCGCTGGCCGAGCGTGACCCCTCGCGCAACTACATCGGCATCGACATCAAGGGGGCGCGTATGTGGCGTGGTGCGAAGACGGCCACCGAGCGAGGCATGACCAACGTGGGCTTCCTGCGCACGCGCATCGAGTTTATCAACGCCCTCTTTGCCGAGGGAGAGGTGGCCGAAGTGTGGATTACCTTTCCCGACCCGCAACTCAAAACCAACCGCGCCCGCAAACGCCTTACGTCGCCCCTCTTCTTGGAGCGTTATGCCCGCCTGCTGTCCGCCGAGGGGCGCATCAATCTGAAAACCGACTCGAAGCACCTCCACGCCTATACAAAGGCCGTCACCGACCGGTACGACCTGCCGGTCGAGGTGTGCAACGACGATATCTACGGCTCGGGATTTGCCGATGAGGTGCTCTCGGTGAAGACTGCCTATGAGAGCCGCTTTTTGGAGATGGGGCTTCCGATTACCTACCTGCGCTTTGGGCTGGGCGGCCGCCGTGATTTCCCCTGGTTCGACTGGGAGGGCGATGACGTGGAGCGCAGCGAGAAGGATAATGAGGAGAATCGCGAGCGCGCCTTCTAATCAGTAGCCGGATCACAAGGTGATTGTTGCGTTTTGCTGGTGCTCAAAATGCTCGCATACGCCTGGTATGCTCCGCTTTTTCGCACTTCGCAGACCTTGAAATCCCGCTTGTTATACGACTTCTACAAAAGAGAGGAGGTTGTCCAACACGATGTCGGACAACCTCCTCTCTTCGGTGTCTGTTTGCGGCTTAGATAGCAATATCGACAATCTCAAAGCGCAGGATACCGGCCGGAACCGTCACCTCCACCTCGTCGCCCTTTTTGTGACCGAGCAACGCCTTGGCAATCGGGGTGCCGATGGCCAGTTTCCCCTCGCGCAGGTTGGCCTCATGCTCTGCGACAATCGTGTAGGTCACCTGCTTGTTCGTGTTCTTGTTCAGCAGGGTCACCTTGCTCAAAATCTGCACCTTCGACTTGTCAATCTTCGTCTCGTCGATGATGCGCGAATTGGTCAGCGTCTCTTCGAGTTTGGCGATGCGCATTTCGAGCAATCCCTGAGCCTCGCGGGCTGCATCATACTCGGCATTCTCCGACAAGTCGCCCTTGTCGCGGGCCTCGGCAATGGCAGCCGCAGCGGCCGGACGCTCTACCGAGCGCATGTGGTCGAGCTCCTCTTTGAGTTTCTTGTAACCCTCGGAGGTCAAATAGATAATTTCGTTTGCCATACTTATTTTTCTGTTTTTTTAGTTTTCGGTTTGCTGATGCAACAAAAAACAAGAATCCTGACCCATCAAGGTCAGAACCCCTCCTCATCTTATTGCAGGACAAAGATAGGACGAATTTTCCGTATCTCCAAATTTTCGGCCAAGAGTTGC
Organism: uncultured Alistipes sp.; assembly: GCA_964612285.1. Taxonomy (GTDB): domain Bacteria; phylum Bacteroidota; class Bacteroidia; order Bacteroidales; family Rikenellaceae; genus Alistipes. The sequence continues at coordinate 3,276 of CAZTCM010000129.1, forward strand.
TCGAAGAAAAAAAATGGCCGGATGCTGTTAACATTCGCGCAAAATTGGTATCTTACCACACAGAAACCCATTTGCGCAAGGAGTTTGAATGATGTTGGACTTTAATCAGCTGGTGAAACAGTACCAAGAGCCGCTCTATTGGCACATCCGTCGTCTGGTGGTGAACCACGAGGATGCCCGCGACATCTTGCAGGATACGCTCCTGCAAGCGTGGCGGTCGATGGATAAGTTGCGCAACGAGGGGGCTGTTCGGGCGTGGCTCTACAAGATAGCAACCCATGGGGCCTACCGCCACCTGCATCGCAATCGCGAGCAACCGCTCTCCACCGAGGAGCTCTCCGAGGTGCTGCTCGGCCGGCTCGAAAGCAGCGCCTACGTCGATTACGAGGAGGGGGCAGTGGTGAAGTTCCAGCGGGCACTGCTCACCCTCTCCGAGCAGCAGCGCACGGTCTTCACGCTGCGCTACTACGACGAGATGTCTTACGACGAGATAGCGGCCGTCACGGGGTCGAGTGCCGCCTCGCTGCGTGTAAGTTATCACCACGCCGCAAACCGCATACGCACCTATTTGGAAACGAATTAAGAGGAGAGAGATGAAAGAGATGGAGACGAGCTGGGAGAAGATTGGCAAACAGATGCCCTATCGGGTTCCCACGGACTTTTTTGCCGAAAACGAGGCTGTGCTGATGTGTCGCATTGCAGCTGCACCTACATCTGTACCTGCACGGGGGCGTCGCATGCGCCTGCCGTTGTGGGTGGGTGGCGCCGTCGCTGCGGCCTTGCTGGCGGGAGTGTTGGCCTTTTGGCCCGCGCCCGAAGAGCCGGTTACGGCCAATGAACCCCTTTACGCCTACCACGAGGTGATGTCCGCCGAGGAGTTGGAGAGTTGGGTCGAGTTCTATGAGGCCGACCTCTTTGTCTCCTACGAATAGAGAAACACAGTATAAATCCTTAAAACCAAAAAAGAGTATGAAACGTATTTTGATGGTTGCCCTGGCAACCCTTTTCCTGGCTGCACAAGGTGTGGCGCAGGGGCCGCAGAAGCAGATGACCCCCGAGCAGCGCGAGGCGCGTAAGCAGGCGATGATGGAGAATCGCTGCAATCAGTTGGCTACGGCCTTGACGCTCAACGATGTCGATGCCGCTCGTTTTATTGCACTCTACAAGCAGTACAACGACGAGATGCATGCGTTGCGTAAGCAGTACAAGATGCACCGTCCGAAGAAGGCCAATGCCAAGCAGGGTACACCGGCCGAGCCGCTGACCGACGAGCAGGTCGATGCCAACATCCGCAACCGCTTTGCCATGAGCCGAGCCATTATCGATGTGCGCGAGAAGTACTACAACGAGTTCTGCCAATTCATGAATCCCAAGCAGATTCAGAAACTCTACGACTTGGAGAAGAAGCAGGGTGCCAAGATGAAGGAACAACATCATCAGCGTGGCCCTCAGGGTGCTAAACAGGTCGCCGGCAGACCTCGCCCGCAGCAGAGATAAGAAAGGGCTCTAAGGCAGGTGTTTAGGTGCCTGCTGCCTATAAAGAGAGAGCCTGTCTAACAATAAAAAAAAATGTTAGGCAGGTCTTTTTTTTGTTTGAG
>CAZTCM010000130.1:0-4532 GCA_964612285.1 uncultured Alistipes sp.
GTACGAGGGTCTTATCCTCCAACACGGCCAAGATAGCCGCAACACCGATGCCGTTATCGGCGCCCAGCGTCGTACCGTCGGCCGTCACCCATTCGCCGTCGATATAGGCATCGATGGGATCCTTCTCGAAGTCGAACACTTTATCGTTGTTCTTCTGCGGCACCATGTCGAGATGAGCCTGCAACACCACGCCCACGCGGTTCTCCATCCCCTCCGAAGCGGGTTTGGCGACATAGACATTGTGTGCCTCGTCCTCCTTCCAGACGAGCCCCTGCGCCTTGGCAAAGTCGATGACATATTGACGAATCTCCGCCTCGTGCGACGAGGGGCGCGGAATCTGTACGATTTCGGCAAAGTGTTTCCACACCAGTTCGGGTTTCAACCCTTTCAGATTTCTATTCATAGGTATCAGTTCTATTGATGGTTAATTTTTCTCGATTAATTTCTGTTCCAGCTCGTGACGTTCGGCTTCGCGGTCGAAGGCCTCGACAATCTGCTTCACCAATTCGTGGCGCACGATGTCGCGTTTGTCAAACTCGACCTGACCGATACCCTTCACCCCCTTCAAAATCTGCATCGCGCGCGTCAAACCGCTGTCCGAGCGGCGCGGCAGGTCGATTTGGGTCACATCGCCCGTCACAATGAAACGGGCATTGCGTCCCATGCGCGTGAGGAACATCTTGATTTGCGACAAGGTGGTATTTTGCGCCTCATCCAAAATCACAAAGGCGTTGTCGAGCGTACGGCCGCGCATGTAAGCCAGCGGGGCAATCTGCACCGTTCCCTCCTCCAAAAATTTCTGCAATTTGAGAGGCGGAATCATGTCGTTCAGTGCATCGTATAACGGTTGCAGGTAGGGGTCGAGTTTCTCCTTCATGTCACCGGGCAGGAAGCCGAGTTTCTCACCCGCCTCAACAGCCGGCCGTGTCAGGATGATGCGTCGCACCTCCTTCTCTTTCAGGGCACGCACGGCCAGGGCGATGGCCGTATAGGTCTTGCCCGAGCCGGCAGGCCCCACGGCAAACAGCAGGTCGTTCTTGTCGTAGAGTTCGACCAGTCGTTGCTGATTCGGAGTGCGGGCGCGCACCACCATGCCATTGTTGCCGTAGACCAGCACATCCTTGTCGAGCGGTTTCTCGGAGGCGGCATAGCCATCGGCAAAGCATTGGTCGATGACCTGCGACGAGAGGTGTCCATACTTCGTGTAGTAGGCCACCAACCCTTCGAAACGCTGTTCGAAACGTGCCACCTCATTGTGCGCGCCAAGCACTTTGAGCGACGAACCGCGTGCCAGGATTTTCAGTTCGGGGAACATCGCACGCAACTGTTCGAGGTAGGCATTCTGCGGGCCGTATAGTTCGCGGGGGTCGACCCCGTCAATCAAAATCTCTTTTCCGACGCTTTCGGTCATAGGCTAAAAGTAGTAACCGACATTCAGGAAGAAGCACTGCGTACGCACCTCGCCAACGCCCCCTTCGCCCTCGGGCATCATCACGTTATCCTTGTTTTTGAACTGGCCGTTGTAACGTACATCGACACGCAGGTGGTTGAACAGACGCACCTCGGCACCCACCATATAAGAGAAGGTGGTACGCAGTCCCGAGTAGTCGAGCTCCTTGCCGCCAAAGTCGCCGTCGCTCTCATTCATCAGCGTGAAGACCGGACCGGCAAACACACGCAGCGGGCCCAGAATCTTGAAACCAAGCCCCAGCGGCAGGTCAATCGACGAGCAGGTCAAATCACCCGTCTGCTTGACATTGGGGTTGGACAAATCGAGGGTCTGGTGGACATAAATCAGCTGCGGGTCGAGCGTCATAATCGAGCCCAGCGGAATCGAGGCCATCATACCCACCTGCCATCCCGGGTCGTTGGCCAATTCAAATTTCGTACCTTTAAGTTTGAAGTCGGCCACATTCATACCGGCAATCAGACCCCAGCGAATGGGCGATTTACGCTCCGAGCGAATACTCATATAATCACTCTGTGCAACCGTGTGCTGCACCATAAAGAGAGCCACCACAAGGCTCATCCACGGCAAAAATCGTTTCATCCTTTTTGTGTTTTTCAGGTTATGGTTCACATGAAATATTTGTCAAAGTTACACTATTTTTATGAATTTCCGCATATTTTTCGTTACATTTGTCACATTGAACACCAATCTATGCACCTACTTGCACTCCATAACGCCTTCTCGATACCCATTGAGGACCCGATTTTGAAGTTCCTGCTCATCATGACCATCGTGTTGGGCACGCCGCTTGTGCTGAATCGGTTGAAGATTCCCTACCTGCTGGGGCTGATTATCGCCGGTGCCGTCATCGGGCCCCATGGACTCAACCTCGTTTTGCGCGACAGCAGCATCATCCTCTCGGGTACGGCAGGCATGCTCTACATCCTCTTTATGGCAGGATTGGAGATTGAGATGGCCGATTTCAAACGCAACAGCCTGCGCAGTGTCCTCTTCGGGCTTTACACCTTCGTGATACCGATGCTCTTCGGCATCATCTCGGGCTACTATATCCTGGGCTATTCGCTTCTCTCGTCGGCCCTGATGGGCGCCCTCTTCGCCTCGCAGACGCTCATCGCCTACCCCATCGTCTCGAAACTCGGCATCACACGCGACAAAGCCGTCACGATTGCCGTCGGAGGAACCATCGTCGTTGACATTCTGGCCCTTGTCATGCTCACGGTGGTTGTCGGCATGGCCACCGGCTCGGCCGACCAACAATTTTGGTATCGACTGGCCGCCTCCATCGTCGGCTGCGGCATCGCCATTCTGTGGATACTTCCCCTCATCGGACGCTGGTTTTTCAAGCGGTGCAGCGACAACATCTCACAATATGTCTTTATCCTCGTAGTGCTCTTCTTGGGGGCCTACCTCACCCAGCTGGCCGGTTTGGAACCCATCATCGGAGCCTTCCTCGCCGGTCTGGCCATGAACCGCCTCATCCCGCGCACATCGCCCCTGATGAACCGCATCGAGTTTGTCGGTAATGCCATCTTCATCCCCTTCTTCCTGCTCGGTGTCGGCATGCTCATCGACTACCACGCCATCATCCAAAGTTGGGAGACGCTCATCGTCGGCACGGTGATGGTGGTGATGGTCACCGCCGCCAAATACATCGCTGCCGCACTCACGGCCAAAAGTTTCCGTCTCTCGCGCAACCAACTCACCCTGCTCTTCGGATTGAGCGTGGCGCATGTGGCCGGTACCTTGGCCGTCGTGATGGTGGGCTACAACATCATCCTCGGGCACACGCCCGAAGGGACCCCGATTCGACTGCTCGACGAGGCGGTGCTCAACGGCACGATTCTGATGATTCTCTTCACCTGCACCATCTCGACCTTTCTCACGCAACATGGTGCCCATCACATCGCCCTGGGCGGCCCGCAGACCGAGCGTCGCAGCGAACACGGCGAGCATGTACTGATACCCGTCTCGCACCCCAACGCCGTGGCCGAAGCGGTCGGGCTGGGTATTGCCGTCACGAAACAGAAGCATCGCAGCCTCTATGCCCTGAAAGCCCTCGACAACCGCAGCCACTCGCCCGAAGAGGTGGAGGCGGCCGAAAAGATGTTGGCCTCGGCAGCAGCAGCCTCGGCGGCGGCGGGAATTCACATGCACCGTCTGTTGCGCTACGATGTGAACATCGTCAATGCCATTGTCAGCATCGTGCGCGAGCGCAACATCACCGACCTGGTGCTCGGCATGCACGAGGAGAGCGAGCACACCTCTCCCTTCAATGCCCTCGGCACATCGACCGTGCTCGGCGCGACCATCCCGCGCGTCTTGGCCCGCTCGAATGTCACCACCTACATCTATCGCAACATCCAACCCCTCTCGACCGTCAAGCGCCACCTGGTCTTCGTGCCTCGTCGTGCCGAGTTGGAACTCGGATTCGAAACGTGGGTGCTGCGCATTCGCCACTTGGCCCATGATACAGGGGCAAAGTTGATTTTCTACGCCACACAGCCGACCATCGACTACCTGCGCCGCAAGCGCCGCAAAGCGGACATTGCCACCTACATTCCCACCGAGGAGTCGTGGGAGGATTGTGCTTCGCTCTTCGCACCGGTGGGGGCTGATGACTGCGTGTGGGTCATCATGAGCCGTCGTGACCGCATCTCCTACACCGCTGCCATGCATCGCATTCCGGCCTACATCGAGGAGCATTTCCGCACCAACAACCACATCCTGCTCTACCCGATTCAGGCCGGTTCCGAAAGCGAATTGCTCAAGACCTTATAACGGCTTGGTGCTCTCGAATAATTTTCGTATCTTTGCACTCCGAATTAACACGCTAATTAAAGCAACACGATATGAGTTTGGTAGCTATTGTCGGCCGACCCAATGTCGGCAAATCGACCCTCTTCAACCGTCTGGTGGGCCAACGTCAAGCCATCGTCGACGCGACGGCCGGCACGACCCGCGATCGCCACTACGGCAAAACCGACTGGAACGGCAAAGAGTTCTCCATCATTGACACGGGTGGTTATACGGTCAACTCGGAGGATATCTTCGAGGATGAGAT
>CAZTCM010000131.1:0-4519 GCA_964612285.1 uncultured Alistipes sp.
GAGAAGAACTCGGATGTGGAGTTCGACTTCGAGCACGACGCCATCCGCACCCGCATCGAAGATGGCTGGGTGAAGGCCGAGGGAACAACACTCGGTGCCGACTGCGGCATCGGTATGGCAGCAGCCCTGGCTTTGTTGCTCGACGAGACGGTGCCCCACGGCCCCATCGAGGCGCTCTTTACGGTCGACGAGGAGACCGGTCTGACGGGTGCTTTCGAGCTGGGCGAAGGGATGCTGACGGGCAAATACCTCATCAACCTCGACTCGGAGGGTGAGGGCGAGCTCTTCATCGGGTGTGCCGGCGGCATCGACACGATTGCCACCTTCCACTGCACGATGGAGGAGGCCCCGAAGAACTATGCCTTCTATCGCGTCGATGTCTCGAACTTGCTGGGCGGACACTCGGGCGACGACATCGACAAGGGGCGTGTCAATTCGGTGAAGACCGTGGCTCGCCTGATGTGGGACGGCATGCAGTCGTGCGAGTTGCGGTTGAGCTACTTCTCGGGCGGCAACCTGCGCAACGCCATCCCGCGCGAGGCCTATGCCATCTTCGGCGTGCCGATGCGTTTCAAGGCCGACTTTGAGAAGCGTTACCAGCTCTTCGCAGCCGACCTGCACAACGAATTCCGCTTCCGCGAGCCGAACTTCAAAATCACGCTCAACGAGATGCCCGACGTAGACCGTGTACTCGACGCCAAGAGCCAGCAGGGGCTGATTTACTCGATTGTAGGCGTGCCCAACGGCGTCATCGCCATGTCGTTTGCCATGCCCGGGCTGGTCGAGACCTCCACCAACCTCGCCTCCGTAAAATTCATCGACGAGCACACGATTGTCGTTACCTCGTCGCAGCGTTCATCGGTTGAGAGTGCCAAGACCTATGTAGCACAGATGGTCGAGTCGGTCTTTGCGTTGGCAGGTGCCGACGTCGCCCACTCGGATGGTTACCCGGGTTGGGCACCCAACCCCCAATCGCGCCTGTTGGAGGTGACCAAAACGGCCTACCACGACCTCTTTGCCACCGAACCGAAGGTGCGGGCCATCCACGCCGGTTTGGAGTGTGGTCTCTTCCTCGAAAAGTACCCCGATTTGGAGATGGTCTCCTTCGGCCCGACGTTGCGCGGCGTGCACTCGCCCGACGAGCGGCTCGAAATTGCCACCGTGCCCAAATTCTGGGAGTTGTTGTGCGAGGTGTTGCGTCGCATCTAATCATCCGTCGACCATGTTGAAGCGTTGGGGTTTTTCGGCTCTGCTGTTCCTTGTATCGGCAGCAGCAACCGCTCAAACTCCAGACGACGAATACTATCCTTATGCCGAGCCGGAGGAGCATTCCGTGGAATCGCCCGCCGACTCGGTGCTCTTTTATCGGGCCATTCAACGGACACCCGAATCCTACGATGCGGCAAGCCGATTTGCCCTGCCCCGCGTGACGATTCGTCGTCGGGGCGAACACTACACCTCCGAGCAACGTACCCTCTACGGCATCCCCATCGCCTATCGGCACACCACCTCGTTGCGGCTGGCAGGGGCCGAAGAGCGCTACGACAGCGGACTGGCGATGCAGCAGGCTGCCCTCGGCACCACGGCCGGTGTACGCCAATTTCACTTCACGGACAACCTCCCGCTCCATCCGTGGCGCGTTGCAGTGCGTTATGCCGACCGCAACTACCGCGCAGGAGCACAAATAGCCATGGAGCAGGAGAGTCACAACGGATGGCATACGGCGTGGGGGCTCGACTATCGCACGGGGCGTGATGCCCGCATCGAGGGGCTCTTCACCGATGCCCTGACGGTGGGAGGTCGTCTGTCGCGTCGCTGGGCACACGGAGGGGCTTTGACCGTGGTGCTCTCAGCGCCCCTCTCGATACGCGGATTGCGTTCGGCTTCGACCGAGGAGGCCTTCGAACTCACCGACGACCCCTATTACAACCCTTCGTGGGGTTTTCAGGATGGCAAGGTGCGTAACGCCCGCGTACGGCGCGAAGCGATGCCTTTGGCCGTTGTGGCATGGGCGATGCCCCTCTCGAAGCAGACCACGTTGCAGGGGAGCCTCGGAGCCGAGATGGGCCTTCGTGCCCAAAGCGAATTGGGATGGTATGACGCACGCACGCCGCAACCCGACAACTACCGCAATATGCCTTCGTATACGGGCGACCTCGCCACCGAAGCGGTGTGGCGCGAGGAGGATGCACGCTATACGCAGGTGGCCTGGGACGAACTCATTGCCCAAAATCGGTTGGGCGACGGCGCAGCCATCTACGCGTTGGAGGATGCCGTGACACGCCTCACGAGCCTCCACCTGCGAGCCGCCCTGCACACACGTCTCGGGGCGTTCGAACTCGACTACGGCCTCTATGCTCATTACAATCGCACGCGCCATTACCGCACGATGCGCGACCTGCTGGGAGCCGACTATCTGCTCGACATCGACCACTACCTCATCGACGACGACAGCTACTCGAATCGCCTGCAAAACGACCTGCGCAACCCCTCGCGGCACATCACCGAAGGGGACCGTTTCGGCTACGACTACGCCCTCGTCACCCGCACCGTGGGCGGTTGGCTGCGTATGGTGTGGCACACCGAGCGCTGGCACGCCGAGGCGGCCCTCGCCATCAACGATGCGACCTGCTATCGTCGCGGATATTACGAGAAGGAGCTCTTTGCCGGCAATCGTTCCTACGGAAAATCGCGCACCATTCGGCAGATGCCCTACACGCTGAAAGGGGTTGCAGGATACACCTTCTCACCCCGCAGCTACCTCGCGCTGAGTGTGGCACAAGGGAGCGCTGCGACCACGCCCGACCACCTCTTCATTCAGCCCCGCTACAACAATCGCACGGTCGATGCCACCGCGCCGGCCCGCTTTACGGCCGCACAACTCCATTTTCGTCGCACGGGCGAAAAGCTCGATTGGCAACTGACCACCTTCCTGACCCTGCATCGCGGCGGGGTGGAAAGCCGCCGCTACTACGACGACCTGGCTGCGGCCTACTGCGACATCGAGGTGGCCGACCTGGCGACCCGGGCCCTCGGAATAGAGGCCGCCGTGCAGTGGCGTCCGGCCTATCGGTGGACCCTCTCGGCCACCGCCTCGTGGGGAGATTATCGCTATGTCGAGGATGCGACGGTCACGGTGCTGACCGATGCCGAAAACCGAGCAGTTGACCGGCAGGCCGTCAGCCACCTGCGCGACTGCCGACCGGGAGGTGTGCCGGCCCTGACGGCATCGGCGGCGGTACGCTATTACGGCCCGCGCGGATGGAGTATACGTCTGTCGGGCGGCGTAGCCGCCGAACGCCATGTCGATGCGGCTGCCCTGCGACGGACCGACCGCGTGGCCTACCAATCGGGAAGCACGCCCGAGAGCTTTGAGGCTTTTACCCGCCAAGAGCGACTCGACGATGCTGTTACGCTCGACGCCTCGATTTTCAAGCACTGCACCTTACACAACGGCCATCAGCTGTGGTTCTCACTGCAACTCACCAATCTCACGGCTTGCGAGGTCCCCTCCTCCGGCTATGAGTCGATGCGCTCGCAACGCTATGGCACGACAACCTCGACCGTGCGCATGCCCCAGGCCTCGCGCTACCTCTACGCCTCACCTCGTTCGGTGCTTCTCACGGCAGGGTATCGTTTTTAGAATTTATTTTACTACCTTTGCCGCAGGAAAAATCAGAAAAGTATGGCAGGTTCCAATTTTGTCGATTATGTGAAGATATTTGCACGCTCGGGACACGGGGGTGCCGGTTCGGCCCATTTCCGTCGTGAAAAGTTTGTGGCGTTCGGAGGGCCCGATGGGGGTGATGGCGGCAAGGGTGGCAGCATCATCCTGCAAGGCGATCGCCAATATTGGACCCTGATTCACCTCAAATACCAGCGTCACCAATTTGCCGAGGATGGCGAATGCGGTTCGGGGGCGCGTGCTTCGGGCAAGAATGCCAAAGATATCATCATCCCCGTACCCCTCGGCACGGTAGCACGTCGCCTGGTTGAAAACGAAGAGACGGGTGAAACAGAACTCGTGCCCGTGGGCGAAGTGACCGAACATGGCGAGCAGCTCGTGCTGTTGCAGGGTGGCCGAGGCGGCCTGGGCAACTGGCACTTCAAGAGCGCCACGAATCAGACGCCGCGTTATGCCCAGCCCGGCGAAGAGGGCGACGAGGGGGCCTTCGTACTCGAATTGAAGGTGCTGGCCGACGTGGGGCTGGTAGGTTTCCCGAATGCCGGAAAATCGACCCTGTTGTCGGTCGTATCGGCCGCCAAGCCCAAGATTGCCAACTACGCCTTCACAACCCTCGAACCCAACCTGGGCATCGTCGAGGTGCGCGACCGCCACTCGTTTGTCATGGCCGACATTCCGGGCATCATCGAGGGGGCTCACGAGGGGCGCGGTCTGGGAACACGTTTCCTGCGCCACATCGAGCGCAACTCGGTGCTGCTGTTCATGATTCCGGCCGACTCGGACAACGTGAAGAAGGATTACGAGGTGTTGCTCGGCGAGCTGACCCAATACAAC
>CAZTCM010000132.1:0-4400 GCA_964612285.1 uncultured Alistipes sp.
ATGGGCCTCGACAACCAAAAATTGGTGGATAGTTTTACGGGGGTCGTCGGTCGGGTGATTTCGACCGCTTCGCTCGATGAGGCGATGCAGGCGGCTCGCGCTGCGGCTCGTGCGGGGGATGTGGTGCTGTTGTCGCCCGCTTGTGCCAGCTTCGACCTCTTCAAAAATTACGAACAACGCGGCCAACTCTTCAAGGAGTGGGTCCAAACAAACCTTTAACCGATGGTTGCGGGGCAGATGAATAACGAGACGGGTTCTGTACGCCGTTGGCTGACGGGTGACAGGGTGCTGTGGGTGATTGTGGCCGTGCTGGCCGTCATCTCGGTGTTGGTGGTCTATTCGTCGACCGCCAAGATGGCCTATGACCCCCACACGATGCGTACCACGTCGCACTTCTTGCGTCAGCAGTTGATGATTCTGCTCGTCGGCCTGGGGTTGATGCTCTTCGTACAACGACTCAACAGCCGTTTCTACAACCAAATTGCTCCGTGGGCTTTTTACCTCTCGCTGGGACTGACCCTGTTGGTCTATTTTGGCAACACGAGCATCAATGGGGCGGCCCGTTGGCTACCGCTCGGGCCCTTCCAATTTCAACCTTCGGAGGCGTTGAAGGTGGCCACGGTGATGTTCCTGGCGCGGCAGTTGGCCGGTCGCCAATCGAAAATCGACCGCATCCGCATCATCCCCTCGTTGCGCTTCTGGACGTGGCGTTCGTCGCCCGTCGAACGTCGCATCTGGCGCGAGGGTACCTGGCCCATCTTGATGCCGGTGCTGGTCGCTTGTGCCGTGATATTTCCGGCGCACACCTCTTCGGCGGCACTGCTCTTTCTGGCCACCTGGGTCATGATGCTCATCGGGCGTGTACGGGTGCATGAACTCTTCAAACTCTTTGGCTATGCGCTCGCCGGTTTTGCGCTGCTGCTGGTGCTGAATCTGGGGCGTAGCGAGACGGCCGAGGGGCGCATGTCGACCTGGGTGAAGTTGTGGGTGCTGCCCCAGGACCAGAAACCCATCGACGACTTGACCGACACCGAACGCTCGATGATTGCCATCCACCACGGGGGATTGCTGGGGCAGGGGGCCGGACAGAGCGCCATGCGTGTCGAGATGATTCACCCCGAGAGTGACTACGCCTTTGCCTTTTTTGTCGAGGAGTATGGGATGTTGCTTGCCATCGCGCTGATGATGCTCTACCTCTGGATATTCTTCCGTGCCATCGAGATTTTCCGACGGTGTGGCACGGCCTTCCCGGGGTTGTTGGTGTTGGGGCTGGCACTGATGATAACCTGCCAGGCGCTGTTGCATGTGATGGTGACCGTCAATTTGATTCCCGAGACGGGGCAGACCCTCCCGCTCATCTCGCGCGGAGGCTCCTCGACCCTCTTTACGCTCATCGCCCTCGGGATGATTTTGAGCGTAAGCCGCCAAAACGAGGAGCAGTCGCACGACAAACCCAAGAGTGAAAGTTTGTACGAAAGATAACCGAAACCGATGGATGATATTCGTTTAGATAAGTATTTGTGGGCGGTGCGCATCTTCAAGACGCGCAGCGATGCCGCCGATGCCGTGCGCAACAACCGCGTGATGGTCAATAACAGTTACGCCAAGCCTTCGCGCGAGGTGAAAATCGGTGATATCATCGCCGTGCGACGACAGGCGGTGACCTACCAATACAAGGTGCTCGACCTCGTATCGAGCCGTCAGGGGACGAAACTTGTGCCTCAATATTGCCTCGACATCACCCCGCAGGAGGAGTTGGACAAACTCAATGCGCCGCGTGAAACCATCTTCGTCTTCCGCGACCGTGGCACGGGGCGTCCCACCAAGAAGGAGCGACGCGAGTTGGACTCGCTGATGGAGGGGATGTTTTACGAAGAGGAGGAGTAGTGTGCGTTATCGGCCGAGGGAGTAGGTTTCGGCGCTCTTCAAGCGCACGACGATGGCTCCGTTGCCGCCGCGCACCCCGTAGATGGTGGCATCCTTCATCACGATGACATAGGCCACCTGGTTGAGGTGAATGTGGTCGATGGAGGCTACGGGCATGTCATCGACGATGTAGAGCGGCGTGAGGTCGGCCGCCTGGCCGTTGCCGCGAATATCGACCGTGTAGGTGCCGTCCTCGGGATTTTCGACGATGTTCAGCCCGGGAATCAACCCTGTCAGAGCCGATAAAATATCGGTACACCCTGTGCGCATCAACTCCTCGCCCGTGATTTGGCTGTTATAGCCGGCATACTCACGCTGCTTGACGTAGTGAAAACCATAGTCGAGCAACTTCGACGATTCGAGACTTTCGGTCTGCATATCCTCCATGATGCGAATCTGTAAACTGCGACGTCCCTCGACCGGAATGTAATAGGTGTGCTTGTTGTGGCGCACTTTCAACGTGTCATCGGGGGCGACATTGGTCAGTCCGAAACGCCACTTGTTGTCACTCTGGGCATATTTGTCGGGGCTCTTCACATAGATGCGGGCACGACGTATCGGCTTGCCGACCGCATCAAGCAGCAGCCCGTTGAATGGCACGGCCTCCTGGGCAATGGTCGCAATACCGCTCCATAAGAGCGCAAAGAGCAAAAGCAGCCGTTTCATCTGCACGATATTATGCTGTTGGGTAGGGCGTTGTCCGTTATTTTTTCGGGGCGCCCAACAGGAGTCGTTCGATGTTGTTGCCACTCTTCTCGCGGATGCGCGGGTTGGGGTCGCGGACATAGTCGGGGAAGAAGACGCGGCCACCGCCCTTCGGCACCAATTCGGTGCGCAACGTGGCGGGGTAGACGGGTGTGACCATCGGAATGGTGTGGCGCTTGGCCAGTGCTTCGCGGGTCTTGCGGGCGATGCGGGCGTGCGAACGCTTCGCCGGAAGGCATTTTCCCGACTGCGTAGTAATCGATTTTTTGGTTTGGCAGGTGACAACGCCCGGAATCCACTCCTCGGCCTCGCGGCAGGCATCGTCGGCGCCGATGACCAAAACCACCGGCACCCGATGCTCGGCAGCAATCAGGGCGTCGATGCCGATTTCACCCACCTCGCGACCGTTGATATACATCGCCTGCGTGTTGCGTGACGAGTAGGAGTGGGCCAGAATGGCATTTGGCGTGAGCGACATGGCGTGATAACCGAGCAGAATGAGCGCTTCGCACCCTTCCAGATTTTGGTAGCGTACCCCCGGGGTTTTGTCCTGAATCAACTCGGCGCGCGGGTCGATGTGGGCCGGATTGACATTGACGCCACTGCTGTGGCCGTCGCGTACCACGACGCGCGTGGCTCCTGCCTCGAAGCAGGCGGCTACGCAGGCGTTGATATCCTCCTCCATGCGGGCGGCACCATAGCCGTTGGCTACCTGTTCGCTGTTGGTGACCCCCGTGCAACCCTCCATGTCGGCAAAGATGTAGACCCCAAAGGGGAAAGCGCTCGTCGCAGCACACAATGCGACGAGCGATAGCAGCAGACGTTTCATACGGTATTCAGTTTTCGGTTAGTCTTTATAGAGGTCCACTTCGCCCCGCTCGACCTTGCCATGCAGAGCTGCGAGTTCGGCGATGACGGGCGAGATAAAGGCCAGCGTATCGCTTACGGCCGAACTCTCACCCTGTCCTTTGATGCGGTAGAGCATCGCGGCGTAGAGGGCTCGGAAACAGAGTTCCGTGTCGCTCATCCCCGGGTTGCCCAGCAGCGTGCGCAACTTCGGCAGTTCGGGTTCGAGACGCGCTACCGTCGTGCGGTAGTGTTCGCCCAGCGGCAACTTCATCAAGCGCAGGTGCAGGTCGTGCAGGTCCTGAATCAGATGCAGGGTGTGTTCCAGGTGTCCCTTCTCCTCCTTCCCCTCCTGGCGCAGCAGGCTCACGAGGTCCATATACCAAATCAGCAGCGATGATTTTTGCTGCTCGTCAAGCTCCTTGCGTGGGGCAATCAGCGTCGAATAGATGGCCTCGGGGCTGAATTGCAGGGCACGCAGCAAATCCTCCAACTGCCAGAGGTAGAGGATATATTCGGCAATGTTCTCTTTGCGTTTCGAGAGTGCAATATCCATGGTCGGGGCTTATTTGTTCCACTGCTTCGGCTCCTCGCGGTGTTGCAGGAAGTATTGTTGCGACTTAATCAGGTTGCGCGACTGCAACACCATGTTCTTCGTCTCGGAGAGAATCGTCAGGTAAAGCATCGAGGCGCGTGTGCTGGTCTTCGATGAGTCGATGCGCGAAAGCTCGGCAATCATCGCCTCGGAGATGCGTTCGAACAGGCCGTCACGCATCACGAGCACGGTCTCGATTTCGGCAAAATCACCCTCGCTCAACATGCGGTTGATGCGGCGGTTAATCATCTCCACCTCATCGTTGATGGCCATCAGGTCGCGCGTTTCGTCGCTCGAAAAACCTTCGTGGCAGTTGTCGATGTGGTCG
>CAZTCM010000133.1:0-4391 GCA_964612285.1 uncultured Alistipes sp.
GCATCTGGCGTTGCGAGTCGGAGGTTGAGGGCGTCGAGGGCATCGGCGGTCCTTATCGTGATTGCGGCATCGTCATCGAGCCGGGGCTCGACAGTCAGCTGTGGGAGGGCCGTCAGGGTGTCGCCTCGTTCTTCCCCTATCAGGTAGGCGATAAGTGGTATGGCTTCATCAGCGGCGCCTATCCCTACGAAACAAAGGAGGACTACCCCTTCGGCGGCAAGCCGACGAAGTGGTATGTGGGGCTGGCCGTGGCCGACAACCTCGAAGGCCCCTTCGTGCGTTG
The DNA here is from genome assembly GCA_964612285.1 of uncultured Alistipes sp. Taxonomy (GTDB): domain Bacteria; phylum Bacteroidota; class Bacteroidia; order Bacteroidales; family Rikenellaceae; genus Alistipes. The sequence continues at coordinate 284 of CAZTCM010000133.1, forward strand.
CAAGGAGCTGAACCCCATCACCTCGATTCATCCGCGCTTTGTCGAGAACCCGATTGTCTCGCAACTGCCCAACGGCCTGTATATTGCCGTCTTTGATGGTGGTCCGGAGTGGCTCAAACTGCCCAATATGATTGCCTACACCCTCTCGAAAGATGGTGTAAACTGGTCGGAGGCACACTACCTGCCCATCGACACGAAGGTCAAGAAGTGGTGGCACACGATGCGTACACCGCTGGGTCTGATTCCCGAGGGGAACGACATCTACACGATCGTCTATGCCGCCGTGAACAACGACATGCGTTTCCACCCGATGGGCATGGTGCAGGTGAAACTCAACCGCGAGGTGCTCGAACAGCTTGCCAACGAATTGTAAAAACAAAAACAACATAGCAAATGACTACGAAACAGTATCAGGGCGTTGTCGTGCCGATGGTGACGCCCGTAAAGAACGGCTCGGTCGATTTGGAGGCCGTTGCAACGATTATCCGCTCGTTTGCCGAGGCGGGGGTCGATACGCTCATCATGGGTACGACGGGCGAGGGTAACTCGGTGCCGATGGGCGAGGGTATCGATATGGTCCACACGGCTGTCGAGGCGGCCGAGGGGAAGGTGTGCATCTACGCCGGTGTGACGGGCCTCTGCCTCAAAGAGCAGATTTCGCAAATCGAGGGCTTTGCCCGTGCCGGAGCAGATGTGGCCGTAGCGGTGTTGCCGGCCTACTACGCCCTCACACCCGAGCAGATGGCCGGCTACTACACGGCGTTGGCCGATGCCTCGCCGCTGCCGGTGATGTTGTACAACATTCTGGCTACGACCCACCTCTCGATTCCGGTCGAGGTGGTCAGCCAACTGGCCGCTCACCCCAACATCGTCGGTCTGAAAGACTCGGAACGCGACTTGGAGCGTATGGCGGCTTGCATCGAGATTGCCAAAGGACGCGAAGATTTTACCTATTTCTGCGGTTGGGCAGCCCAATCGGCCCACGCGTTGGAGTTGGGAGCCGACGGCATTGTCCCTTCGACGGGCAACTTTGTGCCGAAGCACTTCCGTGCCTTGTATGATGCGGCGGTCGAGGGCGATATGGAGGAGGCCAACCGCCTGCAAACGGTGACCGACGAGATGGCCAAGGTCTACCAGCAGGGGCGCCCGCTCGGGCAACAGCTGGCCGCCTTGAAGGGTATCATGGAGCAGTGCGAATTGTGCGGCCGCGAGATGTTGCCGCCGCTGACGGTGCTGCCCGAGGCCGAATACACCAAGATTATCGAACAGATTACCGAATTTGAACTCGAATAACCCGATACACTAACCCTAAACCGAATAAATTGTTATGACACCTGCCATTCACTGGTTTGACATTCTGTTGGTTGTCGCCAGCATCGTATTGGTCTTGATCGTCGGCCTGAAATTTGCCCACAAGCAGGATTCGACCAACTCCTATTTTGCCGCCGGCGGCTCGATTCCTTCGTGGGCCATCGGTATGTCGATTTTCGCTACGCTGATTAGCTCCGTAACCTTCCTTTCCTACCCGGGTGCCGCCTACGGAGGCAACTGGATCCTGCTCGTGCAGGGGTTGATGGTACCCCTCGTACTGGTCGGTATGATTTGGTTCATCGTGCCGCTGTTCCGTCGCACGATTAAGCTCTCGACCTACGAATATTTCGAGCGTCGCTTTGGCTGGGGTGCCCGCCTCTACGGGTCGCTGGCCTTCCTGCTGATTCACTTCTCGAAACTCGGCACGGTCTTCTACCTGGTGGCTGTTGCCGTGGCGCAGTTCATGAATTGGGACATCTATGCCGTGATTATCGTCATCGGTATTGCCGTCACCTTCATTACGCTCATCGGTGGTATCGAGGCGGTGATTTGGATGGATGTGATTCAGGGCTTCATCCTCATCGTCGGCGGTTTGGTTTGCGCCGGTCTGCTGTTGTTCTCGCCCGAGGGCAGTGCAGGGGCAGTGATGGAGATTGCTCTGCGCGAGAACAAGATGGATGTCGGCCCCTATCATTGGAGCTTCGTCGAACTGACCTTCTGGGTGATGGCTCTCAACGGTATCTTCTACGCCATTCAGAAATATGGCACCGACCAAACCATCGTACAACGCTACCTCACGGCCAAGGACGACCGTGCCGCGAAGAAGGCCGCCTACATCGGTGTGGCAGCCAGCGTGCCCATCTGGACACTCTTTATGTTCATCGGAACGTGTCTTTATGCCTACTACAAGATTGAGGGCGGAGCCGACATCGCCGGCTTGAAGGCCGATGAGGTCTTCCCCTATTTCATCGCCCACGAACTTCCTATCGGCGTGAAGGGACTGATTATCTCGGCGCTGTTGGCCGGAGCCATCTCGTCGCTTGACTCGGATTTGAACTGCTTTGCCGCCATCGGCGTGCAAGACTATTATGTCCGCTTCCACCCCGAAAGTACCGACCGTCAGCGTCTGAATCTGGGTCGTTGGATTGTGGCTGTTTCGGGTGTTGCGTCGATTATTATTGCTGCAATTTACGCCTATTGGGACGGCGAGGGAATTCTCGGCGTGCTGTTTGGCCTCTACGCCATCTTCTCGTCGGGTATCGTCGGCCTGTTCCTGCTGGGTCTTTTGGTGCCGCGTGCCAACAAGCAGGGCTTGTGGGTCGGTCTGATTGCCTGCATCCTCTTCACGGCCTATGCCGTGCTTACCTCGTCGAAGTTTACCATTGACGGCGAGAAACAGATTCTCCTGGACCTCGGGGCATGGAACTTTACGCACCACAAATATATGTTGGGCGTGTACAGCCACCTGATTGTCTTCTTCGTGGGTTGGGCCGCTTCGTACCTCTTCCCGAAGCAGGAGGTTGATGAGAGCCTCACGATTCGTGGTTACATGAAGGCTCGCAAGGCCGGAAAATAGGATGACTATGCAGTTGATTACCTTACAACAGCCCTCGCGCATCGTTTTGGGCGAGGGGGCAGCCGACCGCTTTGCCGAAGAGTTTTTGGCACACGGCTACCGCAAACTCTTTTTGATGACTGCACCGCCGATTCGCCCGCTCATCGAGGGCATTGTCGCCCGCATCGAACAAGGGGGTGCCGAGGTGTGCATCTACGACCGCATCACGGCCGAGCCTGCACTGGACGAGGTGGTGGGTATCATCGACGAGGCGCGCGCCTTTGGCGCTGATGCCGTGGCCGGCATCGGTGGTGGCAGCGTGCTGGATGCCGCGAAGATTGTCGCCTGCTTTGCTCCGAGCACCCAACAGGTGGCCGACTGTTTTGGTACGGGGCTGATTCAGCAACGAGGCCTTTGGTGCGCCTGCCTGCCGACAACGGCCGGTACGGGTAGCGAGGTGTCGCCCAATGCCATTCTTTTGGACCGTGCCGAGAAACTCAAAAAGGGAATTGTCAGCCCCTATCTCTTGGCCGATGCCGCCTACATCGACCCGCTGCTGACACTCACCGTGCCGGCGAAGATTACGGCCGAGACGGGGATGGATGCCCTCTCGCACTGCATCGAAAGTTTCACGAACAAACACGCCCATCCGGTCGTAGACCGCTATGCGCTGGCCGGCATTGAACTCATTGCCAAACATCTGGAACGAGCCGTGAAGGATGGCAGCGACCGCGAGGCGCGTACGGCCCTTGCGCTGGGCAGCTACTACGGCGGTTTGTGCCTGGCACCGGTCAATACGGCGGCCGTGCACGCACTGTCGTATCCGCTCGGGGGTGAGTACCACATCTCGCACGGCCTGGCCAATGCCATTCTGTTGCCGCCTGTGATGCGCTTCAACCTCTCATCAAACCTTGCCAAACACGCCGCCATTGCGCGTGCCGTCGGGGTCGATTGCACGGGGTTGAGCGACGAGGAGGCCGCCCAAAAGGGGGTAGAGGCGATTGCTGCCTTGGCCGAGCGTTGCGGTATTCCTTCGACGCTCACGGCCCTCGGTATCGGCCGCGAGAAGGTCGAGTCGCTGGCCGATGCGGCGATGAAGGTGACACGCCTTTTGGTGAACAATCCGCGCGAGGTGACGCGCGAGGATGCCATTGCGATTTATAACGAACTCTATTAAACAAGACCATGAACAACTTACCGATTTTAGCCATTACGATGGGCGATCCTGCGGGTGTAGGTCCC
>CAZTCM010000134.1:0-4369 GCA_964612285.1 uncultured Alistipes sp.
TCGTGTGTTATCCACCCCCTCAATCCCCCTCCTGCGAGGGGGACTTTGCGCAAACTTACTTAGAACGTCATCGCGAGAGCCGTTAGGCTCGTGGCGATCTAAAAAAGCTCCACGACCGCTCCCGTGCTCGTTCAGACAGCCACGCGCCCCTTTGGGCCGCTCGCAATGAAGGGGCGGCGATGATGGGCCGAGAGCGGTTGATTGGGAAACCTGACTAAGAGTAGTAAGAATTGTATGAGTTGTAGGAGTGATAAGCCCCCCCCCAACTCTCCTACACACGCACTCCTCCCATCCTTCTCATTCTTCCTTCTCTTCCCTCTCATAACTCTCATAAACTCTCATAACTCTCATAACTCCCCCTCATCCCCTAATACAAAAAAATCAGCCACCCCGAAAACCGAGGTGGCTGAATGAAGATTAGCGATATCGAATTACTCGCTATAACCTGTCCATACAACATTGAAAATCGTTGTACGGTCTTTATTCGATGAACTATTGTTACTCGGGCAATTGTTGGTGAATTTAATCACAAAACTACCAGCCACATTAATTTCCTGACTCCACGAGTGTTTTTCGAACTTTGTACTATCGGAATTCTCTACTGTATAAGTTTGTACGGCAGTTCCGTTCTGCAAAATCTCCACCTTAAAACAGAAGCCATTCGATTCATTATTGCAAAATCCATAATCAAACGATAAGGTTCCGCAACCATTAGCAATGGTTGGCGAGGTGATGATTCCAACAGCCGAAGTTTTACCATTCATAGTCCAGCCTACTACATCTGAGAAAGCTCCCAATAATGATTTAAACACACCATTATTGTCTGTACTTCCGCCCGTATAAACTGCACAATTTTCTCCAATCCAGCCAGCGGTCGATTGTCGCGCAGAATAACTTGTGTTTTTGGCTACTGTATTAAAGTCATCACGGCCACCACCTTCTCCCACAGGTGCGTCAACAGTTGTAGCCGAAGCCTTACCGGCCTCCGATTTCTTGTAGGTAGCCCAATCGTTAGGTATGGCAACAACCGAAATTTCATACGTTGTTTCATGGGCCAAATCGGCAAATGTATAGGTCAAAGCATCGCTAATAACAACCGGCTTTTCGTTACCGCAGGTTACCTCATAGCTGCCTGCATTAGCAATCTCACTCCATGTAACAAGAATCGAGGTCTCGTCAACGGTTGCCGTTACGGATGGAGTAGCGAGTGCGGTGCGTGTATCATCAACAACCGGCTTCAAATAGAGATTCTTTACACCGGTTCCAGTACTTTTGTAGAAAGCAAAACCATAGACAGCAACATCGCTTGTGTTTTTCGCAAGGATGCGATTCCCGCTATCCGTATTAATTTGATAAGTTCCATCATTCTGCTTTATCACAGATACAGCCGTAGCCTCAGTAGCCATCGGGGCGTCATTATTTTCTCCACCCCAACTTAAATATTTACCTTCTTGACTAATCGTGTAACCGCCTTCAACCTGAGCAATCTGCCACTGAATTTTTTCATTATCGGTCGGATAGCCCTCACTCGACATGAAAGTTGCAAAATCAGACAAAACTACATGAGCTCGACGAGCGCCATCATCAGCACTCGACATAGCGTAGTAACCACCTTCGTACTCTGCCACAATCACATAATTCCCGTCAGGAATCTTCTCAATTGCCTCCGGAGCCTCAAACGCAAAGTTCAGCGTCGTAATCTTGCCGGGCTTCGAGAGCGAAGTGCCTGCGGGGATGGTGTAGGTCTTGGTTACTACCTCGTCGTTGTTGTTCGTTACCGTGACGGTCACCGTCTCGTCTACTTCGGGCTTCAACGGCGTTATATTGAGGTAGAAATCGGCCGTGCTGCCGATTGCAATATTCTCGCCATTCTGAACCGTCAAATCCACATAGTTGTAGGTATAGCTTTCGTCGCTCGACTCGTAGGTCGGTTCATCCGTCAGCGTCGTGTAGAAGGTACCCGAAATCTTCTCCGTCTCGGTCTCAAACTTCACACTCTTAATCGAGATAGCCTCTTCCGTAGCATTGGTAACAACCACCTTCACCAGCGTCGAGAGGTGCTTGAACTGCAAAGCGGGCTTCTCACCGGCTGCAACATCCAGAGCCACACCATAGAGGGGTGCATTGGCACCGGCGATGTGCGCCTGGTTGTTGTTGCCCTTCTGCAGCTGAGCCTTATCTGCAATTTTATTATAGGCCGTCTTTGCAGGCGACGAACTGCTGTATCCGTTGTATTGGCTATACGGATAGAATGCATACCAATCATACGATGCATCGGTCAGCTCTGCTACGAGCGTACCACGGAAGGTGCTCGTGGCGAGATCCTCCTGGGCAATCGCAAACGAGCCGTGCGAGGTGTAGGTCGTCTGATTCGTCACATTGGTCCACACGTTGATGGCATCGCCACCGGCCCATGCCGTTTCGATACCGTTAGCAGTTGTACGGCCACCCTCCAAATCGGCTACAAGCTCAAATGCGCCTGCGCCCTCGGGCATCACATTCTCCTCCACTGCATCCTTCGAGCAGTAGGTCAAAGTCAGAGCTGCTACGAGCATCCAACCCAGCGAAAAAATCTTCTTCATCTTCTTTTCGTTTTTTGTTGGTTACTCGTACTACTCATCATTCGGGTTGATGGTATCGCCATTTCCCCAATCACCAATATCACCACCGGTGCTAGCGGTAAAACCTGCCTCCACTGCCACGTCGAGCAGTTCCAGGGTCGGGGCCTCGTACCCCCCCCCTTGTAAAATAATACGCTTCATACGCCTCTTTTTTGTTATAAAATTTTAGTTAATGTGTTTTCTTGGTAATCAGTAGTTTACAATTTCGGTCTGGGTGTTCGCTCATAGTGAGATTCGGTCGACAGAAGCCCCTTTTCAGGCGAGCACGGCAAACCGCATCCGTGATGAGAAACAATACGTTACAAAGTTAATATATTCTCGACGAATCCCGATTAAATCTACTTATAAAAAACGCAGACACCCGAAGAAACAATATAACTTTCGGGAGAAATAGGACAAAAAAGACGGTTGGCGATTGATGGCCGACCGACATCTGCGCTCCCCCCCCCGTTCCGTCATTGCGAGCGGCCCAAAGGGGCGCGTGGCAATCTACACAAGTGCAGGGAGGGTTGTGGGGCGGTTTAGATTGCTTCGTCGCACCGACGCTCCTCGCAATGACCCGACAATGCGGGTTGGGGACAGCGGGTGTGGCACGAATAGCAGGGTGCCGCGCAATCGGCGTGAATGCCGTGCATCACCCCCCCCAAGAATTCATAACCCGCACAAAACGAAGAATTTGCAACCGACGTCACTTTTATAACAAAAAAGAGGCGTATGAAGCGTATTATTTTACAAGGGGGGGGGTACGAGGCCCCGACCCTGGAACTGCTCGACGTGGCAGTGGAGGCAGGTTTTACTGCTAGCACAGAGGGATCCATCGACAATTGGGAAAAAGATGGCGATGGTTTGGATGCTTAACATTAAAAACAGAGAGACGATGAAGAAGATTTTTTCGCTGGGTTTGATGTTTGTGGCATTAACCCTCATGAATTGCTCGAAAGAGGAGATCGCAACGGAGACTCCGGCTATCGACGCTGCACAGTTTGAGTTGTTTGCCACCACCGATGATGGCCGTACGGTCAATGAGGGTTGGGCCACGAAGTGGGCCTCGGGCGACCAGATTAATGTTTTCCATGCCGAGGCCGGCAAGGAGGTTTATCTGCATGACACCCCTTATCAAGATAGTGCAGCACACCCCTTTGAAATTGCTGATGCCGAAAGTGGTCGTTTCACGGGCGAGCTGTTGGGTGGCGCCTTGGATGAGAACACCAACTACGATTGGTATCTGTTTTATCCCTATAATTCGTACATGTACTACCCGAACGATACGAGTAGCGCTCGCAACTATGTGGGCTCGTACTACACCGCCGCTCAGAAACAAACCGGCAACAATAGTACCGCACATATCGCCGGTAAATATTATCCGCTCTATGGTAAGGCGTTGAATGTTCCTGCCAATGAGGTGCCGAAGGTACAGATGTGCAATGCCACTTCGTTGGTAGAGTTCAACATCACGAACCCCGCTGATGCTGCGAGCGACATCATCATTACCTCGATTGAGCTGACTGCCCCCGAAAGCATTGTAGGTCAGTATGCCATCAATTTTGTGGGTGAGGAGTTGGTATTTACGGATATTGTGAATAATAGCGTGACGGTCACCAGCGTAACAGCCAAACTGAATGTGGAGAATGGCACGGCAATTGCCGCCGGTGAGAGTGCAAAATTCTACATGGCTATCAAGCCTTTTGCGTTAGCGGCCGACAAGGAGCTGACCATCATCGGCTACGGTACCCTGCCGGAGCAGACCT
>CAZTCM010000135.1:0-4211 GCA_964612285.1 uncultured Alistipes sp.
ATACGCGCTTGGCAGCGATACCGGCATAGTAGGTGAGCCAGTCGTGGGCGTGGATCACGTCGAACTGACCCTCCAAATCCTTTGCCACCTGGGCGGCAACAACCGCATAGCGGGCCACCTCCTCCATCAGGTTGGCACCATACTTGCCCGAGAAGGTGTAGCGCTGCTTCCAGCTGTCGGTCGTCGACCATACGCGCTTGCCCGTCTTGACAAACTCCTCGTGGTAGGTTTCATACTCCTCGGGCGAGATGTAGGGCACCATGTTCGAGTCGATGTGGATGAACGAAATCTTGTCGAGAATATCGTCTGCACCACTCTCGGTCGAGCCATAGACCGCCTCTACGTCGCTGGCATTCACCACGCGGATGAAGCGTTGGTCCTCGTCACCATAGGCGTGAGGAACGATGAATGTCACGTCCACCCCGTTGCGAGCCAATCCGCGCGTCATGCCATAGCATGCCGTACCCAGACCGCCGGCAATGTGAGGCGGAAACTCCCAGCCAAACATTAAAACTCTCATAGTGATCTATCTTTTTTATTTTTTCGTTACCTTTTTCGTTGCAGCGGCTTTGCGCGTGGCCTTCTTCTTGGGCACCGAGGCCTCCTTGTGAGCGCGAATCATGGCGTAGATGTCGAGCACGGCGCTCACCGACCAGGCCTGCGAGATGGCACCACGCGAAGCATACGGCGGGTCGGCATCGTAGAGCTCGCAAATCGAGCCGATACCATAGCTCTGGATATCCTCCTCGAAGTACTCCAAAATCTCCTCGGCCGTCGGCAGGTAGCGCTCGCCGTTGATGTCGAAGGCGGCAGCCACATAGAACGAAAGCATCCAGGGCCATACCGAACCATTCTTACCGGCGAAGTCGCGCTCGGCCGGCGTGCCCTCCTGCGAGCCGCGATAGAGCGGGTTGCGGGGCGAAAGCGTACGCAGACCGCGCGGGGTCAGGAGGTGCTGACGAATCGTGCGCAACGTATCGAGAATCACCTCCGACGAGAGCATCTTGTACGGCAGACCGCAGGCGATAACCATGTTCGGACGGATGAAGGTGTTGACACCCTCCTCACCGATGTAGTCGGCGAGGTAGCCCTCACGCAGCGGGAACATCGCGTTGAACGAGGCCTTCGTCAGCTCGGGAACACCCTCCCAAGCCGCTACGAACTCCTTATCCTTGTTTGTCTTGGCCAGACTCAGGGCATACATCACGGCATTGTACCACAGGGCCTGCACCTCGACCTGATAGCCGTTGCGCGGCGTTACAGCCTTGCCGTCGATGACCGAATCCATCCACGATACGGGGAAGCCCTCCGACGTAGCCCAAATCAGGCCGTTCTCGTTCATCACGATGCGGCCGTCGATGCCACGACGATAGTTCTCCAAGATACCCTTCATGGCGGCGCCATAGCGCTTCCAAATCTCCTTGGCACCGATGTGCTCTTCGAGGCGTTGCAGTGTCCAGAAGAACCACAGCGGAGCATCGACCGCCTCACGCGCCGATGCCGAGCCGGTGAACATGCCGTCCTGCATCTCGCCTACGAGCGTATCGAGGACATCCATGCAGTCCTCTTTGTGGTTCTGTTCGAGGGTGATGCCCGGCAACGACACGAAGGTCTGACGACCCTGCGGCCCGTGCCACGGATAACCCTTGATGACCTCCGTGCGACCACCGCGACGAATCACAAACTGGCGGGCAGCGTGCTCCAAGCAGCTGATGAAATCCACCTTGTGCGTGCGGCGGGCAATCGAGGTCTCGAACATCTGCTCAATCTCGCCGGCCGACTGCATCTCGTCGAGCGAGGCCGAGAAAATGACGCTCTCGCCCTTCTGCAACGAGCACTCGAAATAGCCCGTCGTGAGCAAATCCTCGTAGCCGTCGTAACCGCGGGCAAGGTCCTGCAAATATTCAAAGTTGTAGTACCAATCGGGAGCCGGCACAAACTCGGCCTCGGGCTTGTTCGTCTGCATGTAGAGCCACGGGAACGAGTCGTACATGCGGCACTTCACGCCATTAACAGCCGGATAGGAGTGGCCGTCGGCCTCCATATTGGCGTGTGTCAGCGCATGCTTATCGCGGAAGGCCAAGAAGGGGCGCAGGCGCAATTTCGTCTCGGAGTGAGCATCGACAAGCGTGTAGCGAATCATCAGCTGCGTGCGCTTGTGAATCCACAACATCTCCTTCTTCAAAATCACACCGCCGACACGATAGGTAATCGTCGGCGTCGGGGTGTACTCGAAGTCGGTGATGTACTTGTGACCACGCGGCTCGTAGACCCCCTTAAAGCGGTGCAGGGCCAAATTGAACGATTGATCGTGTTGCACGATGGTTTCGTCGAGCGACGAGAGCAGCACATAGGTACGATCGCTCTGGTCGATGGGCGCCACAATCAACCCGTGATACTTACGAGTATTGCAGCAGACAATCGTCGTGCTCATGTAACCGCCGATACGGTCGGTCGCGAGCATCTCGCGTTGGAGCGAATACTCCAAGTTACCCAGCGAGGTTTTGTCGAATGTTAAGGCTGACATATTTGTGTATAATTCTGTTTGTTCGTTAAAGTTAATAAAAAAATCGGCACGTTGTACCTCTTTTTGCAAAAAATTATCTTTTCATGCGCGAATTTGGGTCTTTTTAATGATACCGCCCCGCTTTTAGCGCATAAATTGACCGTCAAAAGCAGCAACAGCCGCCCATAGGGCCGAGCAGATCGGGCATGATGTAAAAAGAGGAGCCCGACGAAACGGAATCGGTATCCGTCGGGCTCACTCTTGGATGAATATCCACGCAGCCAACTATGCCCACTTCACCAACGCAAAGTCCATGCGGTGGGGCAGGTGGTCGTTGTGCGGGAAGATACGCAGTGCATAGTCGAACGTACCGGCCTCATCGGGCGTGTAGTCGAGCGTGTAGGTGACGTGTGACCCCTCGACCTGAGTGCGTTCGAGGGCAATCGTACGCTTCACATCGACCTGCTCGCGGCCGACAATCTGCTGGGCCACCACCATCTCGACGCCGATATCCTCGGGATTGAGGTTCTGGATGTCGAGCGTCACCGAGAAGCGGTACTTTGCGCCGACGAAGATAGCCTCCTGGTCGAGTTGTACGCGCTCGGTATTCACGACACGCACCCCGTCCCAGGCAGCCGAAACCTTGCGTTTCCAGGCAGCAATCTCGCGGGCGAGTTTGTAGCCACCGGCCGTAATCTCGCGCTTGCGGGCAGCCAGTTTGTCGTAGAAACGCTCCTCGTAGTCGATGAGCATGCGGTTGGTCGTAAAGTTCGAGGCGATGTCCGCTACGCAGCTCTTCACCGACTCAACCCACTCGTGCGGGATGCCGTCGGCCGAACGGTTGTAATATTTCGGGGCAATCTGCTCCTCGATGGTGTTGTAAATCATCTCGGCGTCGAGCTCATCCTGGAAGTGCTGGTCGGTGAAGGTGCGCTCCATCGGAAGCATCCAACCGGCGCCCTCCTTGTAGCCCTCAACCCACCATCCGTCGAGTACCGAGAACTGCATAACACCATTCATTACGCACTTTTCGCCCGACGTACCCGAAGCCTCCAACGGACGGGTAGGCGTGTTGAGCCATACATCGACACCCTGCACCATGCGGCGAGCCAGCTCCATGTCGTAGTTCTGCAAGAAGAGAATCTTGCCCACGAACTGCGGCATGGCCGATACCTCGACGATGCGCTTGATCAAATCCTGACCCGGCTTGTCGTGCGGGTGGGCCTTACCGGCAAAGATGAACTGCACGGGGCGCTCCTTATTATTGACAATGGCGGCCAGACGCTCCAAATTCGAGAAGAGCAGGTAGGCTCGCTTGTAGGTGGCGAAACGACGGGCAAAACCGATGGTCAGCACCTCGGGCTTGATACCGTCGATAATCTGCAACATCTGACGCGGCGAGTCGAGACGCACCTGACGCGGGTCGCTGTAACGACGACGGATGTGGCGAATCAGGCGCTCTTTGAGCTTCATGCGCTCCGACCAAAGCTCCTCGTCGGGAATCTGCTTCACCTTCTGCCATGCAGGGATATCATAGACGTGCCCCTCGAAGGCATCGGCAAAGTAGCGCGAGTAGAGACGACGCAGCGACGTGGCAATCCAGGTCGGGAAGTGTACACCATTCGTGACATAGCCGATGTGGAGCTCATTTTTGAAGTAGCCGGGCCACATGTTGCCCAGAATCTCCTTCGACACCTCACCGTGC
>CAZTCM010000136.1:0-4183 GCA_964612285.1 uncultured Alistipes sp.
CGGCCGTCTCCGAGTTCAGACCCAGCTCCTTGTAGTTCTTCACCTTGGCCTTCGATGCGTTGAGCACCACGAAGTCGGGCTCGCCATAGGTTTCGAGCTCGGCATCGGTCGGACGGATGAACATGTTTTTCACGAAGTGTGCCTGCCAAGCCACCTCCATGATGAAGCGGATTTTGAGGCGCGTATTCTCGTTGGCACCGCAGAAGGTGTCTACGACATAGAGTTTCTTGCCCGAAAGCTCGTTTACGGCAATCTTCTTCAACTCCTTCCAGGCCTTCTTCGTCACGGGCTTGTTGTCGTTCTTGTACTCGGGCGAAGTCCACCATACGGTATCCTTCGTCGTCTCGTCCATTACGAAGAACTTATCCTTGGGCGAACGACCCGTGTAGACACCCGTCATCACGTTTACGGCACCCATCTCGGTCTGCTGGCCCTTCTCGAAGCCGCGAAGACCCTTCTTCGTCTCCTCACGGTAGAGTTCGTCGTACGAGGGGTTGTAGATAATCTCCTCAACGCCGGTAATACCGTACTTCTTCAAATCCTGTTTGTTAAGCATAGTTGTATGTTATTAATTAAAACCTCATTCTGTTTGTCAAAAACCAATCGAAAAACGAGCCTTGCATTGCGGTGGGCCATCAGCAAGTTGTGTGCCTTTCCTCGCCGGTCTTTCGCAAAAGCCCCTTTTTCATCGATACAAAGGTATGAAAAGTTTTAAAATTGTGAAAAAAATAACAATTAAAAACGGCAAAAAAATCAAGAAATATTATTCTGCTGTCTAATCCATTGGTTTACAGTGCCCCATTATGGGGGTTGGTAAGCGATGGTTGCTTCGTCGCAATCACGATAAAGGGCCGTGTGAATCATCTTCACGCGGCCCTTTATCGTGGGTTGTGTATCGGTGGTTTACAGATAGTCGGCGAAGTAGTCGGTCACCTTTTGCATCAGGTGCACACGCTCCTTGCCACGCACGTTGTGCTCGTGGGTCGGGTAGGGGAAGTAGTCGACCTGCACCCCCTGCTCGATGCAGCAGCGCACGAAGTTGAGGCTGTGCTGCCACACCACCACGGGGTCGATACCTCCCTGGCAGATGAGCAGTTTGCCCTCCAACTGCGCAGCCTTCGCAAGCAGGCTCGTGGCGGCATATCCTTCGGGATTCGTCGCGGGGCTCTCCATATAGCGCTCGCCATACATCACCTCATACCACTTCCAGTCGATGACCGGACCTCCGGCCACACCTACTTTGAATCGTTCGGGGTAGTGGGTCATGAGCGAGATGGTCATAAAACCGCCATACGACCAACCGTGTATGCCCACTCGTTCGCGGTCGGCCCAGGGGTGTGACAACAGCCAATCGAGGCCGGCCATTTGGTCCTCCATCTCACACTTGCCGCATTGGCCGTGGATGGCCTGCTCGTAGGCCAGGCCGCGTCGCGACGTGCCGCGGTTATCCATCACAAAGACGATGTGCCCGCGCTGGGCCATCAGCATCTCCCAACGGCGCAGGAGTGCCTGGTGGCTGTTCTGCACCATCTGCGAGTGGGGGCCGCCATAGACATAGAGGATGACGGGGTATTTTTTCGCGGGGTCGAAATCGTGGGGTTTGATGAGGCGGTAGTAGTTGTCGTACTGCCCATCGGCGCTCTTCACCGTGCCGAGGGTAATTTCGCCATAGGTCAGTGCACGGCTCGGGTCCTCGGCGCGGAGCAGTTCTCGGCTCATGCGTCCGTCGGTGGCGGCCAGACGCACCACGCGCGGCACGTTCAGCGACGAGTAGCTGTCGATGAAGTAGCGTCCGTCGGGGCTGAGCTGGCAGTTGTGCCATCCTTCATCGGGGGTCAGTCGGCGGCTCTTGCCCGTGCGCATGTCGAGGCGGAAGAGGTGCTGCTCGACGGGCGACGGAGCCGCGGCATAATAATAAAGGTATCGGCCGTTGACCTGCACCGGCTCGACATCGGCATCGATCTGCGTCAGTCGCTTCACCCATCCCTCGCTGAGCGAGCAGAGGTAGATGTTGCGATAGCCGTCACGATTGGCGGTCGTATAGAGGAATTTGTCGGCATCCTCCTTCAAGAATTGAATCGGGTGGAGTGGCTCGACATACTTTTCGTGGCGCTCCTCCAAGAGGGTACGCAGCAGGCGACCATCCTCGACGGCATATTCGTTCAGCCGCATCTGCTTCTGGGCGCGGTCGAGCACCTGGATGTAGATTTTATCCGAGCCCGGGCCCCAGGCGATGTTCGTCAGGTAGCGCTCCTCGTCGAAATCGGTCACCTGCATCGTGACGGTTGTCCCGTTTTCGAAGTTGTAGATGTCGAGGAATACGCGCTCGGAGGGCATGCCGGCCATCGGGTATTTGATTTCGACCAGCGAACCGGTGCGGGTCGTGATGTCGAGCAGCGGGAAGGTGCCGACGCGGCTCTCGTCTTTGCGATAGAAGGCCACCTTCATCAGGTCGGGCGAGAGGAATGTGCCGGCCATGATGCCAAATTCGTTGCGGCTCACGACCTGCCCGCAGACGATGTTTTTGTCGGCATAGGCCGTGATGGCATGCTCTTGGCCGCTACGGTCGCTCCAATAGAGGTTGTTGCTACGGTGGTAGAGGAAGCGCCCCTCATCGGCATAGACCGCGTTCTCGGCACCGTCGGGCGCCGTGTATTTATGCACCAGGGTGTCGGCCAGCGGATCGATGCCGATCAGATGACGACCGGCCTCGAAACGCATCGTACCGCGGCGTGTCAGCCGGTGGGGCGGCAGGCGTTTCAGTTCGGTGCCGGCCGTGCGATTGAGCCGTTCGAGGGTTGTCAGCAGCGAACGCTCGCCCGTCAGCGGCTCCACGGCGTAGAGCGAATCGCCCTCGACCACGGTGTAGAGCGCTCCGTCGGCACGCCAGGTGCAGCGCAGATTTTCGACATGCAGGCCGGTCCCCAGCACCGCCTCCTCCATCGTCAGCAGACGCAGGGGCTCTTGGGCTGCACTCTCGATTGTTGCCAGTTGCATTGTTGCCATCATCAGCAGAAAAAATCGTTTCATCGTTTCGTTTCTGTTTTTACGTCGTAAATGTACGCTTTCTTCCTCGAATCTGCAATTTCTGCGTGGCTTTTCCCCGATTCGAGAGGTCGTTTTTGCCCGTTTTCGGGGTGCCATTCGCCACAGATTTGGCCACAGGCACCCTCCGTCGGCCACTCCGAGCGCCCCGTTTGCCACTTTCGGCGGGGCTGTTCGGAGGGGCCATGAAATTCGGGCTATCTTTGCCGCCGAAAACATTTTTCTATCCATCAAACACACGAAAACATGACGGAGATTCAAAGCAAAATCACGGAGATTGTTGTAAACAAGTTGGGCGTAAATGCCGCAGAGGTGACGCCCGAGGCCAACTTCACGACGCAGCTGGGTGCCGATTCACTCGACACGGTAGAGTTGATTATGGAGTTCGAGAAGGAGTTTGGCATTCAGATTCCCGATGACGATGCACTGACCATCGCTACCGTAGGCGACGCAATCGCCTATGTCGAGCAGCACACGAAATAGTCGAAAGACTATTTTTTACGCCCGCGGGGAGGTCCCCATCAGCCACCCTTCGGGCCTCTTTTTTGCCTTTCACCCTATTTTAATATACGATGAAATCATTTATCCAGCGTTTCGAGGAGTCGATACACAGCTGCTGGGAGCAACCCGCACTGAACGACTTCCGCGCCGAATCGATTACCTACGGCCAAATGGCCTCCGAAATAGCAACCCTGCATCTGCTTTGGCGTGAGGCGGGGCTGCAAGCGGGCGACAAGATTGCCCTCAATGCCGCCAGCTCGTCCAACTGGATGCGCATCTTCATGACCACCATCTCCGGCGGTTATGTTGCCGTTCCGTTGTTGAGCGGCTACCTGCCCACCGACTCCCAACGCTTGGTCGACCACTCGGACAGTCGCCTGCTCTACACCGACCGTACCCTCTTCGAGAAGATGGACTTCGAGGCGATGCCCCAGTTGTTGGGAGTCGTCGATATGCGCACGGGTGAACTGCTCGCTTCGCGCGGAGAGTTTGCTACGCTCTACGCCGAACGTCACGCCCGCTTTGCGACTGTACACCCCGCGGGATTGCAGCCCGAAGAGGTGCACTTTGCCGAACGTGCAATGGAGGAGGTCTGCGTCATCAACTACACCTCGGGCTCGACGGGCAACCCGAAGGG
>CAZTCM010000137.1:0-4144 GCA_964612285.1 uncultured Alistipes sp.
AGGGGTCATACCCTTCGAGCACGAAATCCTCGTAGCGGAAGTCGAAGAGCGATTTGCGCTCGGGATTCAGACGCATCGTGGGGAGCCGACGCGGTGTGCGCGAGAGTTGCTCGTCGACCTGCTCCATGTGGTTGAGGTAGAGATGTGTATCGCCGAGTGTATGGACAAATTCGCCGGGTTGCAGCCCGCACACCTGCGCCATCATCAGCGTCAGCAGGGCATACGAGGCGATGTTGAACGGCACGCCGAGGAAGGTGTCGGCACTGCGTTGGTAGAGCTGGCACGAGAGACGCCCGTCGGCCACATAGAACTGAAACAGCACATGACAGGGCGGCAGGGCCATCTCCTCCACCTCCGCGACATTCCACGCTGAAACCAGGATACGCCGCGATTCAGGGTTGGTGCAAATCAACTGCACCGCCTCGGCGATTTGGTCGATGATGCCGCCGTCGGCTTTGGGCCACGAGCGCCATTGGTACCCATAGACATGGTTCAGGTCGCCGAAACGATACCCCTCGATGGGCGATTCGATGCCGGCCGAGGCGAGGAAGGTTTCGCGTTCTACGGGCAGGATGCCGTGCTTGATACAGAGCTCGTTGTAGTAGCGGAAGGCGTCGTTGTCCCAGATGTGTACCCCGTTCTCGACCAGGTAGCGGATGTTTGTATCTCCGGCGAGGAACCACAGCAACTCGTGGATGACTCCCTTCAAGAAGACCTTTTTGGTGGTCAGCAGCGGAAATCCTTCGGCGAGGTTGAAGCGCATCTGATGGCCGAAGACACTCTTCGTGCCGGTCCCCGTGCGGTCGCCGCGCACGATGCCCTCCGTCTTAATTCGTTGCAACAGGTCGAGGTATTGTTTCATGGTGTTACTCCTTTTTTAGGTGAAGATTTCCCGCCTCGTCGAGGCAGGCATACGAACTCATTCCACCCTCCCAGGTGCCCAGCAGCACGACATGCAGCGCACCTTCGCGGTAGTCGCGGGCATGGTGCATGTGTCCGAAGAGGTAGTGGTCGGCCTGCAACGCACCATGGTGCATGCGCGCATAGTCGATGAGGGGCTCCGTGACGCGTTCGTCGAGTTGATGTGTACCGTGCTTTTTGCGTGAGCTGTTGCTCCACCAGCGGCCAAAGCGCACCGCCTGGTCGGGGTGTACGAGCCACGAGAACAACCAACGCATCGTGCGCGAGCGGAAGGTGCGGTTCATCGCCTGCAACACCCACTGCCCGCCGATGTTCATGTTGTCGCCGTGGGCCACGAAGATGCGCTTACCTTCCAACTCGACCACTGCCGGCTCCGTGTAGATTTCCACGCCACACTCGGTGTGCAGGTAGTCGGTGAGCCACATGTCGTGGTTCCCGGTGAAGTAGCGGATGGTGATGCCGCGGTCGGTCAGTTCGGCCAGTTTGCCGAGTGTACGCACAAACCCTTTCGGCACCACGCGCCGATATTCAAACCAAAAATCGAAGATGTCGCCCGCCAGAGTGATGCTTTTTGCGTCGTGCGACACACGGTCGAGCCACGCAACAAAGGCATGTTCCGTTGCTCGGGCCTCGCTCGGAGAGCCTGCCCCCAGATGAATATCCGAGGCAAAGTAGTGCATTAGCGGGTCAGTTCGGCCAGTTTACGCTCCAAGTCGGCGCCACGCAGGTTGCGAGCCACGATGGTTCCCTCCTTGTCGATGAGGAAGTTGGTCGGGAGCTGCTGCACGTTGTAGGTACCCAGCGCCAACGATGCACGTCCGCGCAGATCGCTCACCGAAATCCAGGGCAGCGCCTGCTCCTGCACGGTGTTAATCCACAGCGGCTTCGAGGTGTCGATGGCCACCTGATAGATTTCCAGTGGTGTGTGCGCCGTGTGGTATTTGGCATAGAGCTCCTTCAACTCGGCGTTGAGCACGTTGCTGTTGCCCAACTCTGCCGACCAGAATTCGAGCAGGATGACCTGCCCTTTGAGCGACGAAAGACGCACCTTTTTGCCATACATGTCGGGCATCTCCAAATCGGGGAAGGTTGCCTCGGCAATTTGTGCTGCCAGACGCGTTTGGGCCTCCATGTTGGCGATGTCGTTGTTCAGTCGCGTCAGGTAGGGCGATTCGGGATAGCGCTCGGCCAGGGCCTCGGCCACCTCGCGGTAGTAGACCACGTCGCTCTCCCCGTCGAAGAGGTAGCGGTCACCCGGCAGACGCTGGTAGATGGCGTATACGGCCGCCAGCGAACCCTTCTCTGCGATGAGGAATTCGAGTTGCGCGCGGCGGATGCGGTAATATTCGGTCGTGTACTGCTCGATGAGGGCCTTGCGCTCCGCCTCCGAGAGGGTTTCGTCGGCCGACTTCAAGGCGATTGATTCGAGCTGTTGTGCCCCATTGATGAAGGGCTGGTAGAAACGACGCAGCAGGGCCGACTCCTCCGACCCTTCGACCGTGTAGTTGCTGATGATGCTGCCGGCTGCGGTCACCTTCACGCGGTCACCGGCTGCGAGGAAGAGCGGGATGCGCTCTCCGTTGTAGATCAAGTTGTAGAGCGAGGGGGTCTTCGGCGACTCCTTCACGAGCAGGGTATAGTTTCCCGCCTGGTCGAGCGTGGTCGAGTCGATAATCTGCCCTTCGAGCGACGAGGCTTGCTCCAAATAGACCGTCTTGGTGTCGTTGCCGACAAAGCGCCCTTCGATTTTCACGACGGAGGATTGGCAGCTGCAAAGCAGGGTTGCGACCACTGCCACCACATAGATGGTTAGTTTCTTCATGTGTTTTTGACTAATTCAATTAACAAAGATAACCCTTTTTTTTGAAATCGCGTCAATTATTTCTGCGAATTGCGGTATTGGGCTCCGTTTTTTCGGAAATTGGGGTTGTGCTGCTGCTGCCGACCGCGCTGTTGCTGCTGTCTTCCGCGCTGCATCGCCCCCTTGTTCTGACGTGCCGAAAAGTGTTGTTTGTACTCATTTCGGAGGTTATTGAGAGTCGCTTCATTCACTTCGATGGCACCATCGGACATGCGCTTAATCTCTTTTGCGATGACCTCGTTGCTGGGGTACTCTTGGTTGTATTCGTAACTCTTCGTGCGCATATAGCGTGCGATGTTGTCCACGGCCTCTGCCGTGTGGCTGCTCTTGGGCGTGCTGCCGAGCGAGGAGAGCATTGCCTGCACATAGCGCCCGTAATGTTTGTGGGAGATGCGGTGCTGGTTGTACCCCAGCGGGCGGGGTTTGATGGTCAGCTCCTGACGCGAGGGACGCGGATAGGGCGAGTCGACATCGAGCTGAAAATCAGACATGATGAAGAGGTGGTCCCACAGCTTGTGCGTGAAATCTGCCGTGTCGCGCAGCAGGGGGTTGAGGTTTCCCATCACGGCGATGACGGCGCGGGCCTGCCGATTACGTTCATAGCGATCTTCGATGAGCATCAGCGAATCGATCATCTCGTGGATGTGTCGGCCATACTCGGGCAGGAAGAGGCGGCGACGTGTGTAATTGTAATTTCTTTTCATCTGTTTTGAAATCCTTGCGAATTTGCTTTTTTGCTCGTTTTGCGCGGCAAAAGGGCGGGTTCAATAAGCATCTCGGCCCCTTTTTTCGGGGAGTTGTCGCTTCGAGGTGCGATTGGTTTCAATGGTTGGAATTTCTAATTTTGGGACAAAAATAGGCAAAATTTTAGGAATAACAAGTTATGACCAAGGTTTTAATTCTCGACGCATCAAAAAGCATGCGAAATACCCTGCGCGAACGGCTCGAATACGAGGGCTTCTCGGCCGAGACAGCCGAAAACGAGGCGGCAGCCCGCACACTCTGCGGCCGCATCCCCTTCGATGTGGTGCTCACCGACCGCCCGTTGCAGCCCGATGCGACGACGGCTCCCTACATCGTGCTTTCGGCCGAGGCGACCATCGACACGGCCATTGCCGCCCTGCACGAGGGGGCCGAGGATTTCCTCACCAAACCCATCGACATGAACCGGCTTTTGCAGTCGATACATCGCACGTTGGAACATGCCGCCGAGGGGGCACACGCCGAGCGTCTGCGCGCCTCTTCCCGCTCGAAATCGCGCCGTGCGGCGGGTGCTGCTCTCGCCGAGCCGATTATCGGCGCTTCGCCCGCCATCCTCCGCCTCCGCGACCTGATTACGAAGGTGGCCCCCTGCGAGGCGCG
>CAZTCM010000138.1:0-4091 GCA_964612285.1 uncultured Alistipes sp.
AGGACTTTAATGTATATAATTAATATAAGTTGGTATAAAATTGTATATAGTTGTCCTTTTTATTATATACAAAAACCCGCCTAACAAAAAACTTGTTAGACAGGCTCTTTTTTGTTGGTTTTTGGTCGCTTTACAGATGGATTGCGCAACCCAGGGCCTCCTCGGCGGCCTCCATCATCGCCTCATTCATCGAGGGATGAGCGTGTATCGTGCGGGCAATCTGGTGGGCCGTAGCGCCCAATGCCTTGGCCAAGGTCGGCTCGGCCAATAGCTCGGTCACGGAACCTCCCACCATGTGGGCGCCAATCAGGCGCTCCTCCTCATCGAAAATCAGCTTCACGAAGCCGTCTCGCTCGCCGGCAGCCGTGGCCTTGCCCGAAGCGGTGAAGGGGAAGCGACCAATCTTGATGGCAATTCCCTGCTCCACGGCCTGCTGCTCGGTGAGACCCACCGATGCTACCTCGGGCGAGGTGAAGATGCACGAGGGAATGGTCGTGTAGTCGATGGGGGCAGGATGCAGTCCGCAGATGGCCTCGACGCAACAGATGGCCTCGGCCGAAGCAACGTGTGCCAATGCGGGGCCCTTGACGATGTCGCCAATGGCATAGAGACCGTCGACATTGGTGCGATAGAGGTCGTCTACCACCACCTTGCCGCGCTCGACCGCTACGCCCAACTCCTCCAAGCCGATGCCGTGGATGTTGGCCTCGATGCCGACCGCCGAAAGAACAACGTCGGCAGTCAATACCTCCGCGCCCTTCTTCCCTTCAATCTCCACTTCGCAGTGCTCCTCGACCACGCGGGCCGATTTCACCGTTGTGCCGGTCAGCACCGTTGCGCGCAGTTTGCGGAACGCACGTTCCATCGCCTTCGACACCTCCTCGTCTTCAAGCGGCATCATGCGCGGCAGGTACTCCACCAGCGTCACCTTGACGCCCAAGGCGGCGTAGAACCACGCTAATTCGCTGCCGATGGCCCCCGTGCCGATCACAATCATCGAGGCCGGAAGTTCGTCGAGCAACAGCGCCTCCTTCGAGGTGATGATGCGTCGACCATCCACCGGAATCGAGGGTAACACGCGCGGACGGGCACCCGTTGCAAGGATGATATGCTCCGCTTCATGGTGTTCGCCGGCTACCTCGATATGGTGTGGAGCCGTGAGATGTCCTTCGCCTGTAATGAGGTCGATGGCATTCTTTTTCAGCAGGAACTGAATCCCCTTGGACATGGTCTCGGCGACGGTGCGCGAGCGGGCTACGATTGCCTTTAAGTCGGGGTTTGCACCCCCTTCAATACCAATGCCATAGTGCGCTGCCTTTTTGCAGTATTGGTAAACCGTGGCACTCTTCAACAGCGCCTTGGTCGGGATGCAGCCCCAATTGAGGCATACACCCCCCACTTCGGCTCGCTCGACAAGGGCTACCTTTTTACCCAGTTGTGCTGCACGAATTGCCGCCACATAACCGCCCGGGCCGGCACCTACTACGATGATGTCGTATTTCATGGCTACTTGACCACTTTCAGAATTTCACCGTTATCCTTTGCTACGGCTCGTTTCCATGCCTCGTTGTAGCCCGGGTATTGAATCTTGCCCGGAATCTGCTTGCCGTTGCCATTCTCGACCCAATGACGGTGTGAGCCGTCCTTGTCAAGGAACGACAGCACATCGGCATGCTCGCTTTTCAGGTTGCCGTCGACATACTTAATCAGCAGGTAGCTGTTCAGTCGCTGCCAGCGGTCAAAAAGCGTTTGAGCCGTCTGCACCGAGTAGGCGGTCAGCTGCTTGCGCAGGGCTTTGCTCTTCATCGTGCCGAGTTGTGTGTCCATCTCGGCAGCCGTCGCCAACATGCGGTTCTCCCACTCGTCGGTCACCTTGCGGATGTCGGCCGAAATCATGTCGTAGCGCATGTAAGCGAAATTGGTCGTGCGATTGAAGAGCCAGAAGGCCGACGTGGGCGAATATTCGAGCATCGAACCATTGCCCTCGCGGAAGCACTCGGGAACCTCGGTCGAGGAGCAGTAGATGGGGGTCAGGCACGAAGTGGCGGCATCATCGACACCAAACCAAAGGATACCCATCGCCTTCGGAGCCCAGGGACGTGCTTGTGCCACAAACCAGAAACCGGTCTGCTGCGTCGCCGTAGCGCGTTCGTTGCAATACTCAACGCCGTCTACCTCCCAATACATCGGGCGCCAACGATAAGGACAGGCATGGCCACCTGCACCGAGGTCCTTCGTCATGTCCATCTTGGTTCCCTCGTAGTGGTCACGCATGCAGTCGAAGACGATCTTGGGCGACACCTTCTGTGCGGGTTTTACCCACAACGGCATCTTGTTTTTCGGATTGTAGCCCATGGCATAATCCTCGTATTGGTCCATCCCCTCGGCTACGGTGCGGAAAAAGGCCCACACACGCGCCTCGCAGCCACGCAACGCCCCGAAATCGGCCGGTGCATAGGCATCCGAGAAGCTAAATTCCTCGTCTTTGCCCGAGAAGTAGCCCTGCTCGCGTGCAAACGAGATGACATCAGGAGCATAGAGGCAGTTTTTGGGGTCGTTCATCGGGAAGTTGGTGATGCGTGCCTGATTGGCGTGAGCCGAAACGTAACCGTCGGGAATACGGCGAGCTACCCAGACAATCCCCTTATTGAGGTTGCCGCCCTTGCCGTCATCCTTGAAACCCTTGCCGATGAGCTCCATAATCCACGCCTCCTCGGTGTCGGCAATCGAGAAACTTTCGCCCGACGATGCGTAGCCGTAGGTATTGGCCAACTCGGCAATCATCAGAATTGCCTCACGCGCCGTCTTGGCACGCTGCAACGTGATGTAAATAAGCGAGCCGTAGTCGATTTTTCCCGTCGGGTCTTCCAACTCGGAGCGACCGCCGTAGGTCGTCTCGGCGATGATGAGCGAATGCTCGTTCATGTTGCCGTTGGTGGTATAGGTCACCGGAGCCTGGGGGATGTCGATGAGGTAGTTGCCCTCGTCCCAGTTGATGACCGGCAGCATCGTGCCCGGCTTGTGTTTGCCGCCCGTTGTGTGGTACAGCGCACCGTAAAGGCCGTGCGAGTCGGCCGCATAGCTCACCAAAATCGAGCCGTCGGTCGAGGCACCGCGCGTAACAATAAAGTTGGTGCAGGCCGAAGCCGTCGCATAGGCCATCAGTGCCAGCACCGCGAGAATCAGGGATTTCTTCATAGTACAAACAGATTAATTTGAAAGCCAAAAGTACGAAACAAATCGCAAAACAGCAACTGAAAGTGAAAATTTGCATGCGCATCGACCGGTTTTCCGGCAAAAATGGTTACTTTTGACGACCAAAAGATTGTTTATCCCATGAGCCACACCCCGATTGCCGGGCAGATAGCTGCCATTCGTGCCACGTTGCCGTCGCATGTACAACTCGTTGCCGTCTCGAAGACACACCCCGCGGAGGCGGTTGCTGCCGCCTACGATGCCGGTCAGCGCATCTTTGGCGAGAGTCGTCCGCAGGAGTTGAAGGCTAAATACGAGGCCCTGCCGAAGGATATCGAGTGGCACATGATCGGCCACCTGCAAACCAATAAGATAAAGTACATCATCCCCTTTGTGGCGATGATCGAGTCGGTGGATAGTGCGCGTTTGTGCGAGGCTGTCGAACACGAAGCGGCCAAATGCGACCGCGTGGTCGATGTGCTGTTCGAGATTCATGTGGCGCGTGAGGAGAGCAAGACGGGATGGGCGCTCGACGAGTTGCAGGCCTACGTCGCTTCGGGTGCGTTGAACACTTGCCCCCACCTGCGCGTGCGCGGCATCATGGGCATCGCCACCAACACCGACGACGAGGCGGTTATTCGGGCCGATTTCGAGGCACTGCATGCCGCCTACACCTGTCTAAAACCCCACTTTGGTGCGGCGTTCGACACCCTCTCGATGGGGATGTCCGACGACTATCCGCTGGCCATCGCATGCGGCTCGACCTCGGTACGCGTAGGGTCGCTGATTTTCGGCCGGCGCGATTATGGCCGGCCGTAAAATCTCTACCCTATTCTAAGGGCGTAAAGGTACTCTCCGGATAGAGCATCTCGACCGCCCATAGCGCGCTGAACGAT
>CAZTCM010000139.1:0-335 GCA_964612285.1 uncultured Alistipes sp.
GCCATGCCGACCACTTGTCCGAATTTCGCATCTTGTTCCCCTCGCGTCGTGCCCGTTTGTTTTTTGTCGAGGCACTCGCCGAGGTGACGACGCGTCCGATGTGGCAACCGCGCTGGTCGACCATCGACGAGTTGATGAGCGAGATTTCGGGCCTGGTCTGTGGCGACCGTCTGCGCCTGGTGACCGAACTTTACAAGATTTACAGTGAGTTTCATCACGAGCCGTTCGATAAGTTCTATTTCTGGGGCGAGATGCTGCTCTCGGATTTCGATACCATCGACAAATATCGCATCGATGCCGACCAACTCTTTCGCAACATCGAAGATATCAAAGAG
>CAZTCM010000139.1:345-4064 GCA_964612285.1 uncultured Alistipes sp.
CCGCGTCAGTTGCAGATTCTGCAATTTTGGTCGACATTGGGTCCCGAAGCCAATCTCTCGGCCGAGAAACGGCGTTTTTTGGAGGTGTGGCGCACGTTGCGGCCCCTCTACCATCGTTTCCGCAGCCGCCTCGGCGAATTGAATATGGCCTATGGCGGAATGATGCAGCGTGCTGCGGCCGAGCGCATCGAGGCAGGTACGTTTCGCTTTCCGGAAAATGCACGTTTTGCGGTGGCTGGTTTCAATGCCCTGTCCACCTGCGAAAAGATACTCTTCCGCTTTTTGCAGACAACCACCGAGGCTGAGTTCTACTGGGATTATGACGATGCTTATACGACCTCGACCGAGCAAGAGGCGGGGATGTTCCTGCGCGAAAATTTGCGGGCCTTCCCACCGGCGGCAGCGCTGACTCACGATGCCATGTCCGGCGAGAAGCGGGTGGCGGCGGTTGCAGCCGTGTCGAATGCTGTGCAGTGCAAAGAGGTGGCGCAGATTCTCGAACAACTCGCTGTGCAGGGGCCGCTTGATAAGGAGACGGCCATCGTGCTGACCGACGAACGCTTGCTCGTGCCGTTGCTCTATGCCCTGCCCGAGGAGGCCGGCAAGGTGAATGTGACGATGGGTTATCCGCTGCAACAGACCCTCGTCTACACCTTCATCGAGCGCCTCATCGAGTTGCAAAACCATGCCCGCAAGCGGGGTACGACCGATGCCTTCTACCACGTCGATGTGACGGGGTTGTTGGCGCACCCTTATGTGACGGCGTGTGATGCAGTGCATTGTCGCAAATTGCTCGACGACATTGTGACCGAGCGACGTATTACGGTCGATGCCGACCTCTTGGCAACACGACCGTTGTTGGCGCAGGTGTTTCGTCGGGTTGAGACGTGGCAGGGGTTTTCGGCCTGGCTGGTCGAGGTGTTGTCGATGGTCGCCGCACTCCCCTGTGAGGGGGAGGAGCGCAGCCGCCGCTTGGAGTTTCTGTCGGTCGCTTCGGAGGAGGTGCGCAAGTTGCACAATACATTGCTGGCGTGTGACATCGAACTGAAAAACGAGGTCTACACCTCGCTGCTGTGGCGTCACCTGCAAACGGTGCGTATCCCCTTTGAGGGAGAGCCGCTCGAAGGGCTTCAAGTGATGGGTATTCTCGAAACCCGTAACCTCGATTTTCGGAATGTGATTCTCCTCTCGATGACCGACGATAATTTCCCTGGCAACCGCATGGGGCAGTCGTCGTTCATCCCCTATACGCTGCGTACGGCCTACGAACTCCCCACACCCGAACACCACGAGGGGGTCTATGCTTACTATTTCTACCGCCTTGTCCAGCGTGCCGAGCGTGTCTGGATGCTCTACTGCTCGCATGCCGACGAGAAATCGACCGGTGAGCCGAGCCGCTACATCCGCCAATTGGATTACGAAAGCCCCTTCACGGTACAGAAGATAGAGGTGGGTGTCGATGTCAATCTGGTCGAACCGGCCCCTGTCGAGGTCGCCAAAGATGCCCATGTGATGGCTTCGTTGCACCGTTTTGTGGATGCAGAGAGCAAGGCTACGCTGTCGCCCACGGCACTCTATCGCTATGTGGCATGTCCACTGCGTTTCTATTTCCACTCGGTGGCTCATCTGAAAGCCGAGGAGGAGGTGGCCGAGGAGTTGGATGCTCCGATGTTCGGTACGATTCTGCATGCGGCGGCCCAACGGCTCTATGGTCCGTTGGAACGTAGGACCTTCCCGGGCGATGAACTCTTGCGCCTGCGCGATACGGGGACGGTGCGGCGAGCCGTCGAAGAGGCAATCTCGGAGCACTACCTGCACGATGCCCAAGCAACCGAGGAGGCCTATTCGGGCAACCTGATGCTGGTGCGCAACATTGTCACGCGCTATCTGCAACAGGTCATGACCTACGATGCACAGCATGACCACTTTGCCATCATCGGGCGCGAGATGTCGGTGGGTTATGCCTTCCCGTTCGAGGTCGAGGGGCGGTGCTATGCCCTCAAACTGGCCGGTATTGCCGACCGCATCGATAGTTTGGAGGATGGGCGTTTGCGCGTGGTGGATTATAAGACCGGAGCGGCTCACCTCGAATTTGAAGGGTTGCAGGCGCTCTTCCATGGCGAAGCACATCAGCGTCAGTCGAACATCCTGCAAACGATGCTCTATGCGATGATGCTCAGCCACCAGAGCCATCGAGAAGTGGTTCCTTCGCTCTACTATGTGCGCAGTATGCACGAGGCCGGATATGACCCCTGGTTGCAGGATAAGGAGCGGGACGAAGCGGTGGCGGCCTATTCAAGCTATGCCGCGGAGTTCGAACGGTTGCTGCGCAATACGGTGGCCGAACTCTTCAATCCGACCATCCCGTTCCGCCAATGCGAGGACGTGAATAGTTGCACCTATTGCGATTTCAAACAGATTTGTCGCCGATAAATCAATCGGTGAACTGCACCCGAAAATAGGAGGCGCCACTCGCCTCGGCAGCCTCCAGACCGACGGGCGAATCCTCGAAGATGAGCGTTTCGCGCGGCGTACACCCTTCGCGTCGCATCACCTCCAAGAAGCAGTCGGGGGCCGGCTTCGGATGTTCGATTTCGAGCCCCGAGAGGATACCGTCGAAACCCTCTTCCAGGCGAAGATGACGAAGCACGTTGTCGATATTGGCGCGGCTACCCGTCGAGACAATCCAAACATGCCCGCCCTTTCGGCGAAAGTCTTGGCAGAATTGCCACAGCGGTTCGTTGAGTCGCAGCGTCTCGAAATAGTCGGGGTAGAGTGTGATTTTACGCAGACGCAGACGCTCTCGCTCGGCCGAATCGGTAATCCCCATCGCAGTCATAAATTCGTTGCACCGCATTCCGAAATAGCGGGCGAGGTAGGTCGCTTCGTCGATGTGAATACCCACCTCGGCCAGTGTTTGGATATAGGCCCGCGCATTGGCGCGACGTGTGTCGACCAGCGTGCCGTCGAAATCGAGTAAAATGAGCCGAATGGGGTGGTGCATCGGAGGAAGATTTAGTCGAAGGCCTGCATGCCCGATTGAGCGATGCGCATCAGGCGTTGATACTCCGAAGGGGTGAGCTCCATGAAGAAGTAGTGTATCGGGTCGACGCGGACCCCCTTCAACCGCACCTCATAGTGCAGGTGAGGGGCCAACGAAAGACCTGTATCGCCCGACAAGGCGATGATGTCGCCACGACGCACCTGCTGCCCCTTGCGTACCGAGATGTGCGAGAGGTGGCTGTATGAGGTGGTGTAGCCGTTGCCGTGGTCGATGACGATGGTCTGCCCCGAGGTGGAGTTGCGTCGCGAAACATCGCGCACCTTCCCGTCGGCCGTAGCAAATACACGCGACCCTTCGGGAATGGCGTAATCGACCCCTTGATGCGATTGCAACGTCTTGTAGAAGGGGTGGATGCGCATGCCGTAGGAGGTGGTCAGCAGGGTTAGCTGCTTGTTGATGACGGGCTGGATGGCCGGTATGCAGGTGCTTTGGGCCCCCACGCGCTGAATCTCCTCGTCGAGGGCCAGATAACTTGCGGCCAACTCCTCCATCTGCTCCTCCATGGCGACGATGCGTGCTTTGAGGTCGCGCTTCAAGGCGCGTGTCGAACGGTTGAAGAAGGTTTCGTAGGTGGCATTGCGTTGTGCCTCATATTCGGCATCGAAGTCGTAGGGATCCGATTCGAAGAGTGAACGGAAGACTCCGCGATCGCGCT